>CAJCIP010000057.1 GCA_903970445.1 Verrucomicrobia bacterium Tous-C9LFEB | reverse complement strand
GGCGGTTCGGCTTCGCGCAACCGCCAGACCCGCATCGAGGTGCAGCTCGCGCGGACGGCCATAATCCCAAAGACGAAATGTGGTGTCGCTGTACTGCTGGGTCTCAAGCACCACCATGCCCGGCCCTATGGCATGCACCGTACCCGCGTCTACCAGGAACATGTCACCAGCCTTCACGGTGATACGGCGCAGCTTGCTTTCGATCGTCCCATCATCTATCGCGTTCCGCATCTCGGCAGCATTCAGATCTTCCATGAAGCCAAGAGCTATCTGCGCACCGGGCTCAGCAGAAAGTACATACCAGCATTCCGTCTTGCCCCGTGGTTCATGTAGGCGTTCGGCAGCCTGTTCGTCATTCGGATGAACTTGCACCGAAAGCTTCTCGTGGGGGTAAAGCAGCTTGATCAGAAGTGGGAAGCCTTCGCGGCGTTCGTTGCCGAGCGCCACGGATGCGCGGGAAGCGGTCGCGCGCAACGTTTCTGACGTACCTTCGACGCGACACTCCTCGGCAGTCAGCCAAACCTCGCCAATGCGTGTTCCGGGCGCTGGCTGCGGATACCAGTCATGGATCTTTTCTTCGCCCCAGATGCGCTCGACAAGCAAAGGTTCTAACGTGAGAGGTCCAAGTGAGCCTGTATCTTTCATGATGTCCTTCAACAGTTTTCTCGTATTGCAGCAAGGATAAACTTTGCCGGATTAGTGAAGCGAACGCAGCATCGGCGCCGGAGTGACTTCCCCGGTGAGCATTGCGGCGCAGCTTTGTCCCCCGTACGAACCCGTTCGCGTGAAAATAAGAAGCTCGGGCGAATCAGGATTGAATTCGCGCAGTCGGCTGGCGATTCTGCGGGCCTCAGCAACATGGCCAAGCCTGCACTCCAGAAAAGCAAGGTTCAGGCCAGCAGCAGTGCGAGCCGGATCGGCATCGATCGCTTGATGCAAGAGCGTCATTGCGTGACCAAGATCGCCAGTTCGGGCATCGAGTACGGCCAGATTAGTCAAGGCTGAGGCCTCAAACTTGTTCTGCTTTAACACCGTTTCATACTCCGTGCGGGCAGCAACCGAGTTGCCTGAAATCTGCTGTAGAAAGCCAAGATTGAGGTGGACTTGCTCATCATCTTCCATGGACTTCTCGGCTTTAACTAGAAGCGAAAGGGCGCGCTCACCGGCCTTCCGATCGCCTCGTTGTGCTAGCTGGGAGTAGGCGAGGCCCAATTCGCGATCATCCACTTTCAGGGCACCAACGGCCACCAGATCCTCGCCGGGTTGAGGCTTCGCCGTGGTCTGCACGGCAGGATAGCGTTGGATATTGTGGTCGGTCACCTGTTCGTGCGAGATGTCGGATGTATCGCGCGAAGGCATGTGACAGGTCGCACAATCGGGCTGTTCTGGATGATGTTTTGTAGCAAGTACCGGATCGGTATGACAGCTCAGGCATCGAGCACGGAAATAGTTCACTCGTTCGGCCGCCGGCGGGTCACCGTGCGGATCATGGCAGGTGGTGCAGGTGAGATTGTCGCTAGATGCGCGCTTGCACGCGCTTTGCAGCAGGGCCTCGTACTGGCTGGTTGCTCGCGATCCCCCCATCGCCTGGCTAGCGTAGACGAAATAGAGCGCTGTGTCTCGGAGATCATCGCCGGCCTTGAAGCCGGCTAACGTGCGATTTGGCCGGTAAACGACAGCGTTTCCTTCCAGATGGCATTGCAGGCATGTGCTGTCTCTGGCAGCAGGTGCCAGCTTCGTCGGGTTGATGATCGGGCCGCGTCCACCCGTGGCCAAATGCTTGGCTGGATCGCCGTGGCAGGCGTTGCAGCCTATGCCACCCTGCGCAAACGGAACAGCACCGAAATCGTTTGCAGCGTTTGGCTGAGGCTTGCTGATACTCGTCGCATGGCAATGCAAGCAGTTCGGATCAGTGGGAAGCGGAGCGGGCATGGAAGTCGCGCCGCTATAGTTAGGCGCCATTTCCCACCCTGCCTTGCGAGTGTAGTAGTTGATGGGCAGCTCATACCAATAGCCTTCTTGCTCGTAGAGGAACGTACGGCCCTTGGCTCCGGATCCGATGAAGTACTCCAGCGTGCGCTCTCCATCCAGCGCAGCGCGCTGCGCAGTGGCACCGCGGTGGTAGGACATCCGGGCGGAACCGTCTCTCAAAAAAACGCGAAAATCCACGCCGGAAGCAGCGTGAGCATATTGCCCAGGAATGAAGCCCTGGAGAGCTGTGCCGCTTCCTCTCGCCATAGAACTTTTCTGGTACTGGCGGTAGACGTCGGCATGACACGCGGCGCAGCGTTTATCCGGATCCTCAGCAGGTACGTTGGCTTGGTCACGCGCGAAAGCCGCCGGTCCCTGGACAAAGAACCCCAGAATGAGGCAGACCAGACTAGCGCCTATGATTGCGCTGACAGAACGCGGGGGTCTTGCGTATATCTCGGAGATTGTCGACGGGGCCTTCATCCATGCTGCCATTCAACGGCCTTACTGCGGAGAACTGAGCTTGGGCGTGTCTGCGGCCTGGGCCTTGTGCGTGAGTTCCAGCTCGCGCGAGGCGTCCGCCTGGCGGCCAAGCGAGCGATACGCCTGCGCAAGCAGATTGTGCGTAATGTAGTTCGCAGGGTCCATCTGCTCGGCGCGCTGCAGGTATGTAAGAGAGGCCACCGGATCATTCTCCTTCAAAGTGACCTTGCCAAGCAGGATATAGGGGCCGGTCGCGTTAGGCTCCAGCAACACTGCCTGCTGCAAAACGCGGCGAGCATCGGCGTAACGTGCCGCCCGTGTGTACGTGTCGCCCAACCTGTCGTACACACTCGGCTCCAGAGGATTGCGCGCGCGCTCTTTTTCGAAGAAGGTTGCGGCTTCATCAAAGTGGTTACCCGCTAAAGCGATCTCCCCTAGAAGCTCGTTGGCGAGCGGAAGACCGGGATCCAGTTCAAGCGCGCGTGTCCCGAATCGTTGAGCTACCGGAAGATACTCGCGCCGGAGCAGCATCCGCGCAGCCAACAGAAACGCCGGTGCAGAGTCTGGCGCGAATCCATACTGTGCTGCGAAGGCATGGCGTGCGTCGTCGTAGCGCCGTGTGTCGATGTAACAGAGAGCCAAAACATAGGAAGGATCTGCTTTGGTCTGGAGGTTGGTTCCAGGCGCTTGCTCGAGCAGCGGAATCGCATCTGCCGGACGGCCCAGCCGAAACAACGTGAGTCCGCGCATCTGGGCGGACTCCAAATCTGCGGGATCAACTGACAACGCTAACGCGAAGGCCGCATCTGCTTCCTTCAAACGCCCTGCGGCGTAAAAAGCATTCCCTCGCAGGCGTTGCAAACCTGGTTGCGACGGAGTCTTCAACAGAGCGGCGTCAAGTTCGCGAAGAGCCTGGTCAATTCTGCCCGTCTGAATTAAACGACGAACTTCTTCGACAGTTGAAGCGGCATCCGGCACGCTCGTTGACGCACTACCTGACGTTGTTTGTGCTTTGACGAGAGAGTTGTAACACAAGCAGGCCGCAACGGTGAGGAAAACGAAGTTTGTGACGACCCTGGGGAGACTACGCATCATGCTCGGACTTCAGAATTCAGTGTGGCACAAAAAACGTGGGAAGAGCCGAAGCTCTTCCCACGCAGAGGATCGAAGCAACTTAGAACGCTAGATGCACCGTGAACTGTAGTTGCCGTGGGTTGGTGGTTCCACCAATGCCGGCCGGAAACGGTCCGCCAGTGATAGAACCTGCATTTGCTTGATCGACTGTGCCGTTCGGATTGCCGAAATTGATGTGATTGACTGCGTTGAACGCGTCCATCCTAAACTGCGCCGTGAACCGTTCGTGGAACGTAATGTTCTTTGAGATGGACATATCGCTGTTGAAGAAGTTCGGTCCAAATGCTGTGTTGCCACCGATGTTTCCGATTGTGTCAAGCCCAGGGCAGGTGAATCCCTGCGGGTTATTGCCTGCGCATACATTCGGTATCGGATTGAAGAACGAGACACCCGCACCGCTGCCAGGAACACCCTGGAGAGTGGTTTTCAGCCGGTTCGCGCTTCCATTCAGCCGGCATGGGGCATCGCCGGGAATCGTAGCATTGCAGTTATTAAATCCGAGCGTGTAAGGCAAACCGCTCTGCCACGAGACCACCGGACTGAACTCAAATCCGCTGACCAGCGCGTTCATGAAGGATCCACCGTGATTGGCGAATGCCTGTCCCTTGCCGAATGGAAGACGCCAGAGTCCGTAACCCGTGAACGCACTGCGGCGAATCGCCTGATCGTTAATGCGGACGATGCCTTTGTTCCATGTGGCGAAGTTGCTCGCGTTGTCCACGCCGCGCTGGTAGGCGTAGTTCAGGTTGATGTTGAAGCCCTGCGAGAAAGTTTTGGTTAGTTTCGTTTGCACAGCGTTGTAGTGTGTGTCCTGGTCGTCACCGTAATAGCTGATGCCCTGCGTCCAGTTACAAATGCCGTTGGGACAGGCAGCGAGGCTGCCACCGTCTGTGTAGCGCTGCAACAGCGTTTGGTTCGAGGTCGCGCCGGTAGCGTTGATGAGCGATGAGCCAAAGCAATTCGCCGTACCCGCCAGGCAAGTGCCACCCGCGGGATCGTAGTGGAGTGGTTGATTCGAAACCAGGTTGTAGCTAACGGGAAGGAAGATGGCTGCCTCATTTGGGTTGGTGTTGTTGCCGTCTCCGTCGCTCAAAGTGTGCGTGCCCTTGTTACCGACATACGCAATTTCAATCGAGAGAGTTGGGGTAATAGAGCGCTGGATTGCCGCGTTCCATGCATCGAGGGTCGGTAGACGCTCCGTAAATGGGCGTGCCTTCACACTCACAGATTGACCGATCGTTTGGCCCGTCCCGGGAACGATTGCCGTAATCGGAATCTGCCCACTTGAATTCGCTGCGGGCGGAACGAAATTCGACAGCGGGCTGGTTGCGTTTGCGGGCTTGCCGACACCCGGAACAGCAGTGTTCGTTGGGTCGGATAGGTTGAACGCGTAGCTGGTGTTGCCACCCGTACCGGTGAGAGACTGGTTGGCTAACACCGGGATGTTTTGCGTCACTACGTGCCCAAAGGTTGAACCAAATACGCCGAGATCGAAGCTACGACCGTAACCGGCACGAATGACTGTCTTCTCGTTGTATTGATATGCCACACCGATGCGCGGATTGTAGGTATTCTTGGCAGCAGCGACGCCCATATTTAGCGGGAGCCCGCCCTCTCCGGCAACGTTGATGAAGCCGGTTGCGAGGTTCAGCAGAGCACCATTGCCGGCACCGTTGACGCGTTCCGGAGCGTAGTACTCATAACGGAGTCCAAGGTTTGCGGTCAATTTCGGAGTGACTCGCCATGTGTCCTGCGCGTAGAAGTAGTCACGAGGCTGGAACTCTTTTGCGTTTGTGGAGGTGCTGGTATACCGGCCAAAGCTGGAAACATCACCGAGGATGAAGCTCGCAAAGCCGAGGCCACCGATCGTCCCGTTGGACGTTGGCGCATTTGCGAATTTATTCAGGCCAGTGCGGTCGGTGTCACTCGGTACACGCAGGTTCCGGGCGTATCGCAAGTCGACGCCGAACTTGATTTCATGGTTGCCGATCGTCTTCGTCCAGTTGTTTACAATTTGGAACTGGTCTTCCTTTTCTTTCAGCGGACAGTTGCAGTGATTCATCTGCAATCCACTACCAAACTGCGGACCCGTATTCTGCCCGTTGTCATTTGAAAGGAAGCCAGTTGGAGACGTCGAGTTGAGATCCGCAATGTCAATATCAGGGGTTCCAAAGTTCGTCGCGATTGCCTGTGTTGCAACCGTCCCGTTTACGTTCTCACCCAGCAAGGGAAGATTCGCGTTGCTGGGGTCATTCTTACGGGTGATAATGTTGTACCGGAAGTAACCGAGACGAACGTCGGTGACGAGCTTTGAGTTAATCGCGATATCGGCACCGGCTGCGGCGCTGTCATTTGCACCTTGCGATACACCGCCGTATCCACCGATACCAAGGCCGGGTCCACCAGCCGAGCCAAATAGACTAGGACCACTGAGCACATCGGTGAAACGGCTGAAGCGGCCAAAGAGATGTACTTTCTGGCTCAATGTAGCGTCACCGCGAACGTCCCATTGGTTGCTGTTGAAAGCACCTGTGCCGCTGCCGCCATAGTTATTTGTGAGGCCGCCTAGTGTTGAGCCGGTATTGATGTTCGGTGTCTTTCCGTTAGCCAGCAGCAGCTTGAAGAGGTTGAGCGCCTGTGGAGACAGCCGGTTCAGAGGAATGATGTTACCGGCATATGCGACGGGCGTTCCGGTCGAATTGTCATAGAGCTGATGAAGCCCGATGCCAGTCGTCGTGTCCACACCGGAAGCATTGGTGTACTGGCTGAAATCGCAGCCAGGCTGTCCATTGGAAGCGTTCGTCGCGCCTGTGCAGCTCTGCAAGACTTGAAGCGAAGGAACTGTTCCTACACCTGAGGCTCCCGACTTCTGGCGAACACCTTGATAGTCGCCGAAGAAGAAAATCTTGTCTTTGATTATGGGCCCACCAACCGAACCGCCGAACTGATTCTTCAACCCTCCTGGAAACGGGGTATTCTGAAGAGCAGATGGTGTCTGCGTAAACGGGTCA
The DNA here is from genome assembly GCA_903970445.1 of Verrucomicrobia bacterium Tous-C9LFEB. Lineage (GTDB taxonomy): Bacteria > Acidobacteriota > Terriglobia > Terriglobales > Acidobacteriaceae > Granulicella. The sequence continues at coordinate 43,527 of CAJCIP010000057.1, read as the reverse complement.
CGTGCGAGATTCGCATTGCTTTCGCGATTGTCGAACAAAGAGCCATGGAACTGATTCGTTCCCGACTTCGTTTGCACCGTCTGGACGGAAGCCACGGCCTTGCCGAACTCAGCGTCGAAGTTCTGCGTGGCGATCTTCGCTTCCGACATGGATTCATAATTGGGATTGATGACGATGATGCCGAGGATTGCGTCCTGGTTATCGGTGCCGTCGAGTGTGTAGTTCACGCCTCCAAACGCTTGGCCATCGATTTGAATCTGTTTGGAGCCTTGAGGATCTTCTGAAGCAGCGTGCGCCCATCCAAGCTGCACGGCGCCAGGAAGCAGAAGCTGCAAATTCGTAAAGTTGTGGTCCGGAATTGGAAGCTCTCCAATGTCCTTTGCACTGAACGTCGTTGCAACGTCGGCGCGATCTGTCTTCAATTGCGGTACGGCGTCGGCATTCACTTCGACTGTTTCGCCCGAACCGCCAATCGGCAAGGCCGCTTCGACTTTTACGGATTGATCCGCAAACACCTGGATTGCGTTTTGCTGGTAGGACTTGAAGCCCTGGGAGCTTACCTTGACGGAGTAGGTGTCCGGTATGAGGTGCTCGACACGGAACTCACCGTTGGAGTTGGCCGGTACAGTCTGGCTGGTTCCCTTTGCGGTGTCCGTGATGATTACCTGCGCGTTAGGAATAGCTGCGCCGGTCGGATCCGTCACAGTTCCGTAAATGGAACCGTAAATCGCCTGGCCAAAAGCGCCGCACGGAGCGAGCACCAAAGCAAGGGCACCGGTGAACCATGCTCCTCTAAGTTTGTTCATACACTTCCTCCCAAAAACTGCATTTCAAGCGAACTCAGGTAAACGAGGAATCGCATCGGAGCGATTTCTGGATTACACGACTGGTTTGTACCTGCTTCGTGAGTCTGCGGAACACTATCCACTCGCCTGGTGGACTGTCAAGTCATCCTTTCGATGGAGTGTGACGCGACATAAATCCAGTCATTAGACAGTGCTATCGAGTAACCGCTTACAAAATGGGAATACACGTTAGGCTGCATAGTGCACCCCTAAGTAGAATGTAGAAGTCATGACTCAGAGGTCGCGCGGCGCGGTCATTGCTTTAGCACTTGCGGCCGCAGCGGGTATGACGGCCAGCGGTCAAGCGCCGCACACGTCTGCGCTGAACACCAGAGAAGCAACTCGGCTTTTTCAAGCAGGGTCAGAAGCCTTTCGAAGCGGGAATCTGAACGAAGCGCATCTCGCTTTCGCGCGCCTTGTCAGGGAAGCTCCTGGAATTGCGCCTGCTCACACTGCGTTCGGTACTGTGCTGCTCGCAGAGGGTGAGTTTCGTAAGGCTGTTAGCCAGTTTCAGGAAGCGCTGAGGCTTGATCCCAACGACACACGCGCTGCGGTCAGCATGGGGGTCGCGTATATCCGGCTTGGCGAGAGTGCAAACGCCGTTCAGACGTTCGACGCTGTACGAGAGCGCTCTGACTTTGCTCTTACCTCGAATGAGGCTTTCAGCTACGCATCAGCGCTCGCAGCGACTGGGAAAGTTTCGACAGCACAAAGTGTGGTGGAGCAAGCGTTGCTGCGTGATGCTGAAAATGCGACCCTAAGAGACGCACTAGGTGCACTCCTGGCGCAGCAGGGCAGGTACGGCGATGCGGAAAGAGCCTTCGAGCGCGCTCTGGAAGCTGACCCGAAGCTGGCGTCAGCGCATAGGCACCTCGGCAGCCTTCTCCTAGCAACAAATCGCCCTCAGTCCGCCGTCACCGAGCTACAAAGCGCTCAGTTCTTAGGTGACTCCTCCGCAGCAACCTCGATTGAGCTGGGGCGGGCACTCGCTGCTTCCGGTCGCGACGCAGAAGCGGTTGCGTTGCTTCGCAAAGCGTTGGCTGCGTCTCCAGACGCAGTCGACGCGAAGTATGAGCTTGCCCTCGCGCTCCAGAACACAGGCGATTCGGCGAGCTCACTACCGTTGTTCGCGGCTGTTGCGCAGAGCAGGCCGAACGACACTCACGTTCTGACGAATTACGGGCTGGCCCTGGTGCAAACCGGGGATGCAAGAGAAGCATTGCGTGTATACCAACATGCTCTCGCCGCTGGTGATCGCACCGCCACACTGCGTGAGAACATCGGCGCGGCATACATTCAGCAAAACGATATTGATCATGCCATCGAGCAGTTCCGCGCGGGGCTGTCTCTCGAGCCGCAGAACGTGCAGCTTCATTACAACCTCGGACTCGCCTACAAGCTGAAGGACGACATCCCTGCGGCAGTCGAGGAGCTGAAACACGCTGCCGAGCTGGACCCCCAGCTGCCGGATCCCGCCTATACGCTCGGCGTCATCGAGATGCAGCGCGGGAGCTTTTCCGAAGCTGCCGCGCTGTTGAAGAAAGCGGTGTCATTGCAGCCAGCGAACGGGGATGCGTGGGCGCTGCTCGGCAGCGTACAAAAGCAAGGTGGCGATGCCAGCGCAGCAGAGGCTTCCTTGCGGCGCGCCATTGAGCTCCAGCCGGATCAACCAAGCCTGCACATTACTCTAGCCGCCATCTACGCCGAACGTGGAGACAAAGACAGCGCAGCGAGTGAGAGAAAGCTCGCGGCGCAGCTTAGCCGAGAAGCTGCAAACAGACAGAAGGCTCAATTCAACCTCAAGAGCGGCCGAACACTACTTGCGCAAGGACACGTCGCAGAAGCGATCGCACAACTTCAAACTGCACAAATAGCTGATCCCTCGCTCGCCGAAATACACATGGCGCTCGCCGAGGCGTACACGCGTGCCGGGCGCAGGAGCGACGCTGCAGAAGAGCAACGAAAGGCTGCGGCACTGAAAGCCACATCAAACACTTCGCTATCGGCGCGCTAACGCTTGCGCTTTGCTCTCGCGGAACGGCCTTTCGTATACTCAACCCGCAAACAGCATCAGCTATTGTGCTGTCTGGTTAGGCTGCGTGACAGCGCTGGAAGGGCACACACAATTGAGCTGGTCTCGTCGAACATTTCTTTCATCGCTGTCGCGTACAGCTCTTGTGTTGTCGTTCGATGATGTTCTCGCTCAGGCTGCGCCCGCGCAACAAACCACATCTGGAACTTCGCGACAGACTTATAACGCGCCTGCGCGTCCTGCGCCGAAACTCATGCCGTCACCCATTACCGGAACGCCGCTCGGATACAGCTTTGTGGATGTCGCACGCGAAAGCGGGCTCAACGCAAAAACGATTTACGGCGGCGAGCACAAGAACCGCTTTCTGCTTGAGACGACTGGATGCGGTGTCGCTTTCTTTGACTACGACCATGACGACTGGCTCGACATCTTCCTGGTGAACGGCTCGCGGCTCGAGGGCTTTCCAAAAGGCGAAGCGCCTATTTCGCGTCTCTTCAAGAACAATCGCGATGGCACTTTCACTGATGTAACGCTCAAAAGCGGACTCGGTAGGAGCGGCTGGGGACAGGGCTGCTGTGTCGGTGACTACAACAACGACGGATGGAACGATCTGTTCGTCAGCTACTACGGGCAGAATGCGCTGTATCGCAACAATGGTGACGGAACATTTACGGATGTAACCGCCAAAGCGGGTTTGCTGCAGAAGAAGACGCGCTGGAACTCGGGGTGCGCGTTTCTCGATTACGACAGGGACGGCCATCTCGATCTTTTCGTGGCCAACTACATCGACTTCGACATCAAGACGGCGCCTTTACCGGAAGCCGCAGGATGCGCGTACAAGGGCATTCAAGTTGCCTGCGGGCCGCCCGGTCTTGATGGTGGCAAGAACATCCTCTATAGAAATAACGGCGATGGAACGTTCACTGACGTCAGCGCGAAGGCCGGCATCCTCGACACCATTGGTACCTACGCCCTCAGCATCACAGTCGCCGACTTCGACAACGACGGCTGGCCTGATATCTACGTCGCGAATGATTCGACTGCCGCCACCTTCTATCGCAATCAGAAGGATGGGACATTCAAGGATGAAGCCATCGAGAGCGGCATTGCCTATTCGCCGGACGGCAAGCCGCAGGCGGGCATGGGTGTCAGCGTCGGCGACTTTAACCGCGATGGCCTACTTGACATCGTCAAGACGAACTTCGCCGGAGATACCGACTCGCTTTATCTCAATCTCGGCGACGGCACTTTCGAAGATCATACGTATCTTTCGGGGTTAGGCATCAACACGCGTTATCTGGGCTGGGGGGTGGGATTCTTCGATCCGGATAACGACGGCTGGTTGGACATTTTCATCTCGAACGGGCACGTATACCCGGAAGTTGACAGCTCGCATATTGAGGCCCCCTACGCGGAGCATAAATACCTTTACCGCAATCTCCGCAACGGACAGTTCGAAGAAGTTACCGATCGTGGCGGGACAGGGATCACGGATGCCGCTCCCGCTCGAGGCTGTGCTTTCGGAGATTACGACAACGACGGTGACATTGATGTCGTCGTGAATTGTGTGAACTCTATTCCGCAACTACTTCGCTGTGACGCCACTCCTGGCGCGCCCGGAAGAAATTTTATTAAGCTGCGGTTGATTGGCTCAAAGAGCAATCGTGCGGGTATCGGCGCGCGCGTTGCGGTGACGGCTGAAAACCAGCCAGGCAAACCTCTTCGGCAAATCGACGAGGTGCGCTCCGGTGGAAGCTACTATTCGCAAAATGACCTGCGCCTGCATTTCGGTTTGGAGCTCGCGACGAAGGCTGACTCCATCGAAATTACGTGGCCATCAGGAACGAAAGATCTGGTGAAGGATCTCGCAGCAGGTAAGCTGTACGTGATTCGCGAGGGCGGCCAAATCACGAAGACCATGCCTATGGGAAGCACAGCTTCAGCAGCGGCAAAGAAGGCCGCCTTGTGAAGCATTCGTGCCTGGCGTTCGCTGCGTTGCTCTCAGTGCTGACGTACTTAGCAAGCGCCCAGAAGTTCTCCGGGATTTCGCATCCATATCCCGCAACAACAGAACACGCCCCACCTGCATGGTTCGTGGACGTAGCTCCGGCTGCGGGTCTTACGGTAAAGAATGTCAACGGAAGTGCCGAAGCCAAACACTACATCATCGAAGCCACCGGTTCCGGCGTAGCCATTATTGATTACGACCACGATGGCTGGCCTGACATCTTTCTTGTGAACGGCCAAGCATTGAACCAGGATGCGAATGCGACAGCCGCACCCACTAGTCATCTTTTTCACAATAATCATGACGGCACCTTCACGGATGTCACCGAGAAGATGGGTCTGCACTCAGTGGGCTGGGGACAGGGCGCCTGTGTCGGCGACTACGACAATGATGGTTTCGACGATCTCTTCATCACGGGCTACGGTCACAATCGTCTCTTCCATAACGAAGGCGGCAAGTTCTTCAAAGAAGTCGCTGAACTTGCTAGTGTCGCGGGCAGCGGCAAAGAATGGGGCACAGGCTGTGCGTTCGTTGACTACGATCGCGACGGAAAAGTCGATCTTGCCATCGCAAATTATGTGCACTTCAATTTAGCAAAGACACCAAAGCCAGGCGCTGAAGCCGGTTGCATGTGGAAGGGGGCACCGGTGATGTGCGGTCCGCGAGGATTGCCAAGCGCGCCCAACATTCTTTTCCATAATGTCGGAAGCGGTAAGTTCGAAGACGTTTCAAAGCCGAGCGGCTTCGAGAAGACCCTGGGACATTACTGCTTCAGCGTGACCACGCTTGATTATGACGAGGACGGCTGGCCCGACATTTACATGGCCTGCGACTCCACACCTGCAATTCTGTATCACAACAATCACAATGGCACCTTCACAGATACAGCACCGGAGATGGGCGTCGCCTACAACGAAGATGGCCGTGAGCAAGCGGGTATGGGCGCGACGGCCGCGGACTACGACGGCGACGGCCACCTGGACATCTTTAAAACAAACTTTTCTGATGACACATCCACGCTGTACCACGCGAACGGCGATGGCACGTTCACCGATAACACGTCAGCCGCGGGGCTTGCGGTAAATACTGACGCACTTGGATGGGGCGCGATGTTTGCGGACGTGGATAATGACGGCTTCCCGGACCTGGTTGTCGTCAATGGACACGTGTATCCAGAGGTCGATGAAGCACAGCTTGGCTCGACCTTCAAGGAACCGCGCTTTCTCTACTACAACCTGCGGAATGGGCAGTTTCGCGATCTGTCAAAAAGCTCAGGGCCAGGACTGACAGAGCGCCTTTCCGGACGTGGCCTCGCAGTGGCTGACCTGTGGAATGACGGCCGACTGGAAGCCGTCGTCAACAATCTTGATGATCGTCCCATGCTGCTGGTGAACGAAGCAAAGAACAGCAATCACTGGCTTGGTCTGCACTTGATCGGCACGCGGTCCAATCACGATGCCATCGGTGCTCGCGTCACGTTGACTGGAACACAGGCCGGCAAGTCTCGTGTCTGGGTCGATGAAGTGCGATCCGGTTCCAGCTACAACAGCTCGAGCGATCTGCGCCTGCATTTCGGACTGGGAAATGCGGCTGAACTGAACAGTATTTCCGTTCGCTGGCCGAATGGCGAGAGCGAGAGTTTTGAAGTGCCGCCCGCAGACCGCTTCGCGACTCTTGTTGAAGGCAAAGGCAAGGCGCTGCTAAAGGCGAAGTAGCAGTTGACTTCACTTCCGCCTTTGCCCTCACCCGCTTCGGTCGTTCGACACTCGCAAATCGTGCATGGTATGTTTGGCCGTCCTCGTCAATTTGATTCCTGGAGTCTATATGCGCTTTTTGTCGTCGCTGGCTGTAGCTGCTTGCCTCGTGTCTGCCTCTCTCGGTGCACAAATCGCTCACAAGGCTTTGCCGAATGGCGCTGTATCTCCAGACAAGCTCGCTGCCACACCGAGCCATGACGAAACATGGTGGAAACACGCCTTCGTTTATGAGATATACCCACGCAGCTTTCAGGATTCAAACGGGGATGGGATCGGTGATCTGAACGGCATCACGCAGCGCCTTGACTATCTACAGAAACTGGGCGTCGATGCCATATGGATTGCGCCGATGTTTCCTTCGCCACAGGTTGATTTTGGCTACGACGTCTCGGATTACGTTGCCGTGGACCCGCAGTACGGCACGATGGCCGACATGGGCAAGCTGATTGCTCAAGGAAAGGCACACAACGTCAGGATTGTTCTTGATTTCGTTCTGAATCACACCTCTGACAAGCACCAGTGGTTCCTCGAATCGGCAGCCTCTCGCACGAATCCAAAGGCCGATTGGTACGTGTGGAACGACGGCCTTCCCGTTAGTACATCGGGGCTTACCGACTATCAAAAGAAGTATGAGCATGAGGGCATGGTCCCACCCAACAATTGGGTATCGGTGTTTGGAGGCTCGGCGTGGGAGTGGGTACCCGCGCGCAAGCAGTTCTACTATCACAAGTTCTACAAGCAGCAGCCAGACCTGAACTGGCGCAATCCGGCAGTTGAGAAGGCGATGTTTGACAGCATGGGATTCTGGCTTGACAAGGGCGTCGCCGGTTTTCGGCTCGATGCTGTGCCTACACTCTTCGAAGATACGAAGCTGCGGAACGAGCCCGAAAAGGGCGGCCTCAACGCTCAAGGCGATCCCAATCTGAATACGATCTACACCGACAACCTGCCGGAAGTACATGGCGTCATCCGCCGTATGCGGGCGATGGTTTCAAAGTATCCGGGTGACCGTGTGTTGATTGGTGAAACGTACCTTCCAAACACGGTCGAGTTGGATAAGTGGTATGGAGGTGCGCAGCACAATGAGTTGCAACTACCGATGGACATGCTGGTCGGCTTCCCTCGTCCAAAGAAGGGCACGTCTCCACTCAACGCGGCTGTCTTCCGCCAGTACATCTCCGAAGTAGAAACGCAGATACACGGATCTCAGCCGCTGCTCGTCTTCGACAACCACGACAATGTTCGCTCTATCGATCGCTTCACGGATGGCAAGCACACCAATCAGATCGCCAAGCTGATCGCCACGATGCTTTTCACGACGCGAGCTACGGCGATGTCCTACTACGGCGCGGAGATCGGCATGCCGACGACCACACCGGCTCGCAAGGAAGATGTGAAAGACCCAATCGGAATCACTGGGTGGCCGAAAGAAAAGGGTCGCGATGGCGAACGTACGCCAATGCAATGGACGCCCGGACCGCAGGCTGGATTCTCCACAAATTCAAACACCTGGCTGCCGATCCCCAAGAGCTACAAAAAAATCAACGTACAAACGGAAACAGGTGCGCCCGATTCCCTGCTTAACTGGTACATGCAACTGCTTGCGTTGCGCCGCTCGAACGCTGCATTGCATGAAGGTGGCATCGTCATGCTGAACAAAGACAACGCTGACGTTCTCAGCTACGTACGCACGGCTCCGGCCGGTAGTGCGCCGGTGGTTATAGCCGTGAATATGAGTGCGCAGCCGCGAACAATTACATTGGATCTTTCGGGAACTGGCATCACCGGGCAGACCGCAAAAACTTTGATGACCTCTGATCCCTCTCTTCAGCCCGTGACGTCGCTCACCAACGTTGTTCTGCCGCCATACACGAGTTGGATAGCCAGCGTTCAGTAAGCATCACGGTCTGTTTGTCGCAGACCGTACATGACCAGACTCATCTTCTTAGGCAAAGGTATACCGCATGGAAGCCCCACAGAAACGAGCTGTCTTCCTTTTGGTTAAGAGTGCTCTTACTGGCGCTCTCGGTGGCCTGCTGTTTGGCTTTGACACTGCAGTCATCGCCGGTGCAACGCATCCGCTGACCCAGCAGTACAGCCTCACCGACGGCCAACTGGGCTTCACTGTTGCCATCGCACTGATTGGCACAGTGATCGGTTCGATGACCAGCGGCATCCTTGGCCAGAAGATTGGCAGCCGTGCAGCTTTGCGGTGGCTCGGCGTGTTGTACGTTGCCTCAGCGATCGGCTGCGCATTGGCGCTCAATTGGCCGATGTTCCTTGTGTTTCGCTTCATCGGTGGCTTGGGAATCGGCGGGTCATCTGTCTTAGGACCGGTGTACATTGCAGAGTTGGCGCCGGCGAAGTGGCGTGGACGTTTGGTAGGACTGTTTCAGATCAATATCGTTGTTGGCATCCTACTGGCGTATCTCTCCAATGCCGTCATCGCGCACTTTGTTACTGGCATGCTGGTATGGCGTTGGGAGCTCGGCATTGCCGCGGCTCCGGCGATTTTCTTCCTGATCATGCTGTTCACAGTGCCGCACAGCTCCCGTTGGCTCGTTAGCCAGAACCGCATCGATGAAGCAATTCTTGTCTTGGCGCGGATGGGATCGCCGGACTCCAAAGCAGAAGTCGATGCCATCGCGCTATCACTTCAGGAAGAAGGCGGAGCCGCGCAGCATAGCCTGTTTGCCAAGCGGTATCTTTTCCCGATCTTTCTGGCAATTACCGTCGGCTTCTTCAACCAGATGACGGGGATCAACGCAATTCTGTATTACCTCAACGACATCTTCAAGAGCGCGGGGTTTAGCAGCGTTTCTGCTGACCTACAGGCCGTTGCGATCGGCGCAGCTAATCTATTGGCGACGCTCTTGGGTATCAGCATCATCGATAAATTCGGACGCAAGAAGCTGCTGCTGCTAGGAGCTACGGGCGACGCACTTTGCCTGGCCGGCGTCGCCTATGTCTTCGGAACTAAGTCGCATCAGGCCTTGCTGCTGCCGCTTCTCGTCGCATTCATTATCTTCTTCGCCATCTCGCAGGGTTCAGTCATCTGGGTGTATCTGAGCGAGGTCTTTCCCACGAACGTTCGCGCTAAGGGACAAAGCCTGGGTTGCAGCTCGCACTGGATCATGAACGCTGCGATTGCGTGGACATTTCCCATCATCGCGCGCTCTTCAAAGGCCATACCCTTCGGTGTCTTTGCAGCCTTTACCGTCATTCAGTTCTTCGTGGTGTTGTTCATCTATCCCGAAACGAAGGGCTATTCGCTTGAGGATATGCAGCACCACCTCGGCCACTAGATCTTTCGTGCTTACACGCTCATGAGATTCTCCTTTACCGGTCGGGCTGGTTTCGCTGCTTTGGCAGTATGTAGCTTCATGCTGCGTGCACAGACGGCAAATAGCTCTCTACTCGCAACGCCGCACTTTGACCTCCCCGAAAACTCCCTCACCATTCACGAACCCGCCATACCGAATCGACCGTTCACCGTCACTGGCACAAGCGGGGCCATTCTCGGCATGCAGGATGGCTCAGTCGAGTTGTGGCAACTACCGCTGAAGTTTTTCAGCGCGCTCCGAGTCAGTGCGAAGTTGGATGGCTACCCTGTTCCCATTGATCTGAACAGCACTGCCGCTCGCATCGACGTTAGCCCTGACCACACCACGATCACCTACTCACACGCTGCCATCACCGTCCGGCAGCACATGTTCGTACCGGCAGGCGAAGGCAATGATGGACTGGGCGGAATCATTCTGTTCGAGATTGAGTCCATCAGTCCCGCAACGCTCACCGTCTCTCTGCAACCATCGATGGTGCTGGAGTGGCCCGCCGCGCAGCATGGTCAGCCCGGATGGAACTGGCACGCGATGGGGGCGGGTGGCGCGTACTCTATCGCGACCGATGACCCCACGCTCTTCGGCGTCATCGGCATGCCCAACGCGATGCCAGGCGATGTGTCTCCCTACCAGGAACGCCCACGCGCTTTGCCGCTGGTCTTCAGAGTGCGCTACGAGCCGGCGCGCGATCACGGAAAACTCTTCCCGCTGCTCTGCCAGGCGCCTAAGCCTGGCGAGCGCAATAACGACGCCACGATCGCGGCTATGCAGCAGCGCATGGTAGAGCAAGCGCAGGCACTTCCTGCAATCTACGCGCGCACCAAAGCTTACTATGATGCCTTTTTCACCGATCGCTTGATCGCACACACACCGAATCCAGAGTTCGATAAGGCGCTGCAGTGGGCGGAACTCGCGATTGATAAAGCGCAAGTGCGAACACCTGAAGGCGAGATTGGCCTCGTTGCTGGTTGGTTCCCGTCATTCGACTCAGCTCGCCCCGGCTTCGGCTGGTTCTTCGGCCGCGACACGCTGTGGTCGATGTACGCGATCGACAGTTATGGAGACGATGCACTTGCGCGCCGTGCCCTCGATTTCCTGATTAAACGCCAGCGAGCCGACGGCAAGATGATGCATGAGTATTCGCAATCAGCCGTCCTGCTGACTGGCGACGATGCGTGGTCGAAGCTGCCGTACGAGTATGCTGCCGCAGACGCCACGCCTCTCTACCTGCTCGCCATGCAGGATTACGTGCGCGCCACCGGTGACCTGCCGTACCTTCGCAAGAATTGGCAGAGCCTACAGCGGGCCTATCAATTCGAGCGTACGCACGACTCCGACGGCGACGGCGTGTACGACAACAGCCAGGGCACCGGATGGGTGGAAGACTGGCCCGCAGGCCAGCCCCACCAAGAGCTCTATCTCGCTGCGCTCGATCGCGACGCAACCTTTGCGATGGCGCAACTCGCGCGCTGGATGAACGATACGACTCTGGCCGAGTCTGCCGCTCAGACCGCAGCGAAAATCGCTCAGCGCGTTGCAGAGTATCGCACGGCTGATGGACTCTACGCGTTCAGCAAGAAAACGGACGCAACCTTCGATAAGACCCGCACAGTCTACCCCTCCGTCGCGTTCTGGGGGACGGCTAATGGTCTTCCTGAGGGCCAATCCTCTCTTGCCGCGTGGGCAGGCCATTCGTTTGAGACGGATTGGGGAACGCGTGCCGTGTCGGAAGATGATGCTGTATATGATCCCATCAGCTATCACCGTGGTTCGGTGTGGCCGCTCTTCACCGGATGGACTGCCATGGCCGAGTACCGCGCTGGACATCCGATGGCCGGTTGGCAAGCGCTGCAGCACAACCTTCAGCTCACCTGGGTGCAAGATCCGGGTGCAGTTACGGAGCTGCTTTCAGGCCGCTTCTATCAACCGCCCGGCCGCTCCAGCACGCATCAGCTATGGTCGTCCGCTATGACGCTTGCACCTGCCTCGCGCGGCCTTTTCGGCGTGGAGCCAGATGCATCGCATCATCTACTGGTCCTTCACCCGCACTTGCCGCCATCCTGGGATCACGCCAGCTTGGAGCACGTACGCGTCGGCACCACGATGTACACGCTTCGCTTCGAGCGCAAAGCACGTGCTCTCTCGGTGGTTGCCGTAGGTGACAAACCGGTCACACTCTGCCTCATCAACCAAACAGACCTAAGTCATATCCCTGAATGTAAAACGTCGGCCACCACCGAGCATCGCCTGACGATTGCGCTGCCTGGGATCGAAGCAGAACTTCTGGTTCCCACTGCCGCTTTCGGCGACGAAACGAAGCTGCCGCATGTCACGGATGAGCAATACCTGCCGGGCAAGACTGTGCTGCGCGTCGAGGCTCTAGGGGGTTCTACGGTGCAGCTCCAGGTGCGTTCGAATGTGGCTCACGTGATCCGGACGACTGACGGAGACCTGAACAATGACAACCTGACAACCAGGATGCCGCAGGGTACCGGTTTCGTAACGAAGGTCATCACGCTCCAATGAATAGCGTTACTGGAGAACAGGATCATCTTCCTGCGTATCGCAAGAAGAATCGCCTGCTTCCGGCCTGCAAGAACGCTTTGATTATTGGCAGCTTGCTTCTGTTAGGCGCTTCTACTCCAGGCGCGGAACGCTTCGACTCGCCGGGCGCAATTGCCATGGAGGCTCGACTCCGTGCCATCTTTCATGACACCGACTGGAGAGCCGATCCGAACAAACCGGCTCAGCGTGCGGCCTACTTCACAGCCATCCTGCACAGCGGCAAGATCACGTCAGAACAGCAGCGCCTCGTGGAGAACGAACTCGCCGCCGAGCAGCTCCGTGCCGGCGATCCGGGGGCAGCGTTGTCGACGCTTGATGATCTTCAAACGGCTCTGCAACATGGCGGAGCGCCGCCGCAGGCAAAAGAAGAAGAGGCTGTACATGAGCTTCGCGCCATAGCGTACATGCGTTTAGGAGAGCAGGACAATTGCATCGCCATGCACGGTCAACACTCGTGTGTGTTCCCGCTACGAGGGCAAGGCGTACACAAGTTGCCGGCGGGCGCGGAAGGTGCGGTGCGCGAGTTTACCTGGTTGCTGGAACATCGTGCAGACGATCCCTTATCTCAGTGGCTTCTGAATGTTGCCTACATGCAGCTCGGCCGCTATCCGTATGACGTGCCCGCAAAATGGCTTCTTCCGGAGAAGCTCTTTGAATCAGAAGCAAACGTGGGTGAGTTCCTCGATTACTCGTCACTCGCGGGAGTCGACGTAACCGGTCACGCCGGCGGTGTCGCTGTAGAAGATTTTGATGGCGATGGCTTGCTGGACATCGTAACGTCTTCGTCTGGGCCGCTCGATTCACTTCATCTCTTCCACAACAATGGCGACGGTACCTTTAGCGATTGGACTGCTCGTTGCGGGCTTAGCGGCGAACTGGGCGGATTGAACCTCGTCCTCACTGACTTCGACAACGACGGTCATCCCGACATCATGGTTTTGCGCGGTGGCTGGTGGGGCGTGTACGGCAACTATCCTCTCTCGCTGTTGCGGAACCGTGGCGACGGCACATTTGAGGATGTGACCGAGCATGCTGGTCTTCTGAATGCCGCGCCAACGCAGACCGCCGCCTGGGCTGACTATGACAACGACGGCTGGCTGGATCTTTTTGTCGGCTACGAATCGACTCCGGGGAATCATCAGCTATCCCGCCTGTACCACAACAATCACGATGGCACGTTCACCGAGGTAGGCAAAGCTATGGGGCTGGGCGAGCAGGGCTTTGTCAAAGGCGTGGCCTGGGGCGACTTCAACAACGATGGCCGCCCCGATCTTTATCTCTCTGTGCGCGAAGGCAAAAATCGCCTGCTGCGCAATGATGGACCCGCTGATCTCGTGCATCCAGATCCGGCTCACTGGCGCTTCACGGATGTAGCCGCAAATGCCGGCGTCATACCGAAAGGAAACACGTTCGCCACCTGGTTCTTCGATTACAACAACGACGGATGGCCCGACATCTTCACGGCTGGTTACTACGCCGGGTCTATGCAGGATGTAGGCCGTTTTGAAGCTGGCCTTCCCGCCGATGCTGGTATGCCGCACCTATACCGCAACAACCATAACGGCACGTTCACCGACGTGTCTCACACCGCACGCATCGACCGCGCCGCACTTACGATGGGATCCAATTTCGGTGATCTGGATAATGATGGCTGGCTTGACGTCTACCTGGGGACAGGAGAGCCTTCGTACCAATCCCTCCTGCCAAACAGGATGTTCCGTAACGATGGAGGCGTCCGGTTTCAGGATGTAACAACGAGCGGCGGCTTCGGTCATTTGCAGAAAGGCCACGCAGTCGCCTTCGCTGATATTGAGAATCGCGGCCAGGAAGATGTTTTCGAGGAAATGGGAGGCGCTTTCGTCGGCGATGCGTACCAGAGCGCGCTGTACCGCAACCCCGGGCACCCGGGGCACTCAGTCACGCTGAAACTGGAAGGCGTGAAATCAAATCGTGCAGCGTACGGCGCTCGTATCGAAGCAATCTTCCACGATGCGGGCATCGTGCGACACGTGTTCCGTACGGTCGGGTCCGTATCCAGTTTCGGCGCCAGTCCGATGGAACGGCATATCGGTGTCGCATCTGCCAGGAAGATTGACGAACTCCGCATTCGCTGGCCGGCAAACTACCCTAACGAACAAATCTTCCGTGACGTACCCGTTGACCAGATGTATCGGATACTTGAGGGCTCTACGACGTATACCGTCGTGCCGCGCAAGACGTTCACTCTGGGCCAAGCACCGCTTCATCCGGGAGACGCTATGCCTTCTCATCACATGCAATGAACATATCTTCTTAGTCAAGACATCTCCATTTTGATGTAAGGCACGAAATAAGCTGCCAACCGTGCGCTGCTTCTAATAAGCTGTTGCGAGCTTCAGGGGGTTGTTGTGCGCGTAATTCCAGCGGTCTTATGTCTTCTTCTCTGCCAGATCTTTTCGTCTTACGCGCAGCAGGCGCAACCTTCGGTAAAAAACAGCCCTACGATCATCAGTACAGGGAAGGACGATCCGTGGTGGCAGCACGCGGTCATCTATGAGGTGTATCCGCGCAGCTTTCAGGATTCCAACAACGACGGCATCGGCGACATCAAAGGTATCGAGAGCCGCCTGCAATACCTGAAGGATCTTGGCATTGATGCAATCTGGATCACGCCAATGTATCCATCGCCCCAGGTGGATTTCGGCTACGACATTTCTGACTACGAAGCCATCGACCCGCAGTATGGCACGATGGGCGACTTCGACGTATTGCTCAAGACAGCGAACTCGCTTGGCATCCGCGTCATCATGGACATCGTGCTAAACCACACGTCAGACCAGAACCCGTGGTTCAAAGAGTCAGCGTCTTCACTCAATAATCCAAAGCGCGACTGGTACATCTGGCGCGACGGCAAGAATGGAAGCTATCCCAACAACTGGCAATCGTGGTTTGGACATTCAGCGTGGACGCTCGACCCCAAAACAAATCAGTACTACTACCACTATTTCTACACGCAGCAGCCCGATCTGAACTGGCGGAATCCTGAGGTCCGCAAGGCCATGTACGGCATTATGCGCTACTGGTTGGACAAGGGTGTTTCAGGGTTTCGCATGGATGCCGTGTCGCGTCTCTTTGAGGATGTCGAACTACACGACGATCCGTACCTCCCGGGGTATAACGCTTTCGGCGATCGCAACATCCAGCATAAGTACACGGATGATCTGCCCGAGGTCCACGACGTTTTTCGCGAACTCCGTAAGCTTGCGGACAGTTACCCGAATCACCCCGTCCTTATCGCTGAAGCTGACGAGCCGACGATTGGTGATCTGAGCAAGATGTACGGCGCACAGAGCGATGAAGTGCAGCTACCCATGGACTTTCAGATCGCTGATGTGAACGAGCTCTCCGCGCCAAGGTTTCGCAAGCTTTTTGCGGAAGTGGAGAATAATCCCGCACACGGCTGGCCGGAATACTTCTTCAGCAACCACGATCAAGTGAGGCAGTGGGAGCGCTACGGCGACGGTGCTCACAATGCACAGATCGCGAAGCTGATGGCCGTACTGGAGCTCATGCCGCGCGGAACACCGCAGATGTACTACGGCGAAGAAATTGGCATGCGCACGACGGAGCCCGCACGCAAAGAAGATGTGCGGGACCCGATCGGCATCACCGGATGGCCTAAGGAAAAGGGACGTGATGGCGAACGCACTCCGATGCAGTGGTCGCCGGCGAGTCCAAACGCCGGCTTTACATCGCCGAGTGTGACTCCATGGCTTCCCGTCCCGCCCAATGCACGCACCGTGAACGTCGAGACTGAGAAATCAGATCCTAATAGTCTGCTGAATTTCTACAAGGCACTGTTGCGGCTCAGACACACAGAACCCGCACTTCTCAGTGGCAGCTACGTCACGATCAACCCGGACGACCAGCATGTATTCGCCTTCTTGCGTCGGTTACCTGCCGGGTCGCACGGCCGAGACGTATTGGTCGCGCTCAACATGAGCAGCCAAAGTCAGACCATCCAACTTCGCGTGCCTGATGCAAAACATGGCAGCCTACGCGTGAAGGTGTTGGTAAGCAATTACGCCGTACCGATGAGCAGCTTAGACCTCGACCAGACGATATTGCCGCCCTTCGGCGCCGTTGTCGTCGCAGTCGAATAGCGCATTGGCATTGGCAGTGCAGAGCTCCATCTACACAGACGCCGTCTGTGGATGCCTCAACACTCTGATGACGTCTCAGGAGACTAGCCCATGATGAAACGCTCCAGTGTACTCACACTTAGCGCCTGCGCCGTCCTTCTTCCTCTTGCTGCCTATTCGCAAGCATCCAAGCAGCAACCCGCGGCGAGGCCTCCGATGGGATGGAACAGTTGGGACAGCTATGGACTCACAATTACCGAAGCGCAGTTTCGCGACAATGTGCGAGTGCAGCGCGACAAGCTAAAGCCGTTTGGCTGGCGCTACGCTGTGATTGACGAAGGCTGGTTCTTTCAGAACCCCGAGTCACGTCCCCACCCTGAAGCGTTGCAGTACCAGTTCGACGCCTTCGGACGATATGCTCCGGTTCCCGCTCGCTTTCCCTCTGCTGCCGCCAAGATCAATACCGCAACAACGGCCCATGACGGTCAAAGCACAATCGATGCCGGTAATCGAGGATTCATCGAGCTCGGTCGCTGGGTGCACGCACAAGGACTGCAGTTTGGCATTCATATTGTTCGAGGCATTCCTCGTGAAAGCACAAGGCTGAACTCACCGATTGCATCCTCAACGTTCCACGCTGAGGATGCCGCGGATCGATCCGACGCCTGCCCTTGGGACCCGACAAACTGGGGCGTGCGCGACAATGCTGCAGGCCAGGCTTGGTATGACGCACTCGTTCAGCAATACGCGAGTTGGGGAGTGGATCTGCTCAAGGTGGACTGCATTGCTGACCACCCTTACAAGCTCAGCGAGATACAGCAGATACGCCGCGCGATCGATAAGACCGGGCGGCCAATGATCCTAAGTCTTTCGCCTGGCCCTATGGCGCTTGCTCACGCGCAGGAGGTCATGCAGTTAGCCCAGATGTGGCGGATCTCAGACGATATTTGGGACTTGTGGTCGAAGCCTGACCAAAGCTTTCCCCAAACGGTGAAGAGCCAGTTCCCTACGCTTGCTGCTTGGTCGGAGTACGCTGGCCCGGGACACTGGCCCGACGCGGACATGCTGCCACTTGGCGAGCTTGCGCCCGCGCCCGAAATAGGCCCAGGTGCACGCCCCACACGACTGACGCCAGAAGAACAGAAGACTCAACTCACCCTGTGGGCAATCGCCCGAAGCCCGCTCATCCTCGGCGCAAATTTGACCTTACTCGACAGCCGCACACTGCAATTGCTGACCAACGCGGAGCTCATCCGCATCGATCAGACAGCCACGAAGAGCAGAGAGGTTCTTCATAGAGGTGATGTTGTCGCGTGGACAGCTGATCTACCAACCGGCGAGAAAGCGCTTGGCCTCTTCAATCTCGGCGACAGTTCTCTGTCGCCCAACATCTCGCTTGCTGACATCGGGCTGGCACCCGAAAAAGACCGAAAGCAGCGAATGCAAGATGTGTGGACTGGCAAGACAGTGGACGCAGGTACCGCGCTGTCTGTAACGCTCCCCGCGCACGGCTCCCAACTGTATCTGCTCAAGTGAGCGCTGCCCAGCATGAATCTTGCTACAGCGGAGTGATCATTTTCCCGGGATTCATCCTGTTCTCCGGATCAAAGGCGGACTTGATTGCGCGCATGACTTCCAGGCCTGCGCCATGCTCATTGAGCATGTACTTCATCTTTCCAGACCCTATCCCGTGCTCGCCGGTGCAGGTTCCTTCCATTGCTTGGGCGCGATGAACAAGCCGTGCCGAGAACTCCTCCACTTCGGCGAACTCTGCCGCATTCTCAGGATCAAGAACGCAAAGAACATGGAAGTTTCCGTCACCCACGTGTCCGACAATCGTTGCGGGGAACGAAACACCAGACAAGTCCTCTTTTGTTTCGTTAATGCAATCCGCCAAACGCGAAATCGGAACGCAGGCGTCGGTCGTCCACATCTTCGCGCCGGGCCGCAGCAAGAGAGACGAGTAGTAGGCATCGTGGCGCGCCCTCCAAAGAACATCACGCTCTTCCTGCGCCTTCTTCCATTGAAAGCCAAGACCGCCGTTATCCTGTGCAAGCTCTTGAACGACTTCGGCTTGGTCAGATACATCGCGTTCATTCATCCCGTGGAACTCGAAGAAGAGAGTCGGCAGAACGGGAAATTCAGTTCTAGAGTAGGCGTTGATCGCCGCCATCTGCTTATCGTCGAGGAACTCGATGCGCGCCACGTTGACGCCGCGTTGGATCACTTCAATCGCCGTCTGCACGGCAGAATTGACCGTTGGAAATGCGCACACTGCCGCCGATACGGCTTCAGGAAGAATGTGCAGCTTCAAAACGATCTCCGTGATGACGCCGAGAGTTCCTTCAGAACCGATAAACAAATGTGTGAGGTCATAGCCTGCTGAAGATTTGCGAGCGCGGCTGCCCGTCTTGACAATCTGCCCATCCGGCAAAACCACCGTCAGTCCGAGCACATTCTCGCGCATGGTTCCGTAGCGCACAGCCGTCGTGCCTGAAGCACGAGTGGAAGCCATGCCGCCGATGGTCGCATCAGCCCCAGGATCGATAAAGAAGGTTAGTCCGCTGTTCTTCAGCGCTCGTCCCACCTGCAGGCGAGTTACACCGGCCTCCACTGTTGCATCGAGATCCTCCATGCTGATGCGCAAAACTTTATTCATCTCTCGAAAGTCGATGGTGATTCCGCCATGGATCGCATTAACCTGGCCTTCCACTGAGGTGCCTGCCCCAAATGGAACTATCGGCAAGCCGTACTTCGCGCTCACCTTTACGATCCGGCTGACTTCCTCCGTGGAACGTGGAAAGCACACGATGTCCGGCAGCGCTGCTGGATGATGCGATTCGCCATTGCCATGATGCTCGCGCTCCGCAAGGGCTGTTGTTGCACGTTCTCCAAGAATGCCTGTCAACTCCATGAGAGCCGCTGAAAGAACATCATTTTGCAGTGGTGATGCGTAGGTAGCCATTAGTTTCCCAAATCTACGGACTCGTCCATTCTCCAGAGCAGCCACCGCCCGAATTGTAGGATTGCTCGTTGCAACGGTGCTTCCCGCCATCTTGATGTGTCAAGTTCACACTCAATTAGTTGCGTGCCAGGCCGCTACGCCAAATAGAGTCAGAAGCAGCAGCGGGCGCTCTTCGCAATGATAAAGCGCTACAGATGCATGGTGCCGTTGGCCCCACCGCTCCCTCAACGTATTGAGTGCCGCATAGACAGCGTTGCAGAGCCCGGCGTAAGGTCGCTAAGTTTTAGACTCGATCCAAAAAGGTGGCAGCAATGCGGCTTAGCGGGAAAGCTTCAGTCTTGTTCGTTGCGGCATGGAGGCTCTCCAGCATCGGCTTCGCGCAGAAGGATTGCCCCTCACTTACGAACGTAACGCTGTCCGGTGCTTCCATCCAGTCGTCAGAAGTAGTTGCCGCTGCGGCTGCGACGGGCACACCGGCGTACTGCCGGGTGAAAGGAACAGCTACCCCGAGCAGTGATTCCAAGATTGGATTCGAAGTCTGGCTGCCGCTGTCCGGCTGGAACGGCGAGTTGCTGCAACTGGGTAACGGCGGCCTCGCAGGCTCCATCAACTATCCGCCGATGCTGCAGCAAATAGGCCGTCACTACGCGGTTGCCGCAACGGATGACGGGCACACCGGCGCCGGCACCGATGGATCATGGGCACTGGGACATCCCGAGAAAGTAACTGACTTTGGGTATCGTGCTGTGCATGAGACCAGCGTGGACTCCAAGCTGATCGTCAATGCCTTCTATGGACATGCAGCCAAGTACACATTCTTCAACGGATGTTCGGAAGGCGGGCGCGAAGCTCTCATGGAAGCGCAGCGCTTCCCCGCCGACTTCAATGGAATCCTGGTGGGTGCGCCCGCCGCTGCATGGACCGGCCTGATGGCAGGCTTCGCATGGAACGCGCAGGCTTTGCTCAAAGACCCCGCAAGCTACATCCCAGAAAAGAAGCGCGCCACCATCGAAGCTGCAGCGCTAAAGGCCTGCGGCGCGCAAGGCGGCGTGACAGATTCCTTTATCAAAGATCCGCTCGGTTGCCAATTTGATCCAGACGTATTGCTTTGCAAGGACGGCGACGCTGATTCTTGCTTAACCGCTCCTCAACTGACAGCGCTGAAGAAAATTTACGGCGGGGCAGTCGACCACTCCGGCAAGCGCATTTACACCGGCTACGAGCCCGGCGCAGAGGCAGAGCCCGGACCACCAGGCATCAGCTTTTCCAGTTACATTTACGGAATCCCTGCTCCTCCGACATTAGACCTCATCTTCTCAAGCGCGTTCTATGGCAACGCTGTCGCCGGTGACCCGAAGTACAGCTCGCTAACATTCGACTTTGATAAGGATCCTGCCACAGCCGAAGCAAAAGTTGGCGGAGCGTTGAATGCCATCAATCCTGACCTGAAAGCGTTCAAAGCGCACGGCGGCAAGATGTTGCACTATCACGGTTGGAATGACGGTTCACCTGCGCCGCTCGCCTCGGTCGAGTACTACCGCGCGGTGGAATCAACGATGAAGGGCATCAAGAACACGCAGGACTTTTATCGGCTTTATATGGTGCCCGGCATGATGCACTGTGGATTTGGCCCTGGCCCAAACATGTTCGGTAACCTCACGGATGTCAGCGGTGCGACCGACCCGCAGCACAATATCTTTGACGCGCTGCGCGGATGGGTGGAAGAGGGCAAGCAGCCGGACTCGATCATCGCGACCAAGTTCAATGGCGACGATCCGAAGAAGGGCGTTGCTATGACGCGTTCCCTCTGCCCGTTCCCGCAACAAGCTGTATGGAATGGCAAAGGCGAAACGAAAGATGCGGCCAGCTTTACATGCCGAATGCCGAAGTAGAAGACGCGGATGAAAGCGGAAACATTCGATTCTTTAGCGAGCCTTGCGGATCTTGATTTTGCAAAGGATCTGGTAGGCCGCACGCTGCGAATTACCGTGGACGGGGCGTCCTGGGAACGCACTCGGGGATCGAAGGGCGTTTCGAAGTCAGATCTTCTAGACCTGTACTACTATCTCGGTCTCACCCGTGCGGTTGATCTCGAAATGGTCAAGCTTTCGCGGAAGGGTCTTGCGCTCGGCAAGAGTCCGCGTTGCCTTGGCAACGAAGCAACGGCAGTGGGAGCAGCGATCTGTCTTCGGCCAGAAGAATGGTCCACTCTCGCCATTCGCGATCTCGGGGTCTTCCTTGTGCGTGGAATTCCCATCAGCCAAATTCTTGCGCAGGCATGTGGCCGCAGTGGTGGTCTCACTGGCGGCTGGGACGGCAACATGCATATGGGCTCACGGGCGGCACATATAGCCGGTCTCGTGAGTCATCTTGGAACACTGCTTTGCACTGCAACTGGTTGTGCGTTCGTAGAGGTGTATCGCGACACCGGAAATGCAGTCCTTGCTTTTACAGGAGATGGCGCCACAAGCACAGGAAATTTTCATGAGGCACTGAACATCGCTTCTGTGCTAAGGCTGCCGCTCGTCGTGGTTATTGAGAACAACCAGTGGGCCTTCGGAACGCCGAACCGGTTGCAGTTTGCGACACCTACGCTCGCCTTACGAGCCCTTGCGTACGGTCCCAACGTCGAAGGCTGCCTTGTGGATGGCACCGACGTTCTAGCCGTTCGTGAAGCAGTCTCTTCTGCTTTGGAGCGCGCGCGTACGCAGCGCAGGATCACGATCATTGAAGCCGTGACCATGCGGATGGATGGCCACACCCTATCCGATCCATTCACCCGGTATGTGCCCGCAGATCAGCTTGCCATTTGGCAGAAAAAAGACCCAATCGCGCTGTTCAGCGATGTGTTGTTGTCGAGCGGGTCGGTGGACAACAACGAGTTGCGCGACATTGACGACCGCATCAAGGTTGAGGTGCTGAAGGCCGCCTTGCTCGCAGAAGCATCGCCACCACCTGGAGCCAACAACCTAACAGCAAAGGTTTTCTCCCAAACGCCCGTGCATCCGGTCACCATGACTGCGCCAACCGGCGGCAAAGAAACGACGTACCACAAGGCGATTCACGATGCCCTGGACGAAGAGCTCATGCGCAATCCCGACCTGTTCCTCATCGGCGAAGACATCGGTGTGTCGGATGGGGCCTTCAAGATCACCGAAGGTCTTTCGCGGAAATACGACGGACTCAATTGGAGCGATTCCTGGAACGACGCAACAGCTTTCACGCAGCGCCGGATCATCGACGCACCTCTAGGCGAGTCCGGATTTTGTGGGCTCGCGATCGGTGCTGCCATCTCCGGCTTGAGCGCCATCGTTGAGTTTCAATATGCGGATTTCTCCGCAGATGCCTTTAAGATGCTTGTGAACTATGCGGCCACAGAGAACGTGCGGGGCATGGGTCCACTGCCGATCGTGTTCCGTTTACCCTCGGGTTGGGCGCCAAGCACATCGATCTACCACTCGGTGAATCCGGAGTCATGGTACGGCTCGACGCCTGGCTTGAAGATCGTCGCACCGGCCACCGCTTTCGATGCGAAGGGGCTCCTGAAAGCAGCCATCCGCGACGGCAATCCCGTCCTCTTCCTGGAGTACAAAGGGATTTACCGCCTCCGGCCCGACAGTCTGCCCAAAGAGCTAAGACTGCCGGTGCCAGTGGAGGATTACGTCGTTCCCATTGGCAAAGCCCGCGTCGTAAAAGAAGGCATTGATCTATCCGTTATCACGTACGGAAGCCAACTGCATCGCGTGTGCGATGCAGTCGCGAGAGTAGAGAAAGAACGCAAGACATCCATTGAAATCATCGACCTCCGCAGCCTCGTACCGATGGACACAGCTTGCATCGAGACGACGGCACGCAAGACCGGCAAGGTATTAGTCACGTGTGAGGCGCCGCGTACCGGCTGCTTCGGTAATACGATCGTCACGGAAGTGATGCGCAGCAGCTTTGACTATCTGGACGCGCCTGTCCAGTTGCTCGCCGCCGCCGATACACCGGTGCCGTTCGCGCCGTCATTGGAAGCAGCTCATCTGCCAACTACTGAAAAGGTCGTTGAGGCTCTTCACAAGCTGCTGGATTACTAACCCGCAGGTATTCGCAACTGGACTTGAGCAATACCGCTGCGCGTCCTATTGTTAGGACTGCCAGTCCGGTACGTGAGCTATAGATGTGTCCTGCGAAAACAGCACCGACGAAACAGAATGCCTCGCGTTCGCTAGCCACGTCTGGCGCTGCAAAAGCTACGACGCAAAAGTCAGCAGACACGGGGTCAACATCGCTACTGCGCGCGTTAGCCATCTTGGAACTGATCGCGCATAAGGCCGGCGGCTTTTCTAACGGAGAGATCAGCAGGCGTTTGAAGATTGCCACCAGCACAACGTCCTACATTCTCTCGCGACTGGAGCGCGAGGGGTACATTCGCCGCATCGGCGAGCGCGGCCGCTACGAAATCGGTTTGAAGGTAGTTGCGCTCGCTCATGGAGCGCTACGCGAGACCGGACTGCGACGCGCTGCCGAGCCGATCCTGCATCGGCTGGTTTCCGAGACACACCGCTCCGCGCTAATCGGCGTTCTGGAACGCGGACTTATGATGATCGTCGACAAGGTCGAGCAGGCTGATCTCACCAGGCTCGACATGGATATCGGCGTGCGCTATCCCGCGCATACAACGGCACTCGGCAAAGTACTGCTATCGCACTTGCCCCAAGATGAACTTCGCGCCCTGTTTGAACACAGCGCGCGCGATACAAAGCTGAGCAAGCCGATTCAGTCGCGCTCCCACCTCATGACAGAATTAGCAGCCGTGAAGAAGCGCGGGTACGCCGTAAGCGAAGGCGAACTTTTCTTTGGCGTTTGGGCCGTAGCCGCGCCGATCTTCGATTCCACAGGCACTGTTCGCGCAGCGGTGAGTGCGACCGGCGCTCGCCATACCGCCATGGAGGAAACGCTGATCGCCTCCGTGACACGCTGCGCGCGAGAAATCTCGCAAAGGCTGGCAGCCGTTGAGTCCATCAAACTGCCTCGTTTATAGCCTTATGTGGAAGGTCCGCGGCACTCGGCACATGCTCCGGCTGCAACCCCATATACGACGCGCCCCTGACCTTCTTCGTGCGATTATCCCCTCAGCTAATTGAGTACAGAATTGACGATGCTAGATGACGAAGCGCAACGTTCTCATCGTCAGTCCAGACCAGAAAGTCTCTCCATCAGGTGTCAAGAATGCGCGTGCAATTTCCCAAGCAATTTGTTCTGAATGTGCTCCTTTGTACGGTCGCACTTAGCTCCCTTCAAACCAAACTGTTTGCGCAGATCAGTTCCGGCACCATACAAGGCACAGTCAGCGACAGCGGCGGAGCTAAGATTCCCCAGGCCAAAGTAGTTGTCACGAATGTGAACACCGACAGAGCTGTTACGGTGATGACGGATTCGCGTGGCATCTATTCGGCGACAGACCTTGCCATCGGTCAATACCGCATTGAAACGCAGCATGACGGCTTTCGCACCAGCGTTACGGGTCCCGTTCTTCTTACGGTCGGCCAACAGGCGGTTATCGATGTCACGCTCGGAGTTGGCGCCGTAAACGAAACCGTAAGCGTTGCGGCTGACGTGCCGCAGGTCGAAACGGCTGATAGCTCCGTCCGCTGGCTTGTGGGCGAGAAGCAAATGGAGAACCTTCCTCTCAATGGCCGCAACTTCGTTCAGCTGACATTGCTCACACCGGGTATTCAGCCCGTGCCGCAGGAAAACACCGAAGGCGCTTCCGCGCTCGTCCCGTTCGGCTTCGGCTCGCCGCAGCGCTTCTCGGTTGCCGGTGGACGCCCACAGGGCCAGCTCTTCCTGCTCGATGGCACAGACACGGCGGGCGTGTGGGGCAACGGCACCGGCGTCAATCTCGCCGGCACCAGCCTGGGCGTTGACGCTATCGCCGAGTTCGAAGCCCTAACCGACACGTACAGCGCGAATTACGGCGGCAACGGCGGCGTGATCAATGCAGTGCTGCGCTCCGGCACGAACAACCTTCACGGTTCGGCGTACGAGTTCGTGCGCAATAGCGCGCTGGATGCGCGCAACTACTTCGATCCTGTCGGCAACGGTGCGCTCCCTTTCAGCCGTAACCAGTTTGGCGGGACAATCGGTGGTCCGCTTCACAAAGACAAGACGTTCTACTTCGCAAATTACGAGCAGCTCGCGCAGAAGCTCACACTCAGCGTCATCACACCGGCCGTACCCGATGCCAACTTCCGGAACGGCATCCTCCCCTGCTTCCAGACGCTGTATTACGTACGCGGCGCGACATCGGGAACAGACGTCTGCGCTTCACCCGGCGGCGTCACTGCAGGCGCGGGCGCTCGCGGCGCGTTAGTCAATGTCGGCGTCAGCCCGAACATCGCGGGCTATCTTGCAGCGTTTCCCTCGCCCAACGGTGCCTCCAATGGAGACGGGACGGCGCAGCACCTTTCGCAGCTTAACTATCCGGTCGGCGAGCACTACGGGGTCATCAAGGTCACACATAACTTCTCTGATATGGACTCCGGCCTCATCAGCTACAACATCGATGATGGCAACCTCGTCTCTTTTCAGAACCCGACGATCCGCGACCAAGACTCTCAGCGCAATCAGAACTTTACCGCCGAAGAACGGCACATCTTTTCACCACGGCTCCTCAACGTCGCGCACTTCTCCTACGTCCGGTCAAAGATCATCGTCGCCACGGACTACAACCCTGCCTACAACATCGTTTCGGGTTCCGGCTTCAATGGAACAATCGCTGTCACGGGCTTGAACAACCTCGGAGGCGAGGATAATTCTGCTGAGACCATTAACCGGTTCACGTATCGAGATCAGGTAAGCCTTACGAAGGGCCGGCACAGTCTTGATCTGGGGTTTGAGGTCGTTCGTCATCAGATCAATGCGAACATTCCGATCATCACCGGCGGCGAGTTTCTGTATGCGAACATTCCCCTGAGCGCTACATTGACCTTGCCTTCGTTCCAGGGCTTTCTGGGCAACACGGCTCTTGCCTTCGCCGGCGTGCCCCTGAACGCCTCCGACTCACAACGCGATGTCCGTCATACGAACTTTGCAGGCTACGCCGAAGATAAGTGGCAAGCGACACCTCGCATCACTTTGAATCTCGGCCTTCGTTACGAATTCGAAACGAACCCCGTCGAAACGCACAGCAAGCTCTACGCGCTCGTGAACCCGGCCACGGATAAGGGCTATTCGCACGTGAACACAGCGTTTCAGACCAACATTACTGCGACTGATTTCGAACCCCGTGTCGGTTTTGCCTGGGACGTTCTCGGTAATCACAAGACCTCGGTTCGCGGTGGTTTCGGAATCTTCGACGATATCCCGCTGGAGATGCAGGTTGCGATCTCATACCTGTTCAATCCACCTATCTACGGCGTAGAAACCATTCTTCTGCCCAACAATCCCAATCCTCTGGGCGGTGGTGGCATCAACGCGACAGGGCTTCCTAGCGGCGCGCAGCTCACCGACTACAAGGCCAGCCGCAACTCGTCGATCATGCAGTACAACCTGAACATTCAGCAGGACCTTGGGCACAACTTCATCGTCAGCGCCGGCTACATCGGATCGAAGGCAAATAACCTCTTCGTTGGACAGGAGCTCAACGGCTGCACACCGACTGGCGTGACATCGACTGGCCAATATATCCGTGCAGTCAATCCAACCACCTGCGCCGTACCCAATCCCAATCTGGCAAATGTGGTTCTACGCAGGTCTGTCGGTTTTTCGAACTACAACTCCGGCATCGTCTCGCTTGATCGTGGCGTCGGCAAGTGGGCCACGTTCCGCACTGCGTACACGTTTTCGAAGTGCATGGATATCGGCTCGTACTACACCGGAAACGATTCGATCGGACCGAACGGGCAGACAGCGGGCCTGCAGCCCGGCAATCTGATCAATGCCATTCGCAATGCGGATTATGGCCCCTGCGACTATGACCTGCGGAACAATTGGACCAGCAACGCGGTAGTGACCTTACCGTTTAGCGGTTCACGCTGGAAAGAGGGTTATCAGATCACGGCGATCGGCAGTGTTCACTCAGGCACGCCGTACAGTGTGTACGATAGCATCGATCAGGCGAACGTAGGAGAGCAGAACGCCGCAGTGAACGCCGAGCGGCCTGACCTCATCCCGGGCCGCAGCTCCAATCCTACCGCCAAGCGCCTGGCTAACGGCCAGACCTATGGCTTTGATCCATCCTCGTTTCAGCTGGAACCAGCCGGCGTTTTCGGAGACTTGGGCCGCAACACGCTCACCGCCATCGGCGTGCGTGAACTGGATATGGGCATCGCGAAGAACACGCGCATCACGGAACGCTCGTCCCTCCAGATCCGCGCCGAGGCCTTCAACATCACGAACCACACAAATCTCGGCTTCCCGAGTGCCGCGCTCTATACAGGCTCCACGACAACCCCGCAGGGCGTTCAGGTCGGTACTCCGAATCCAACTGCCGGTCAGATCACCTCCACCGCGACCACTTCCCGTCAAATCCAACTCAGCGCGAAGTTTTCGTTCTAAGCTGAGGCAGAGTTTTCCGATGAAACGCAGGTTTTGTCGGTGAGTTTAGTGCCGGTGGTCTCGACAGCCACCGGCACTTTCGTTTTCAATCAGGTACGCCTTTTTCAAGGAGACTGATGAGCACTAACTCCCTTCCCCTCGCGAAACCGCTAAACAGACCGGTACAGGTGCTCTTTGCGAGCCTTATTGGCACCGCGGTTGAGTTCTTCGACTTCTACATCTATGCGACAGCGGCCGTACTCGTATTTCCGGCGCTCTTCTTTCCCAAGTCTGACCCAGCATCGGCAGTTCTGGCTTCGCTAGCGACATTCGCCATCGCTTTCATCGCTCGCCCCATCGGATCCGCGCTGTTCGGACATTTCGGAGATCGCATTGGACGCAAGACCACCCTCGTTCTGGCGTTGGGCACCATGGGATTGTCGACGTTTGCCATCGGTGCACTACCCACCTACAAATCCATCGGTGTTGCAGCGCCTTTGCTGCTCGCGCTCTGCCGTTTCGGACAAGGGCTGGGCCTGGGCGGAGAGTGGGGCGGAGCCGTGTTGCTCGCAGTGGAGAATGCGCCCGCGAAGAAACGCGCCTGGTACGGCATGTTTCCTCAACTTGGCGCTCCACTTGGATTCTTCCTTTCCGGCGGTGTCTTCTTTCTGCTCTCGCACACATTGACGAATCAGCAATTCTTCTCCTTCGGTTGGCGGCTGCCTTTCCTGTCCAGCGCAGTTCTCGTGCTGCTCGGCTTGTATGTCCGCCTCAGCATCACGGAAACGCCTGTCTTTCAGGAAGCGAGAAATCGCGGAGAACAGGTCAGTGTACCCGTCGTTGCGGTCTTCCGGCATCACACCAAGGCGCTCATCCTCGGCGTGCTCAGCTGCCTGGCTACCTTTGTGCTCTTCTATTTGATGACGGTATTTGCGCTCTCTTGGGGTGTTACGGCACTCGGCTTCAAACGCGACAAGTTCCTCCTCATCCAACTCTTCGGCGTGATCTTCTTTGCGCTCACCATACCCATCGCCGCGAAGCTTGCGGAGCGCGGCCGCAGGCGCGTCATGCTTTGGGTGCAGATCATCATTGCAATCTTTGGTCTGGTGTTGGCTCCGCTCTTCAAGGCCGGCACACCGGGCGCAGTGCTGACTCTTGCCATTGGATTAGGCCTGATGGGCCTCACATTTGGTCCGTTGGGAACTGTGCTCTCCGAAATCTTTCCAACGTCTGTTCGGTACACAGGAAGTTCGCTCGCCTTCAGCCTTGCGGGCATCCTTGGAGCATCGCTGGCGCCTTACATCGCCACTTGGCTTGCACAGCACTTCGGCCTGATGTATGTCGGTTTCTATCTCACTGGAGCAGCCCTCGTCAGCTTCTGTGGGCTCTTCTGGCTGCGTGAGACAAGAGATGAAAACCTGGTCACGATGAACGAGCTTACTCTGTCCGAGCCTGCTTCTATTCTGCTCAGCTAATTGCACGCTGCGTTGACGCTCGATTGTCGCAAAAGCCAAAGTGGCTTGCACGATGCGCACTGCGATTCAGCGCGGTGAATGTAAGAACGGAAGGCACATGACTTGGAATCGTCGCGAGTTCGCGCAAAACCTTTTGACCGTTAGCGCTGCCTTTGGAGTACTGCCCTCTACACTTCGAGCAGCAGCCGAAACTGCGCGCTACCACGGCGCGGTCCCGTCTCCTGATGCGTACCGCCTCGTAGATCCTGAACTGCTGCCCGCAGTCAAGGTGTGGACACAGTTAGTGCTCACTCCTGAAGTCGTCGCCGCTGGCCGAAAGGCGCCGTTCCGTCCGCCACTGCCATTGCCAATGCCCCAACCGGTGGAGCGGCACATCCCTGGCGCAAAGGGCTCGCCGGACGTTCACATCACCATCGTCGACCCCGTGCCGGAGGCAAAGAACAAGCCTGTGATTGTGCATACACACGGCGGCGGATACGTGCTGGCGAACACTTCTCTTTACCCCTTCATTCAATCCATGGCGCACGAATGCAAGTGCGTGGTGGTATCGGTCGATTACAGGATGGCTCCGGAGACGCGTTATCCCGGCTCGCTCGAAGACAACTACGCCGCGCTGCTATGGGTGTACAAGAACGCAGACATGCTCGGCATTGATCGCTCGCGCGTTGCGGTTGGTGGTGAGAGCGCCGGTGGTGGCCATGCGGCAGCCCTCGCGATTCGTGCTCGCGACCGCGCGGAAGTTCCAGTGATTGCGCAGATACTTCTCTACCCGATGCTGGATGATCGCACCGGCAGCACCCGGCCGGTTCCTGCTGCCATCGGGCAGTTCATCTGGAATGCGCAGTGCAATCACTTCGGCTGGACTGCGCTGCTCGGCGTGCCGGCCGGTTCCGCCCAAGTGCCGGCTGGTTCCGTGCCCGCACGTTTGGACAACCTCGCCGGGCTTCCTCCAGCTTGGATCGGTGTTGGCTCCATTGACCTTTTCGTCGGGGAAGACATTACCTACGCACAGCGCTTGATGGATGCAGGCGTTTCCACGGAGCTGATGGTCTATCCCGGTGGCTATCACGCTTTCGACCTCGTCGTGCCCGATGCAGCCGTGTCCAAACGATTCACAAACTCTTGGATGTCGGCGCTAAGAAGGGCCTTTGATACTGCGTAAAACACTTGCGTGCTTCGCCGCAGGCATGTCCGCTGTCTTATGCGGAGCTCTTTGCCATGCGCAAACAACTTTGACGATCGCCACGGTAAACAACGGCGACATGATCGTCATGCAGCGACTATCGAAGCAGTTTGAACAGCAGCATCCTGACATCCATCTCGATTGGGTGGTGCTCGAAGAGAACATCCTCCGGCAAAAAACAACGACCGATGCCGCGACACACGGAGGCCAGTACGATGTCGTAACAATAGGCCCACTCGAAGCGCCGATCTGGGGAAGGCGCGGCTGGCTCCTGCCGCTGCAGACCAGACTTTCGCAAAGCTACGACCTGAACGACGTGTTGAAGCCCATTCGCGATGGCGCATCGGATAGTGGCAACCTGTACGCTGTTCCCTTCTACGCCGAAAGCTCGCTGACGTACTACCGCAAAGACCTGTTCGCCGCTGCCGGCCTCACCATGCCCGCTCAACCGACCTACGATGACATCGCTCGTTTCGCGAAAGCGCTGAACAATCCCGCCAAGGACATCTACGGTGTATGTCTTCGCGGCAAGCCCGGCTGGGGCGAGAACATGGCGTTTATCACAACCATGGCGAACACGTTCGGAGGACGCTGGTTCGACGCAGCCTGGAAACCGCAATTCAACTCACCGCAATGGCGCCACGCTGTGCAGTTCTATGTCGACCTGTTGCACAAGTACGGTCCTCCAGGAAGCAGCTCAAGTGGCTTCAACGAAAACCTCACGCTCTTCGAGAATGGCCGTTGCGGCATGTGGATCGACGCGACAGTAGCGGCCAGTGCGCTTTCCAACGCGAATCAATCGAAGGTCGCAAACACCGTTGGATTTGCACCAGCTCCAGTAGCCGTCACGCCGCACGGCGCGCAATGGCTTTGGTTCTGGGCACTGGCCGTACCCGCTTCGTCGAAGCATGCCGACGCCGCGGTGAAGTTCGTTGAGTGGGCCACGTCGAAGCAGTACATCCAGCTTGTCGCGCAGGCAGACGGCTGGGCCAGTGTTCCACCGGGTACGCGGCATTCTACGTACGAGCAGCCGCTGTATCTAGCGTCCGCTTCATTCGCAACGCTGACGTATCAATCCATCATGGCGGCTGATCCGCTGCACCCCACAAGAGAACCAGTTCCCTACACTGGGGTGCAGCTTGTTGTAATTCCGGCCTTCCCCACGATCGGCAACCAGGTCGGTCAGCTACTCGCGGCAGCTCTCGTCGGCAACATCACGGTAGACCAAGCGCTGGAGCAGGCGCAGTACGCCACGGAACGCGTAGAGAAGCGCATGGAAGTCGGCCACTGATGGCTGCGCATGCGTTCAACACGACGCAACCTCCGCCGAGGGGCCGGCGCGGTGTCTGGTCACTCAACACACCGACGATCACGATCCTCTTTCTCTGGTCTTTAGTGCCGCTCCTAATGACGCTGTGGTTCTCGTTTCGGCGCTACAACCTGATGGCTCCTGACCGCATAGGCTTCGATGGTCTCGGCAATTACAGATATCTGCTGACCGACCCTGGTCTTGCTCTAGCGATCTGGAACACGATCCTCTTGCTCGGCGCAGTGCTTGCGATCACCATCGGCCTCGGAACGGTGCTCGCAGTGCTGTTCGATCAGGAATTCTTCGGCCGGGGCATCGCGCGCGTGCTGGTGCTCGCGCCGTTCTTCATCATGCCCACCGTAAGCTCGCTGCTTTGGAAGAACATGATGATGCATCCAGACAATGGCTTCATAGCTTTCCTGATGCGCAGCGTTGGGTTGAAACCAATTGACTGGTTCGCTGTTGTGCCGCTTACATCGATCATCATCATCGTGTCGTGGCAATGGTTGCCATTCGCGCTGCTCACACTGCTGACCGCAGTGCAATCACTCGACGCTGAACGAAAGGAAGCAGCGCGCATGGATGGCGCGGGTCCAATTGCGATGTTTCGTTACATCATCCTGCCGCATCTGGGTCGCGCGATTGCGGCGACGACGATGATTGAGACGATCTTCTTACTCGGCATATTTGCCGAGATTTATGTCACGACATCCGGCGGCCCCGGCTTCGCCTCAACGAACCTCTCATTCCTGATCTACCGCTATGTGCTGCAGGAATACGACATCGGTGGCGCTGCCGTTGCAGCTCTACTCGCGATCGTTCTCGCGAACATACTCGCGTTCTTTCTGATGCGCTCTTTCGCGCGGAATCTGGAGACCTAGAGGTGACGCTTTCATACTCTAAGCTTCAACGAAAGATGCTGATGACGGTCCTTGCATGGATCGTCGCATTCCTCATCTTCTTTCCTGTCTTCTGGATGATTCTCACCAGCTTCAAATCCGAGACAGAAGCAATCTCGCGCGTTCCTCACCTGTTTTTTTCGGCGACTTTGGATGGATATCGTGCCGTGCAGGAGCAGGCGAATTATTTGCACTTCGCATGGAACAGCCTGGTTGTTTCATTAGGCTCAACTGTGCTCGCGCTCGTGTTCGCAATTCCATCTGCCTATTCGATGGCCTTCTCACCCACACGCCGCACTCGCGGAACGCTTCTTTGGATGCTCTCGACAAAGATGATGCCTCCGGTCGGCGCTCTCGTGTCGGTGTACCTCATCTTTCGCGATGCTGGGCTGCTCGACACTAAGACTGGATTGCTGATCGTCGATGCGCTTGCAAACCTGCCCATCATTGTGTGGATGCTCTACACCTACTTCAAAGAAGTGCCGCGTGAAGTCCTTGAGGCCGCGCGCATGGACGGTGCTGGACCACTCCGCGAGATCTACAATTTGCTTCTTCCACTCTCCATGCCTGGCATCGTTTCAACGAGCCTGCTCGCAGTGATCCTCGCGTGGAACGAGGCATTCTGGAGCCTCACTCTCACAACGTCAAAAGCGGCGCCACTTGCAGCGTTCATCGCTTCATTCTCCAGCCCTGAAGGACTGTTCTATGCGAAACTCTCCGCCGCATCGACGATGGCCATTGCGCCGATTCTTCTTCTTGGTTGGGCAAGCCAAAAGCAACTTGTTCGCGGCCTGACGTTTGGCGCGGTGAAATAAGGAACGAGATGGCAAACCTGCAACTGCGCCGAGTTCGTAAGAGCTACGACAACATCGAGATCATCCGTGGCATCGACCTCGATCTTCACGACGAAGAACTAACAGTGTTTGTTGGGCCATCCGGCTGCGGAAAGTCCACACTGCTCCGCATGATTGCTGGACTTGAAGAGATTACCTCCGGAGACCTCTTCATCGATGGGGAGCGTGTCAACGATATTCCGCCTGCAAAGCGCGGCTTGGCTCTTGTCTTTCAGAGTTACGCTCTCTATCCGCACATGACTGTCGCAGAGAACATGTCATTCAGCCTCAAACTTGCGGGTCTTTCCAAAGCAGAACGCGAAATGAAGGTCGCGCAGGCAGCACAGATCCTCCATCTTGAGTCGCTGCTAACCCGCAAGCCGAAAGAGCTTTCCGGCGGACAGCGTCAGCGCGTCGCAATTGGACGGGCTATTGTCCGCAATCCGAAAGTCTTCCTCTTCGACGAGCCTCTCTCTAATCTCGATGCCGAGCTTCGCGTGCGCATGCGTCTTGAATTAACGAAATTGCACCGTCAGCTGCGGGCCACCATGATCTATGTCACCCACGATCAGGTCGAGGCGATGACTATGGCCGATCGCATCGTGGTGTTGAACGCCGGTGTCGTAGAGCAGGTGGGAACGCCGATGGAGCTCTACCGAAATCCCAGGAACCTCTTCGTTGCTGGATTCCTCGGTTCACCCAAAATGAACTTCCTCACTGCTACCGTCGAAAGCCAGAATCCGGGCAACGTGACAGTGAAGATGGCTGATGGAAGCCGCTTGAGTGTGCCAGGCCAGCTGGACATTTCCAACCACTCGCAAATAACGATTGGCATTCGGCCTGAGCATCTACGGCTCACCAACACCGGCAGTCTGGCTGCCACGGTAACAACGGTCGAACATCTCGGGAGTGAGAGCTATCTACATGTACTTACAGCGAACAGCGAAGCGCTCATCGTCCGTGTGAGCGGAGAGACCGCTGTGGAAGCAGATCAGCAGGTCAACGTTGAAGTCGATTCATCAGCCCTGCACCTCTTCGATCAGGATGGGACCTCGCTGCGTAGCCGTTGACAATCATTGTCCGATAAGACCAGGAAACAAGAAAATGGCAAGAATGAAAAATGCCGTGAAACTGAACGACGCTTCACTACCTTTGCTGGATCACGAAATACAGACTCCACAGTTTGAGCGCGGCGTGCTGCGACAACACACAGTTCACATCGGCGTCGGAGGGTTTCATCGCGCTCATCAGGCCGTCTACCTTGACGACCTGTTAGAGCAGCCGGACACAGAACGTTGGGGTGAGTGTGGCATGGGTGTGCTGCCGACCGATGACCACATGCGAGACGCGCTCGGCTCACAAAACTGCCTTTACACCGTTGTGGAACGCAGCGCTCAAGGGAACTCTGCTCGCGTAATCGGCTCGCTCATCGAGTATGTCTATGCGCCGGGAAACATCGAGAACGCTCTTGAAAAGCTTGCTGCGCCAGACACGCGCATCGTCTCTCTGACGATCACAGAGGGTGGCTACTTCATTGATGAAGCGACTGGCGACTTTGTTCAGAGCCACCCCGCTATTCAGCACGATCTTCTAAAGCCAAAACAACCAACCAGTTCTCTAGGCCTTCTTGCAGAAGCTCTCGACCGCCGCAGACAACGAGGCCTCCCTCCATTCACCGTCATGTCATGCGACAACCTGCAAGGCAACGGCCACGTTATCCGTAAAGTCTTGCTAGCGTACGCGGGCCTCCGAAACGTGGAGTTGCAACGATGGATTGCGGACAACGTTTCGTTCCCGAACAGCATGGTGGATCGCATCACTCCAGCGACCAAGCCGCCCGATCTATCCTTCGTCGCCGACACCTTCGGCATTGAGGATGCGTGGCCGGTCGTAACAGAACCGTTCCGCCAGTGGGTCATCGAAGACAATTTCTGCAATGGACGTCCGCAATGGGAGCGGGTCGGCGTTCAGTTGGTGGAAGACGTCGCTCCATACGAAATTATGAAGATGCGTCTGCTTAACGGCAGCCACCTCGCGATGGCCTATTTGGGCGCGCTGAGCGGATTTACTTACGTACACGAGATTATGGATGATTGGCTCTTCCGAGGGTTCATTGCGAGCTTCATGGATGAGGTCACGCCGATCGTTCCTCACATTCCGGGCACGTCGGTACCTGAATACAAGCAGACACTGATCCAGCGCTTCTCCAACCCGACCATCAACGATCAGGTAACACGCATCTGCTCCGAAGGCTCGGCGAAGATGCCGAAGTGGCTTCTGCCTTCTATTGGCGAACTACTAGCTCAGGGAGACAGCGCGAAGCTGCTTACCCTGGTTGTCGCGAGCTGGATCCTCTACTTTGCGCGCGGCACAGATGAAGACGGCAGACCTATCGAGATCGTAGATGCACGCGCGCAGGAACTCATTACTATCGCCAGGTCCGGCGGCAACGATGCAAGAGCGATGCTCTCGGTCAAAACCATCTTCGGCGAACAACTAACGACCAACCAACGTTGGATGGAAGACGTAGGCGACGCATTGCGCACGCTGGCGACGATGGGAGTGCGCTCTACGCTCCAGCGTTACCTATCAAGAGCGCAGGCCCTGTCATAAGTACACGCGGTTGGACTGAGCGTCAGGTGTATTGACTCACGCCGCGCCGGGATACGAGTTCCGTTCTATATTGGACGCCTACATTCGTGCATTCGGCTGAGCGGCGAGTGGGCTTGATGTGCGCAACGCACGTCCCAGAAACTGTAGCGCTGTGCGTATTCTTGTTTTCACAGTCCCGAGCGGCAGTCCTGTCAGAGAGACGATTTCCGCATGCGTCATGCCACGGAAAAATGCCATATCCAACGCGCGACGTTGCTCCTTAGGCAGTAGGCGAATCGCCTGCTTCACTTTTCCGATGAGCAGCGAAGTCTCAATCGATTGGATCATATCGTCAGGAGCTACCAAATCCATCCCCTCGCTGGATGATTCGTTTTTCTGGCGTCCGCGAAGTACATCGATTGACCGGTTCCTCGCGATGACCGCAAGCCAAGGTCCGAGATGCCCCTGCGTCTCCACAAAACCCTCCGGTTGTCGCCAGACCTTCAGGAATACATCCTGTAGAACATCTTCGGCTTTCGCAGGATCGTGAAGCACCCGAAGAGCCACTGAATAAACCAGTCTCGAATACCTGTCATACAGCTTCGCTAAGGCTCCTTCGTCTCCGGCGCGAATTGACTCAAGGAGAGCCGTTTCGCTACCGGGGATTTCTGCCTCCCCAGCAGGAATTCCCAGACCGACACTAGGCAAAGGTGAATCAGTCATTCTCAATAATTGGTCTGATGCTGCCATAGAGCACTCGCGCGATTCGGGGATCAGCATATGGATTGTTGAGCGTATAGGTCAACCGACCTAGTGGAAAGTACATTTAGGCCCCTGACTTGGGTCATGCGATGCACGCCTTCGTTCCGGAGGGTGTACGCGGCAAGATCTGTGATATCGCGCGGCTTATAAATTTCACCAGGTGCAAACTTCATCCTGCTTTTCAACTGTCGCGCAAAGTTACGTCCCGCGAAGCGCCGCGACGCATAGAACGCCTCCTCTGTCATCGCGCCGCATCTTAAGGGATGCGAAAGTGAACCTCACATCAAGTCAAGACACAAGGAGCACCATGCCTACCGATCTCATTACCCTTCAGGACCCGCGCAAACAGTACCCCGGTCCACCCTCCGATGTAGAAGTACAGACCGCACCTGGTACCCAGACGGCTATGAGCGAGAAGCCCGACTGCGGGGAACTTTCCTATAAAGGCTCAGGTCGTCTGGCTGGTCGCAAGGCTCTCCTAACCGGCGCTGATTCGGGCATCGGGCGCGCCGCCGCCATCGCGTTCGCGCGCGAAGGCGCAGACGTCGCCATTGGCTATCTGCCGGCCGAGCAGGAAGACGCGGAAGAAGTCGCGAAATACATCCGCGATGCTGGTCGCAAAGCCGTGCTTCTTCCCGGCGACATTTCGCATGAAGGCTTCTGCCAGCGCCTCGTCGCTGATGCAGTTGAACAGCTCGGCGGTCTCGACATCCTCGTCAACAACGCCGGCAAGATGGGCAAGACCGCAGGCCTGCTCGACACCAGCACTGAGCGCTTCGACTCGCTGATGAAGACCAACATCTACTCCATTTTCTGGATTACCAAAGCTGCGGTCCCGCACCTGAAGCCTGGCAGCTCCATCATCAACACCACCAGCATCCAGGGGTTCGAACCCTCACCCTACATCTTCGACTACGCCATCACGAAGGCCGCCATCGCCAACTTTACGAAAGGCCTCGCAGAACCACTTATGCAGGAACACGGCATCCGCATTAACGCCGTTGCTCCGGGCCCCATTTGGACGCCGCTGCAGGAAGCGGATGGCGATGAGAAGAAGCTGAAAAAGCTTGGTGAAAGCACTCCCTACAAACGTCCCGGCCAGCCTGTAGAACTCGCTCCCGTCTATGTGTTGCTCGCCTCGCAGGAGGGCAGCTACATTACCGGCGAAATCTACGGCGTTACCGGCGGCATGGTGGGCGTTGCATAAGCTCTTCGCCAAAGCACCTTGGAGCGCTTGACGCAGATCGCAGCGCTCCAAGGTAATGCTCGTGCACAACCAAGCGGCTGACGCCTCATTCCAGAGGAAGAGAAAAAATCCAGAGCGTCCTTTGTTCACTGCAACTCAGCTGAGCCTTCATGCACCACCAAGGATGTAGGTGCGCCGTTGCTAAGAGTAGCGCTGCACTAAGTACGTCGCGGAGAAGGAGGAAGAAGATGCGTCTCCTACCAGTCAGGTACTAACACAAAAGTGTCATCTTCTTCGGAGCTTGCAACTGAACGAGCTTTTGCCTGGTGCCGATAAGACCCCAATCTCTCTCGTGAAAGGAGAGCACATATGGTCAGCTCAGTCGAAGCGATCTCCTCTTTGTACGCGGGCACCGTAGCCGACAGCTCTAAGGTAAGGCCTACGGCGCAGCCGTCAGCGGGTACACGCACCGATAGCCTCAAGCGCTTAGCGGTGCAGGACACCGTCAGGCTTTCCACATCTGCGCAGATTTTGGCGATGAAGCAGACCGGCGCCACAGTAACGCAGATTGCAGCCAAACTCAATCTATCCGTGACAGAGGTAGACGCCGAGCTGGACATCACATTCGCTACATTGTCACAGGCGTCTAACCTGGCAGCATTCAGCGCAAAGCAGTGAGCGCCATGACTGTCATGCTTGGCTATGCCGAGCTACCGTTGCGGGCAGCCGTCTGCCCGCTGGGTGCGGTATGACAAGCTTGCTTCTATGCTGTCGTATCGATCGTAGTGCCGGCAGTGCCGGTGTTCTGGCTTGCGGAGCTGCCATAGATCGTCGACAGCAACTGGTTCCCAAGATCAGCAGTGGACGAGGAGTCTGGGTTCACCAGACTGCTCAGCAATGCTGTTTGCTCGCTCGCAAGGTCGGCTTTGAGCTGCTTCACTGCGGCTGCTTGGCTCGAACTGTCTCCTGAGGCAGCCGACTTCGCGATGGCGCTCAGGTCGACGGTAACCGCGTCACCCGCCGAAGCTGAAGAAGTCGCGGAGCTTCCACCTGCGCTTGAACCGCTATTTCCAAGCAGCGCCGCCACGACGGGGCTGCTCAAGGTAGAACCAACAGACGTCACGCTCATGAAGCAGCTTATCGACATGCAGAGGACGTTTGTTCAACGTCACGCCTACGTGCTCGCATCCACTTCTGAATACCGGGTAAGCAGAACAATGCATCGCAAAGCTAATAACATCCTGACGCAGAGCAACGGGTAGGCTGAGCAATCGCGTTCTCTCACCGATAACAGGTGCCGCTAGAGGATTCATGGGTCATCGACGCCGATTACAGATTCGCTTCCCGTTGGAAGTCAAGCGCGGCCCATCCGTCTGGATGCTTCGGCAAGTTCGCATGGCTGCCAATGCTTTCAGAGAGCCATTAGTAACGTGGGATGACGGGATGGCTCACGCTGAGAAACCAGCCCAACTTCTTGATAAAGCCACCTTGGACGAACGTTGCGAAGGAAAAGCCCGCATCTGCGGGCTTTCATAACGTCGCTGCCTGGAAGAAACAGCGAAGTCTAGATGGCGGAGAGTGAGGGATTCGAACCCTCGATAGAACTTTTGGTCCTATAACGGTTTAGCAAACCGCCGCCTTCAGCCTCTCGGCCAACTCTCCTGCGGGGTGAACAGCCATGATTATAGCTTGACCACGCAAATCTTCGCACCGCGTGAGGATTCTGTGTAAAGTCTAGTCTCGAATCCGTTCACGAACAGGAGAAAAGGCCGATCGCTTGTTCTGGCTCAGGCAAGATGCGTCTGTTGCCGCTCGTGGCAGCGACCTACTTCATCGTCTCCGGCGGACCTTACGGCCTCGAAGACATCATCGGCATGGCCGGTTTCGGACGAGCGCTTCTGCTCCTGCTGCTCGTGCCCATCTTCTGGAGCCTGCCCACCTCGCTCATGGTGGGTGAACTCGCCAGCGCGATCCCCGCGGAAGGCGGCTTCTACGTGTGGGTCACGCGCGCGCTGGGCCGCTTCTGGGGCTTTCAGGAAGCATGGCTGTCACTCGCCGCCAGCGTCTTCGACATGGCCATTTATCCCACGACCTTCACCCTTTACCTCGGTCGCGTAGCTCCATGGGCAACCGCGGGTCATCGCGCCCTGGCACTGAAGCTTGCAATCGTAGCGGTCTCCGCACTGTGGAATCTACGCGGCGCCGAGTCCGTCGGACACGCTTCCACGCGCATGATGTTCATCTCACTCTCTCCGTTTCTCCTGTTAATCGTCGTCGCATGGTGGCGCGTAGTCCACGGCGGTCTGCATCTCGTCGACGCCTCCGCGCTCGGCCCGCGCGATCTTGGTACCGCACTCAGCGTTTGCATGTGGAACTACATGGGTTGGGACAACGCCAGCACCATCGCCCAAGAGGTTGACAATCCTCAGCGAAACTATCCGCGCGCGATGCTACTCGCGACGGGAGCCGTCGTGCTCGTCTACATCTTGCCGCTGCTCTCCGTCTGGGCGGTCGGCATCCCCGCTGCACGTTTCTCGACTGGCGCATGGGCCGATGCAGCCACACTCATCGTCGGTTCATGGCTTGCGATTTGTGTCGTGCTGGCTGGCTCGCTCGATGGACTCGGCACCTTCAACGCGCTCACACTCACTCTCACACGTCTTCCCTTCGCCTTGGCGGAAGATGGTCTGCTGCCGGCCTTGCTTCGCAAGCAGTCCGCACGCGGCGTGCCCTGGGTCAGCGTCCTTGCATGTGCGGTCGGATGGGCGCTCGCTCTGGGCCTAACGTTTGAACGCCTCATCTCCATCGACCTCGTACTCTACGGGGGCGCATTGATCTTAGAGTTCGCCGCGCTCACAATTCTCCGCGTAAAGGAACCGATGCTCGAGCGGCCCTTCCGAGTACCCGCTGGCACTGCGGGAACAATCGCGCTCGGTGCCGGTCCAGTTCTGCTCATCGCGTTCGCCCTATGGTCAGCACGCGACGAACGCATCTTTGGCATGAACTCGCTTCTGTTCTCCGCCCTGGTCGCGTGCGTTGGTGCGCTCTTCTACCTCACCGCCCAGATCGGCCCTCGCAGCAAAAGCCCGCGCTCGGCTTGAAGCGCGAGGCGCACAATAAAGATCCTTTACTTTGCGTTCTTCTCCGCATTGTCGATAAAGTTCTGCTGTGCTCTGACGACGGTTGCTCGAGCCACTTCTGCATCGCGCCATCCGCGTACTTCAACACGCTTGCCCTCAAGGTCCTTATAGATTGTGAAGAAGTGCTTGATCTCCTTCAGCACATGCGGGTAAACGCCTGAGTAGTTCCAAACATCGGTGTAACGCGGGTTGTTCGCGCCCACGCACAGGATTTTCTCGTCGCCCTTGCCTTGATCGATCATGTCGAGCATGCCGATCGGACGCACCTCCTGCAGGCATCCTGGAAAGCTCGGCGAATCCACCAGCACAAGCACATCCAGCGGATCGCCATCATCTCCCAACGTGCTGGGAATGAAGCCGTAGTCACCCGGATAGTGCACCGGCGAGTAGAGGTTGCGATCGAGCCGGAACACATGCAGATCTTTGTCGTACTCGTACTTGCTGATGCCCTCTTGCGGGATCTCGATCACGGCGTTGACCACTTCGGGCGCCTTCGCTCCGATGGGCAGTGTCAGATAATTCGTCATAGCGGTGGTTTGTCTTCTCTCATTGCAGCTTGGAATGCAGTTCAAGGGTACGCATCATACGAACTCTAGAACTTTCGCTCAAACCCAAGTTTACATTCATGCTTTCTGTCGGCGTCGCAAAAGAGACAGCCGCATGGAGGCAGCGCCGAACGCAGAAGCAGCCTCCAACACACAACAATTGCATGTCACGAAACGGGAGACCGCATGCACCTTTTCCGCCTCGCTACCTTTTTCATTCCTGCTTTGCCCTACATTCTTCTGCTATCCGCTTTATCTTCGCCGGCGCAACGCGAATCGACAGCCTACAAGACCGCTGGTATCAGCGTTTTCGGCGGCTACCTCAACCTCAATCCGGACGTGGGCCCGTTTCGCGATAACGGCTTTGCGGCAGGCATCGACTACAAACGCTATTTCCACTTTCCTCTCACGCCCTCGCTCGAAGTCCGTTCCAATGTGGCAAACGGCACCGCCGTCAATGAAAAGTCTTACCTTGTAGGTTTGCGCGGAGAAGGTACCTTGCTTCACATCTATCACCCTTACGGAGACTTCCTCGTCGGCAAGGGCACTATCCACTACAACCAGCAGTACTTCGGCGAAGGCTACATTCTCGGTGACTCCTCTGCTGTCTTTAGCTACGGTGGAGGCGTGAGTATTGACATCGCTCACGACTGGCAGCTCAAGCTCGATGTTCAGCAACAGCGCTGGCGTCCGGGAGTCTACACCTACTACCATCCGCTCGGTCTGCTCGTCGGGGTCGACTACCGTATTCCATTTAAGCGCCTGAACGAGCGGCACAGCCTTCACTGAAGCGCAGGCGATACTGCGCTAGGCTGAGGTAAGGAGTTCTTGCCTTGGAATCGTTCGCGTCGCCCGAGCAAACCTCGATACATCATGGAAGCAGTCGCTTCATCCGCGCATGCCTGCGCCAGCCGGTAGATCGCACACCGGTGTGGTTTCTTCGCCAGGCCGGCCGCTACATGCCGGAGTACATGGCCGTTCGCAAGCATCACTCACTGCTCGACATCTGCCGCACGCCGGACATTGCTGCTGAAGTAACAATCACCGCAGCCGAGCGCCTCGGCGTCGACGCCGCCATTATCTTTGCCGACCTTCTGCTGCCGTTCACACCCATGGGCCTCGACTTCGAATTCGTTAATGGCGAGGGTCCAGTCGTGCACACGCCTGT
This sequence comes from Verrucomicrobia bacterium Tous-C9LFEB, assembly GCA_903970445.1. Classification (GTDB taxonomy): domain Bacteria; phylum Acidobacteriota; class Terriglobia; order Terriglobales; family Acidobacteriaceae; genus Granulicella. Next base: position 278 of record CAJCIP010000057.1, on the reverse strand, counting down.
GCGCTCTTTTGAACATGTGCAGTCCCTACGCACAGATCGCACCGAAGACTTGCAATACGTTGCTACCGCCATTCAGCAAGTGTCCTCGCACTTCAGCGCGCCTCGCGCCGATGGCGACCAGCTCGGCATTATCGGCTTCTGCGGCGCACCATTCACGCTCGCCAGCTACATGATCGAAGGCGGTGGCTCACGCAACTACATCGAAGCCAAAAAGCTAATGTACTCGGGAACGCAGGCGTGGCCTCTGCTCATGGAAAAGCTCGTCACCGTGCTCGCCG
>CAJCIP010000056.1 GCA_903970445.1 Verrucomicrobia bacterium Tous-C9LFEB | reverse complement strand
CCAGCTGCCGCGACGTGCGGATCAGCTTGTTGATCGTTTCGATCATGTGCACCGGAATGCGGATCGTGCGCGCCTGGTCCGCAATCGCTCGCGTAATTGCCTGCCGAATCCACCACGTCGCGTAGGTCGAGAACTTGTAGCCACGCCGATACTCGAACTTGTCCACCGCCTTCATCAGGCCGATATTGCCTTCCTGGATCAGGTCGAGGAACTGCAGACCGCGGTTCGTGTACTTCTTCGCAATCGACACCACCAGACGAAGGTAGGCCTCGATCAGCTCCCGCTTCGCGCGCTCCGCGTCCATGTCGCCCTGCACCATCTCGCGCTGCGTGCGCTTCAAGTCTTCCAGCGAAATCCCCGAGTCCGCCTCGACGCGCTCGAGATCCGCGCGGCAATTCTTCTGCTGCCGGCGATACTCCTTCTTCAGCTCCTCAGACCGCGACGCGTCAAACTTGGCGTCGAGCGAGCGAATCTGCCGCTCCAGCGTCCGCATCGCGTCGACCGTCTTGTTCACCTTGTCCAGCAGCCGCTTCTTCTCGCCGTTGGTGTACTTCAGCTCGCGGATGATGCGGTTGACGTAGACCATCTCGCGGCCCTGCAGCCAGCGATGCTTGCGCTTATCGCGGTCCTTCGCCTTCTGGTCCTTGCCGTGCGGCTCATCCACGCGCGGCTGATATTCCAAGGCCTTCTTCTGGTGTGTCGCCAGCTCGTCAATGCGCTTCGCGGTCTTCTTGACGCGCGCCGCCAGAATCTCTTCGGTCAGTTCTTCTTCGTCGAACGTGACCACTTCCTTAATATTGCGTACGCCGCGCTTCAGGTCTTCGCCCAGCGCCATGATTTCGCGAATCACGATCGGCGACCGCGAGATCGCCTTCATCACGCGCATCTGCCCACGCTCAATGCGCTTGGCAATCTCGACTTCGCCTTCGCGCGTCAGCAGCGGAACGGTACCCATCTCGCGCAGATACATGCGCACGGGGTCGTTCGTTTTCTCCAGCGTTCCCGGCGACAGGTCCAGCTCGACATCGTCGCCCTCTTCGCCCGCTTCCTTCTCTTCATCGTCCGCCGCGGGCTCGCCGCGTCCACGGCCACGCCCTTCCGTCAACACGTCGATACCCTGCGTGTTGATCGTCGTCATCAGGTCGTCCAGCTCATCCGGAGACGTGATGTCTCCCGGCAGCAGGTCGTTCACCTCACCATAGGTCAGGTAACCCTTCTCTTTGCCCGTGTCGATAATCCGGTCTACGTCTTCTTCGTACTTATCTAATTCTTCAGCCACAGTGGGGCTCTCCTAAACGGCCGCGTCTCGCGGCTTTGGCGTTCTGTCGGGACATCTGCTTACGGTCTTATCCTGCTCATCGAAACGCACTCATCGAAAAGCAAGTCAAGCGATTCGATGAACGATGGGCCGCGTAGCACTCCCTGGGTTGTTACGGGTCTGCCGGAAGAACGAAGTGCGGTCAAAGCCGCGGGCGCAGGCGAAAGCAACATATGCGGATCATGCATTCCTGCGCTAGCAGGAAAGGACCCGGTCAGGGAAGGCTTCAGCACACAGAGGCGCAATTCTCCAGCAGAACAAAGTCTACCAGAAATTTAGACGCCCCAACCCACCCAAAAGATGCGGCGCTTGGCACTTAAGAGCGCTGCACCAAACGGTGCATATGCAAATATCTCTTGACAAGACGCAACGAAGTCAAGAAGCTGTCTGAAATCTCCTGAGGTCAGCAGCTTTATGCAGCGAAAGTTCTGTGTAGTCCTTTGCTCAATTCTTCTAAGCGTAACTGCCGCCCTTGCACAAACCGTACCAAGCATAGCGACCGGGATTTCGCCATACGCAAGTTTCCATAGCGAAGCTGGCGGAAGCGTCAACCTCGCAAATGGCAATTTGGTTTTCCATGAACCCCTCCTGTCGTACCCACAAAAGGGCTCTTTGCCCTTCAACTTCTTCATTCGCTACAACAATCTGAACTGGGTTCTCAAACCTCCCATGCCACTAACAGGGAGCGGACCTGAAAATCCCGAATTCTCTCCAAGCATACTGGCTTCCAAAGGCTGTAGGGTGTAGACGTTGGCTGGGATGGGTTCTTTCTCTATACAGAAGCGTCTATTTCCGACGACCCCAATGCGATCACGTCCCCGGACTCCATAACAGACCCATCGGGTGCCGTGCATGTGCTTGCAGAGATGGCTGGGGGCGAGGGGACTGTCGATGGTAGCGCTTATCGATATAACTTCACTCAGAACGGCAGGGGGTATACCGTTACTGACCGTAAAGGGATCAGTTACGCTACCTCAATAAGCGGCCCGAACGGAAATCAGGTTGACACGACGGTTGTCTCAGACCCGGCAGGTAATCAGATCACACGAACCGTGTCCGACGCGTCCGGAGACGAAGGATGGACGGACTCCGCGAACCGGCACATTCCCGGAGGAGTTACGCAGGTTGCCACAATACCACTCCCCAATCAACCGGGGGTCTCTGTTCCGGCGACCGTCTTCTTCTTTCCCGGGGTTGCGACAACCGACTTGAGTAAGTGCCCGTCCGGCACGTCCGGTGCCATGCGCTGGGACGTGCCGGCATACGGCGGAAATGCTAGTTATTATTTCTGTTTCACGCAGATAACGTTGCAGACTAATTTCCACTATCAATATACCGAGCCGCCAGATACACATGAGTACACTGCAGCTGAGTACACAGGGCAACTCTCACCTTTATCGGCCATAGTGCTGCCGAACGGGCAGAAGTGGCAGTTTTCGTATGACTCTTACGGCAACCTGACGAAAATAGTCTTGCCTACGGGCGCAACTGTATCCTATACGTGGAGCATCTACGCCGATCAAATTCAAAACATTAGTATTCAGAAGGTAGCGACTCGCACCGTAAACGCAAACGACGGCACGGGCGCTCATGTATGGAGCTACTCATACTGTGCTTCACCTTGCACGACCTCAGTTGTAGGCCCGGACCCCGACAACAACACAGTACAACACGACTTCGATCCGTCGATGTATGAAATTGCTACCCGTTGGTACCAAGGACCAGCATCAAGCGCTAGCCTGCTCAAGACAACTACCACTGCCTACGTCAACACCTCTGACAGTATGGGACTCTACACTGCTGAATTTCCTACAAGTGTTACAACCACCTATCCGAATGCCGGAAGCAGCAAACGCACACTCACAAACACATTCACACCGGGCTCGATCTATTTCAACCAAGGCTCTGAAAACGTTAAGGTCCCCCTCAATACTGGCGTTCCAAGCGCGTCTTATGACTACGGAAGCTCACAACCACTAGTCACGCAGACCACGACTTTTCAATGGCAAAGAGACAACGACTATTTATTAAACAATCTTCTTGATCTACCGGCGGAGGTGACCACACAAGATCCCACGGGAAACAAGGTGGCTGATACAGCCTACACGTATGACGAAGCGGCATATTCCCCTTATGGCAAGCAGGGAAATCTCACTACTGTTACTAGCTGGCTCAACGGCGGCCCTAGTCCGCAGACACACTATGGCTGGAACTCTTTTGGTCAGAAGACGTTTGCCATCGACGGTGACGACAATGTAAATAGCAACGGTCATTCGACAGACTACGCCTTCAACCAATGTGGCGCTTCATTAATCAGCGATACCTACAACGCGCTCGGGCAACACACATCTGGAACCTACGACTGCGCGTCTGGCCTGCTGAACTCCCTGACTGACGCAAACAACAATTCAACAAAGTATACCTACGACACGATGGGCCGCGTAACAAGTGTCATGTACCCTGACGCGATCGCCAGCAGCTCGAGTACTTCTTCGATCGGATTTTCGTACGATGACGTTGGATTAGGTGTCACGAAAATAACAAATCAGGCACCCAGCCCTCAAGTGGTGCAACAGACTTCATTTGACCAGCTTGGGCGCCAAATTAAGGCGCAAATGTCATCTGACCCACAAGGAACCATGTCAGTTGAAACGACTTATGACAACAATGGACAGGTGTTTACGGTTGCTAACCCGCACCGCTCGTCCGCGACGACTACCGACGGTAGTTCCGCCTACTACTACGACGCTCTTGGTCAAGTTGTTGCCAAAGTCAACCATGACGGCTCGGCGCAAACAAATTGCTATAACGGAATCGCTTCCTTGTCGTACTCGGGCAACTGCACAGGAGCAGTAAGTGGTGCTACGAATGCCATGTCTATTGCCTCTGCGGACGAAAGCGGACGGTCATGGACCAAGAGCAGTGACGGCTTGGGTAGGTTGATCAAGGTAATCGAGCCAGGGTCGTTAACAACTACTTACACGTACGATTCTCTGAGCAATCTCCTCTCAGTCACACAATCTGGGCAGGGAGCCGATACTCCGCGACTCCGCACATTTGTATATGATTCCCTTTCGCGCTTGATCAGTTCATCTAATCCTGAGACTGGCACGATCTGCTACGGTCAAATCTCCCAGGGTTCGTGCGGGATTGGCTATGATCCGAATGGCAATCTGCTCTACAAAACGGATGCTCGCGGACAGCTCACGAGCTTCACCTACGACGCACTGAACCGACTTACGAGCAAATCGCGGTCAGGCGGGTCGACCGATCAATACTTTTACGACGGCCAGGTAGGCCAAAGCGCATCGGCAAGTTACTTGGGCGGGAATCTCGTCGGACGCATGAGCTTCACGCGCTCCTTCAACCCCGATCTTGCGGGTTCCACTTGCAGCACCACCACGGGTAAGTGCGACGACCAGTATTTGGGTTACGACGCCATGGGACGTCCAAATCACCTCGCCGAGGCATTCCCCTCCGAATGGGGCTCAGGCATTCACTCGACCGATCTCAAATACGACTTGGCCGGAAATATGACGGATCTTGCCTATCCGGATGGATCGACCATCACCCAGGCCTTTGACGGTGCGGGTCGGCTTTCTAGCGTGAGTGCCGGTACAACGGCACAGCCCGGAGCGCCTTTCATCTCAAGCATCACCTACCTGCCGAGCGGCTCTCCGCAGGCCGTGAGCTACGCAAACGGTGTTACGCAAACGTTCACCCAGAACAACCGCCTGCAACCCTGCCACGAGGTAGCCAGCACCAGTTCGCTGAACATCATGGACCGCCAGTACTTCTACAACACGAACGACACCACATCTCCCTGCGGCAACGAGGCCAACAACAACGGCAACATCTGGCACATCGTAGACGGTCTTCCAAGCGCAACCAATTCGCAGAACTTTACTTACGACGCATTGAATCGTCTGGCGTCCTTCGAAGGCCCGAACATGTCCGCGGCCTATCGTTCGCAACGCTTCAGCTACGACTCCTTCGGCAACATCCAGGCAACGAACGCCTACAGCAACGCTCCCGCTGGCAGCCCAAATGTCGTAGGAACCCCGAGCGCGCGCATGTTCCCGAACCCAAACTTTACATCCAGCAGCGGCTGGCCCTATGACGCGAACAATCACCTGCTCGATGCAACCTTCGACTGCACCGGGCCAAACGGCACGCACTACGATGCCGCTGGAAACGTGCAGTGCGACGGCAGCAACACCGACCTGAACGCGAGGCAATATACCTGGGATGCGGAAAGCCGCGTCACTCGCGTGGACGCCCAGCACATGGGCAATACCTACGACCCCACCGCGCTCTACACCTATGACGCAAACGGCAACCGCATCCGCGCCGACCAACTGGATACGTCCGGCAACACAACCAGCTTTCGCGAGTACAGCTTCCTCAACGGCCTGATGCTTGCTGAAAAAAACCAGGCGGGCAGCGCCGCACCCGCGTGGACGGACTATATCTACGCCAACGGCCAGAAGATCGCAAAAGTAGATCAGCAAAAGCCTTTGCTGCATTTGCATGGCGTACGTGACGGTTCCATCAACATGGGCTGCGGCGTGGAAGGTGGCCTCAATGGAGGAACAGGGTATGGGACTGTCATCCAATCCGGCGACAACCTGGCCTTCGACCTGATGCAAACCATCCCCACATACGGTGGCCTGGCGCTGATCTTCACCAACGGCAACGGCTCCGGTGACGTAACGGACACCGGCGGCACTGGCCAGCCGATGTACTTCGACGGTGTAGGCGATGGGCAGTGGCACCACATGCAGGGTTCGCTCAGCAATCATGTCGGTGAAACCGTCTATTACAGTCTGGTCGGCATTCATAACTCCGCGCCTGCGGGCACGTTCGATATGTACATAGCGAACGCGGTGGTGGTGCATGCCGACGGCACGGTGTCTCCCCTGTTTACTGGACAAAGTCCTACCAATGTGTCGGGCTTTGCCGGCACCCAGTGCGGCGGTTACGATCTGACCTCGGGAACGGATGTCACCCCCGTCACGGACCCGGCCATCACGAAAACCTACTATCTCGCCGACCACCTCGGCACCACGCAGATCGAACTGAGCGGCGGCGGCTGGCCCGTATGGCAAGGACAATTCGCTCCATTCGGCCAGGAACTCGACAACCAGAACACCACAATGAGGTTCAAATTCACCGGCAAAGAAAGAGACGCGGAATCAGGACTCGACTACTTCGGAGCTAGATACTACGGTTCGAGCATTGGGCGCTTCATGTCGCCTGATGACGACTCGGGCGAACATGCAGACCAGCCTCAGAGTTGGAACCTCTACAGCTACGTTCAGAACAATCCGATTACGAACACCGACCCAGATGGCCATGACTGCGTAGTCCAGTCGCGAATAGACGACACTCACGAGAGTATTTCGGTCTCGTCTGGAAACTGCGCTGGAAAAGGCACGGGAAGTGGACAGTCAGCGACCTACGTTCCAGGTACCGTGACTGGCATCAGCGTCAACGGCGGCAACAGCATTGACATCGGCTACAACTCCTACGACGGCCAAAGCAGCGGCGTTACGAACTCCCGTGGTGCCCCGGCCTTCGATCATCCTGGGATTGATGGCCCTGCAAATGCAGCGATCTTCGGCCAGATCGGCAATAACGGAATGGGGGCGATCAAATGGTTCGGTGAACAGATGGCTTGGAACGTGGTTGGGGGCGTTGCGGCTCACGGCATAGGTCTAGGCGTCGAAGCCTTACAAGCTGCTAGAGCTGCAAGAGCCGCTCAAGCAGCGGAGGCACTAGCCGTGGCGGAGAGAGTCACTCAACATGCCTTCGTCAAGCACGCGGGCGAGTTTGGCAATATCACTCGCAATGAGTTCCAGAGCTTGGTTCAAGAAACGATGGCCAACCCGTCCGAAGTTCGATCACTCTCCAATGGAAGAACCGCATATTGGAGCGACAGCCAGCAAATGGTTGTGATCGAAAACGGGACTATGCCTAGTCAGTCAACTGCCTTTCGACCAACAGCCGGTAAATCATACTTCGACAACATGCGGTGAAGAAATGAGCAAGATGGCAAACACTAGCAGGCTCAGTATCCAATTGTGCATCTATTTGATCAATGTTCTGAACGAAGTTCTTCATGGTTTCAGTGTTGACTTCGTGCAGACATTGGGAACAACCCAAGGTAGAGTTTTCGAGATGTTCCAGAGACTAAAGACTGCCTGCGAGTCGGAAGGATTGAGTCTTGAGCTGCTATCAGCGGCGGACGCACGATTGTTGCTGAGGTGTTCCGAGGTTTGTCTGGCAGAGATCGATATGGAAGAGTTTTCTACGCGGCTCGGAGAAACAGCAGAGACGGCGTTCAATGTGAACAGACAACTGTCTAATTATCTCGAAGAGGTTTCACCCAAACATCCAAGCTCCAACTCGTAATCGAATCGCTACGATGCAGACTGCTTTATCTACGACGCTGGTTCACGTTTGTGCATCTGCATACCACTTCACCGGCAAAGAAAGAGATGCAGAATCAGGGCTCGACTACTTCGGGGCAAGATACTACGGATCGAGCATGGGACGCTTCATGTCGCCGGATGATGGGCGTGATCAGGTCGCTGAAGACCCGCAAAGTTGGAACCTGTATTCCTACGTTCAGAACAATCCCCTAATCAACGTCGATCCCGACGGCCATGATTGCGTGACTCAGGTGGCGACGCCGAACGGCGGGGAGCAGGCAACTGTCACTGCTGGGGGTTGTTCAGGCGCAGCAGGAAACGGAACAACCAAGACCTACATCGCTGGCACGGTTACGTCTCTGTCTTACGCTGCTGATGGCAAGAGCCTGAACGTCGGTTATTCCGCATACGGAAGCGACCCGAATACCACCACTTCGGTTGCAAGCCTCGACCGAGCTCCTGCGCCCGAAAACCCTGGAATATCGTATGGCTACAACATGGCTGGCTACAACCACCTGTGGAACACAGGTGCCGTCGTGAACTACTTCGGCGGAATTGGAATGGCTGCCATCAGCATGGGAATGGACGCAGCCCTTGCTGGTACCATGCCGGAGGTTGGGTTAGCGGGCGTCAGCAGGACGCCGGTAAACTTCAGCAATGCTCTGGCACACAACATCACGGCTCTGCGAGGTGATCCTCTGCCTCCTCCAGGGACCATCGACCAGATTAAGCAAGCAGTGACATCCGCTCTAAACGCAGGGCAATATTCGACGAAGGCGAATGGAGCAATCGAGGGCACTGTGACAATTAACGGAACCGCGTGCGGGTTCCGGGGCGCGATGGTAAATGGGGTGATGCGCATCTCAACCGTCTTCGCCAAGAGGTGACTATGGAGAACTCAGGCTTTATAGCGGTGACTCCCAGACCTCCGTCACGACAGCAGCTCGAATGGGTGAAGGAGATCGTGCTGGCCGCTCCTCAGTGGACTGACGTTTCCCTAGGCTCACTTCGAATCATCGGTGAGTGTGCTTCGGAAAAACGTACGGTCGTCTTCGAGAAGCCAGACCAGCCTCAGAATCCTCCGCTCGTCGGCCACCAAGGCTTAGTTGGAGAGATCAATCTGTCCATCCTGCACGAAAAGCACAAGGAGCCTGTGACAATCTTGCTCCATTACGCCGACGGTAGTCTCAGCCTTTTAGAGCTGATCTGGTACAACTTCCCAGAACCGGTACCGGAATCTTGGACCGAAGTCGGTCATGAGGTTCAAGCCGGGTGACCTCCAGGCCGGGTGCCCCACATCTCGCTTTTGAGATGTGGGTTCGCAGGATCTCCGTGGAGGGCGGCAGGCTCACCCATGCATAACTCATCGTGCACAAGCGGGAAACACTGGGTACGAAACCCTTGTCAAGCCCTCGAACAAGGCCTACGAACCGCAACTACAACAAACCACACGAGATAAATTTCCAAGAAACTTGTCATAGTTTTACGCGCCACTTGCTAGACTGAATATAGCGCTACTTACATCCACAGCGCCTTCACTCCGCTTTAGTAAGTCACTCACTCCAGAGACTTTGCCTCTAAGTCCTTTCCTCCGAAGACTTTGCGGAATACCCCAGGACCTAACTCCCCCGAATCGAAGACTTTAGCCAAAAAGACGGGGGAGGGGGTGCCCTCCGCGAAGATTCGTTACGCCCTTACGGGCACCCATGTCTTAGAAGAGTCACCTGGGCCTTCTGGCCGTCGATTGCCGGTTTTCCTCAGCTCCGGTATACTCGAAACTTGCTGCTGCACGGGCGCTTTGTCGCTACGTGGCGCTTGCTTCCAGCGAGTTTCGCGCAGCCACACTTCCAGAATCAGCAACTGATTCGCCCATAGGACAAAGACGATGCCCAAGCGCACATTCCAACCCAACCGCCGCCGCCGTGCCAAGGTGCATGGCTTCCTCACACGCATGAAGACCAAGGCCGGTGCCGCTGTTCTGAGCCGCCGCCGCGCCAAGGGTCGCCACAAGATCGCTGTTTCCGCCGGCTACCGCGACTAGGGCACGCTTCAGTAGCGAAGGAACGGCCTACCGTTCCTCGCTTCATGAAACAGCCACCACACACCGCCCACGTAGACCACGGTAAAGAGCCAAAGCGCAGCGACTTGCGCCTGAGGTCTCCAGCGTGTGCGCGTAAGTGCCAGGCCAATCAGCGGCAGCAGTTGCAGCGAGTGCAGCGCAAAGAAGTGCGCGACGCGCAGATCGCCAAAGCCGCGGCTCCAGTTCACGAACGGTAAACCCAACGAGCCATCCTTAGCGCCGACCGTGTGTGCGCCATGCTGCACCATGTACACGCCTTCCATGCTGCCCAGGAGCAGCATCAACAGACCAAGTCGCACGCCCCAGGTGACTGTGACCTCTGTGCGCGTTTTCGCAAAGCACCAAAAGGCTAATAAGATCGCGACCAGCGCCGTGTTGAGCGCGATGAGCAGGCCCATCACAGCGAACAAGAGGGCATCGAGCACGGTGGCATAGTTCATGTGCGAACGAACGCCGCGGAGCGACTGCTCGGCGATGATGCCGTTCTCAAACGTCATGCACAGCATGAATCCCCAACCCAGCCAGAGCCGAGTCCGTCGCCATGCTCCATCCTGGCCCAGGCCGTACAGCATGAGCGTGATCGTCAGCAGATAGAGGATGACGGAAATCTCGAACTTCATCGGCTTGATCCAAGGGTTCAAGCCCAGGATGACGCGATGATCCAACGGCAGCGCGACGACGCTGAAGAGCAGCATCACGATCTGTATCCAAAGCGCGAGCCTCAGAGCAAAGCTTTCGCGCAACGCGTTTCGCAAAACGTCAAGATAGCCTGGCCAACTCATGCAAGCGACTCCTCTGCACCAAACCTGCGACGCATCACGAGCTTCAGCAGCAGGTACAAAGCAAGCCCTGCAGGGCCAAACAGGAACGTCAGCATCTGGCAAGGCAGAATGAGCCAGCGAGATATACCGAGACGCAGTCCATCACGAATCTCCCACGCTCCGATGAATAAGTCGAACGCGAGGTAGTGGACCCATCCTGCGAGCAACGCATAGGGCGAAGAGAAAAGGACCGCGACCGCATTCAGCGAGCCGAAACCTCCGCCGGCTACCGGCTTGTGCGCAAGCAGCAGCCAGACGTACAAGGCCGCCATCAACAGAGGAACCACGAAGGTGACGACGCGCTGCGTCCAGCGCCAACGCGGCGCGATCAGCAGCAACAGCCAGCATGGAAGCACCAGACTGCCGGCGTCGTGAAACAATCGGGCAGGGACGATGGTTTCCGGGAACATACGCGTACTGTACTTGCGGCGCGTTATGAATCGCTACATGATTTCGCTGATCCCCGGCATGCTGATGAAGACAAACAAGCCAAAGCATCGGTTGCGCAAACATGCGGACTACCAGTTCGTGTACAAGGGCAGCCGCAAACAGTTCGGCAAACAGCTTGCTTACTTCTTTCTCCTCAGGCCAGCGGCGAGACGGAGCGAGACCCCCGGGCCGCGCATCGGTCTTACGGTTCCCAAAGCGCTTGGAAAAGCGGTCGACCGTAACCGCATCAAGCGCCGTCTCCGCGAAGCTGTCCGCGACGCGTTGCCGCTGCTGCAGTCGCCGGTAGACGTCGTTCTGCATCCGAAACGCAGTGTCCGCGACGCTAACTTCGAGACAGTGCAGCGCGAGGTTGCTGTCATCTTCCGCAGTGTGCAGGCAGCCCTGGACCGCGCAGCACAAAAACAGCAGCCGATTGCGGCTGAGGCGCATGACTCCTAGCGCGTCGCCTGCTTTACGCGAACGCATTGCCGGGGCGATGCTGACCGCATACAAGCGAGGCATTTCGCCTCTGCTGCACGGCATCGGGTTTACTCAGTGCAGATACCTTCCAACATGTAGCGAGTATGCCTACGCGGCTGTGGCCAAGCATGGCTGGCTGCGGGGAGGATGGCTTGCCGTTCGGCGCGTCGCCCGGTGCAATCCGTTCGCGAGGGGCGGACTGGACCCGGTGCCATAACGTCGAGCTCCGTCGCGGTCAGCCAGCGTGACGGCTGTCGCATCTCTTCGCGAGCGAGTTGCCGTCGTCAAGTCGAGAACAACTAACCTCGACTCCAGTACTGCTCCCAGCAAAGCGCCTGATTTACGATAGAAGTAGCGGCTTCGCGCCTCAGTTGACACGTCTGGGCCTACCGCTTGAGAACAGGACCTTTCCTTTGCCCGAAATTACGAATCCCAACAGCGGTGGCGCCGGAACCGGCGGTGGCCAGGACAACCGCTCGTTCATGGTCATGCTGGTTGTCATGGTCGGCGTCATGTTTGGACTCCAGGTGTGGCGCTCCAAACACAACCCACAGACGGAATCTCCAAACGCTCCGACACCTACGACGCAAAGCGTGCCTCAGAGCACCGCGCCGCCGCAGGCGGCCGCAACGATAGCGCCTGGTGCTCCCGCCACCTCAGCTGCTGTTTCCGCGGTGCAGGCGCAGGCGGAAAGCACAACGGTTGTCGAGAACGAGCTATACCGGATTACCTTCTCCAATCGCGGCGCCCAGGTTGTCTCCTGGGTGCTGAAGAACTATAAGGACAGCGAGGGTCGGCCGCTGGATCTCGTCCATGACGGCGCTTCCAAACTCTATGGCTATCCGCTGTCTCTTTACACCTACGACGCGGCTCTGACGCAAGGGCTTGCGCAGGCTCTTTACGTTCCTTCGGTGACTGGCCCACTGCAGGCTCCGGGAACACTCACCTATCAGTATTCAGCCGGGACCGTCACGGTAAGAAAGACTTTCACCTTCGGCTCTGACTTCGTAATTCACGCGAGTGCATCTGTGCTGCGGAATGGAGCGCCGATCCGCGCGCTGATCGCGTGGCCGGCCGGCTTCGGTGACATGGAAACGTTGCAGGCGTACGCCGCTGCGCAAATTGATACCAGCGGCAGCGACAAGCAGCAGCATCTTGCTCCCAAGAACGTGTCCGGGGGCTCGACGCTGAACGGCCCATTCGACTTTGCCGGCGTCAGCGACCAGTACTTCGCGGCGATCTTCATGCCTGACAAGCCGCAGGACGCAACGATCGCGACGCTGCACAACCAGATTGACGTGAACAAGGTGCAGCGCCATTCCGGGCTGGGCCAGGGTGCTCCCGCAAAGGGAACAGCGTTGGTGCCAGTGCTCGGCACAGGCGTGGGCGATCTTACAGGCGAAACGCAACTGCGCCTCTTTGTCGGCCCGAAGCGCGTGACGATTCTTAAGAACGTCCACACGGCCAGTGGCGGAACGTTGGAGCCGCTCCTCGACTTCGGATTCTTCGGCATCATCGGCAAATGGCTCTTCCTTGGTTTACAGGCCGTACACACGGTGCTCGCACCTGCTGTTGTCACCATTCACGATTACTCATGGGGCTGGGCGATCATCCTGTTTACCGTGCTCATCAATCTCGCGCTTCTGCCGCTGCGAGTGCAGGCCATGCGGTCCGGCTTGAAGATGCAGCGCTTGCAGCCGCAGATGGATGCCATCAAGGCGAAGTATGGCAACCCGAAGCCGACCGACCCAAAGATGGCAACAGTAAACGCCGAGATCATGGCGCTACAGAAAGAGAACGGCGTCAGCATGTTCGGCGGCTGCGTGCCTACGCTGGTTCAGCTTCCACTGCTTTTCGCCTTCTTCACCATGATGACTCGCGTTGTCGAACTGCGGCAGGCGCACTGGTTCTGGCTGCACGATCTGTCTGCCGCCGACCCGTATCACATTCTGCCAATCACGATGGTTCTCACATCATTCCTGGTGCAGTACTACACGCCCTCACCGGGTGTAGATCCGCAGCAGCAGAAGATGATGGCGTTCATGATGCCGGCCTTTTCCGGCTACATCACGTGGAACTATGCTGCCGGCCTGGCGCTTTACTGGACTGTCGGTAACTTCATTATGATTACGCAACAGGCTGTGATGAACCGTACCGCGCTTGGCAAAGAGATGCGTGCCATCGCCGCTAGAAGGGCGCAACGCAAAGCGTCAACAATCGGCTCGCCGAAGACAATCCAAGGCCGACGGTAGCAAAAAGTACCGAAATGGTCCGTGCCTGCATTTTGTCAGCGCTTACATCGCGCCAAGACTTTCCATGTAGTCGTACAATTCTTCCCAATTCGTAGCTTGTGCAATCTTGGGAGCACAAATGGAAGACATCAATCAAGCAGCGCAGGAAGTAGCCTCACTCATGCGACTGCTGACAACGACCGGCGGATTCCGGCTGAAGTTTCGGATCACCGCCGGCGCAGGTGCGGCCGATCCGGACGCAATGGAACGGCGCGATATCTACGTGGAATGCAAAGGTCCCGATGCAGACCTCATGCTCGACAACGACGGCGAGCTGCTTCGCGCGCTGGAGCACGTCGCGGCAAAGGCGCTCCACTTGGAGCCTGAGGACCACGACCGCGTCTCCTTCGACGCGAATGGCTTCAAAGCGAATCGCGCGCGCATGCTTCGCGAGACCGCGCAACGAGCCGTAGCCACCGTCCAAGATACGGGCGAACCATACCATTTCCAGCCGTCGAGTTCGAGAGAACGCAGGATGTTGCACATGCTGCTCCGCGAGTTTCCGGTGCAGACACAAAGCACAGGCGAAGGTCCGCGGCGCCACCTCGTCGTGTACCCGCAAGGCTACCGGATACCGGCCGAACGACCGACTGGCTTTGGCAGCGGGCGCTTTGATCGCGGACGCGGCCGAGCCGCTCGTCCCGTGGTCCGCAGCGGCTGTTAGCGCAGCTTACGCAAGCAGAATCAATTTGCCCGCTGCGCCCCGCTCTGCAAGAGCATGCGCTTCGGAGGCCTTCGCCAGCGGTAACATGCTGTCGATGGGCAGCTTCAGCTTGCCGTCGCGAAGCGCCTCAGCATAATGCACCATCGCTTCGGGATCTGGCTTCGCCATCATCGCCTTCACATTGACCGTCGGGTGAAGAGCGACACCCACCGGCGGTCCAAGCACACTGCCGAAAACGCCACCAGGCTTTACCTTGCCCAGCAGTGTGGTGCCGATAGCGCCGCCAATCGTATCCGCTACGCCATCGACGAATCCGAGGCGTGCAAGATCGTCTGCATCGGAGAGGTCGATGGCTTCGATAGCGCCAAGAGCAACGGCTTCTTCCCGCTGCTTCTTACGCACACCCGCGATCACTTTCGCGCCCAACTCAATCGCGCAGTACAGCGCAACGCGTCCAACGCTGCCGGTTGCCCCGGTAAGCAGGATCGTCTGGTCGGCTTTCACATCCATTGCTCTGCGAATGAGTTGATCGCCAGTAGTAGACACAAGCGGTACCGTGCTTGCGACAGGTATCTCCAGACTCTCCGGAACTTTGGCCAGATCTGACGCGGGCACAACGCAGAGTTCCGCGTAGGTGTGCCGAGAAAGCGCGAAAACGTGATCGCCTTCGGTGAAGCCTTGCACATCCTCACCGACATCCTGAACGATGCCTGCGACGTCACGGCCGATGATGCCGGGAAATTCTACGGGAAAGAGCTCCTTCGCTTCGCCTGACCGCATCTTCCAATCGACGGGGTTGATGCTGGCCGCCAACACACGCACAAGCACCTCACCCTTGCCGGGTTTCGGGTCGGGAAAGTCTTCGTATTTCAGATTCTTTGGGGGACCGTATTCGTGCAGAACGGCAGCCTTCATCAACGCACCTCGCCTGCATTCAGATGCACGGCATCAAGCTCACGCCGCGCTATTCAACCCACTCGCGCCAACCTTCACCTTCGGCAAGGCTCTTCATGGTGGCGAAGCGCCTCTGCGCCAACGTGCGAATGTACGAGGCCATGATGAAGCGTGCCGCAAGCTCCCCGAGCTTCCCTAACGGCAGTTCGAAGCGCACCTCATCCTCCAGGAACGTGGAGATGCCCTGTGGTCCACGCTCTTCAGTGAACTTGTGGTCGTGCTGGAATGCTGCGAAGCGCCCGCGCTCTTGCGTGTCCTGAAAGAAAGCCTCTTTGGTCATCTCATGGCCATCGAAGCGAAGATAGTGATGATGCGGCGGCTCAAAGCGCGTGATCAACGTGTGGTGTTCGGTGGGCAGACCGAATTTCCATCCGCGCCACGCCACACGGCTGCTGTTTCCAATAAAGCCGTGAATCACTCCGCTGACGGGCTTCATGCCGAGGATCTTCTGAACGAGTTCAATGCGTGTAGAAAGCGCCCAGCAGCGTTCAATCGGCGCGTGGATAATGACGCTCTCGTGAACTGTCTCGGAAACGCTCATCGATTCAGAACCTCGCCGCAGAATGTTCAAGCCTAATGCGTACCGGCCCGAAGGTTGCGGCCTTTCAACTGCGCTTCAATCACATGCTTCATGGTGTCGAAGTCGTACGTCTCGGCGTATTCATCTCCGTTGATATAGAAAGACGGTGTTCCCTGAACACCAGAGTCGTTGCCGCTCGCTACATCTTCGGCGACACGAGCTTCAAAGGTGTGCTTCGCCAATGCCGTTTCCAAATCAGCTGCCTTTAGCCCAGCCTGGGTGTTCAGCTTGGCCAGAACGGAGTCTTCGAGATTCTTTTGGTGCTTGTAGAGCAGATCATGCACTTCCCAGAATTTGTCATGAGCCGCGGCGAACTCAGCAGCTTCGGCAGCGTTCTCAGCATGTTTGTGCATCGGCAAAGGGAAATTACGGAAGACAAACCGCAGCTTCGCGCCGAAGTGCTTCTGCAGCTTCTTCACTATCGCGTGCGCATCACCGCAGGATGGGCACTGATAGTCACCGTACTCGACGAGGGTCACAGGAGCGTCAGCAGGACCCTGTGCATGGTCATGTGACGAAACAGGTACGGAAAGCTTCGGCATGGGTACTTGGATGCAGATGCCGCGCGAGCTAAGGTTTGCGAGCGTTTAGGTGCCCCTGCTTCGCGTAGGCGAGCAGCGCTTTGTCACGCGTGACAAGAGTCAAGCCGAGCTCGCGTGCTGTGGCGGCAAGAATGCAGTCGGCGGGATCGCGGTGGATGTCTCCCGGGAGGCGAGTGGATGCGATGAGGATCGCTGGAGTCAGCGCAGCGAACTGTAAGCCATCGTCTTCGGTCGCTGATGCGACGAATATCTCTACTGGAGCGCCTAACTCGATCTGCTTATGCCGCTCCAGCAAGCCCAATTCCCATGCTGAAAATGGTGAGATGAAGACGATGCCCTCTTTCTGCCATCCTTCTATTTCCGCAAACGATTCATCGCGTAGCTGAGTGACCTCACGGCGCTGCGCCCATACCCAAACGTGAGTGTCCAGAAGATACCGATTCACTTCCGTTTCTTATCCTTGTCTTTACGCTTTTTAGATTCGGTTGTTTTGTCCCAAGCAAACTCAGGCAAAGTCCACTCCTGCGGCAAAGGCGACACAATGTCGCCAAGAATTCGGACGTTTGGCGACCGACCTACGATGGAACGGAAGGGTTTCTCCTCTTCTTTTGGTGCCGTCGCCTCCATCACAGGTTTGCCGCGCTTGGTGATGATGAGGGTGAGCTTCTTCTCATTCACCTCATCCATGAGCTGCAGGCATTTCGCCTTGAACTCAGCGGCGGAGATAGTCCGGGTTTCCGGTTGTGCGCTCATGACCACAGCTTATGACCATAAGCATAACGAAACAAGTCAGGCCGTGTTCTCATCAAAGATATAGTCGATTGTCTCCCTAATCTCGGGTGTGGCGTTTGTCACTTTTATCCTTCTATAAGCAAGCATCCCTAAGCTTTTTATGGGCGTCGCAAGCAGAGCACTGAGAAAACTATGCGGAGCAGATGAGACATTCGCAAAATCTAGCAAGATGTCTTTACCTTCTTGTAGGCTAGGCAGCAGCTTCCGATCACGAATCTCGATCGCTCCCTCTTTGTTCTCGGCGTATTTGCCAAAGTAATTCCCCACATCCACAACGAGTTTGTCAGCTAGCTCTTTCCCCTCGCGACTGGCAATTTCTCTGAGAGCTGCATCACGTGCTTGAGACAACATTTCATGCAAATTGACGGGAAGCTTTTTGTCGGTGAGCTTGACTGTCACTAGAACGAAGGTTCCAAGCCAACCTTTAGTCAACAGTTTTCCTGTGATGTCTCGCGGCGAAACATGCAAAAGGCCCTGCCCGGACACAAGGTACATTTCTGATCCCAGCTTTTGGACGATATTTGTTGATATATACAAACCAACACCTGCGTTGTTCTTGCCGCTGTAGGAATTTAGTTTTCCGAAGGTTCCTGATATTTGCGGCTTGATTGCCATACGCAAAGCTTCAAGATCATCTTCAACAGCGGGGTACGCCATTTCCAAGTGCTTCTTTATCCCAATCCCCAGATCCGCGACGATGAAACTGATCTCGTTGCGCTTCTCGTACCAAGTGAACTGGATAATGGAAGGTATCTGAATCCGATTGTTGTTGAACCAACGTTGTCCGTGTTCCATAGTGTTGTACAGAAGTTCGGAAAGGACGTATTGGAGAGTCTTCTCGTACTCGACATTGAAGCCCTTTGCGAACTCTTCGGCTTTAGACAGGGCTGTGGCGGCATCGTCTCGGCTCCGAATGGCAATAAGAGGCTTCACGGTACTGCCTTTGAATTGATTTCCTCTCTCATATAGAACCTGTGACCATCCAACGGCACCCATACGTCTCCACATATCGCTAGGAGATTGCCTTGAGTCTTGCGATGAGGGGCTTAGTTCAAGTGAAACTGCATGCCCTTTGCTCTTCAGGTGCCAAACATAAAGTAATAACAATGCCAACGCTTGGTAATTGGCCAACTTGCAAGTACGAACATCTATCACGACGTCCTGATCGAGGTTGTCCCAATCAAACCATTCTAAGACCGCCTTGAAGTCGAGCGAGTCCTTAGCCTTGAAGGTGAACTGCGCCGGAAGAACAAGTACAGACATGCCTACAACTCCATCGCGTGCTCATTTACTAACGTCGTCGCCAAAGAAAGGAATTCTTCCACTGTCCTCGATCCCTGATCGCCTCCACCGCGCACGCGCACGCTAACGGAATCCGTTTGTGATTCCTTGTCGCCGAGGATGAGGATGAACGGAACCTTTTGCAGACCGAAGTCGCGAATCTTGCCCTGCATTTTGCCGTTCGTGGCGTCCAGTTCAACGCGCAGCCCAGCCGCCTCAAGGCGTTGCTTCACGGTTTCAGCGTAGGCGACGTGCTTCTCGTTGGAGATGGGAACGATGCCCACCTGCACCGGAGCGAGCCACATGGGGAATGAGCCCGCGTAGTGCTCGATGAGCACGCCGAAGAAGCGTTCCACCGAACCGAAGAGCGCGCGATGCACCATCACAGGCTGGTGGCGTTCGCCGTCTTCGCCGACGTACTCCAGTTCAAAACGCTGTGGGAGCTTGAAGTCGAACTGCACGGTGCTGAGCTGCCACAGGCGGCCGAGCACGTCGACGAGTTTGACATCGATTTTGGGCCCGTAGAACGCGGCTTCGCCGGGGAAGGTTTGGTAGCTGAGGCCGCGGCTGTCGAGCACATTCTTCAGCGCGCCTTCTGCCTGCGCCCACTCCTCGGCTGTGCCGATGAAGTCGGGGTTCCCTGGTTGGTGCGTGGAAAGTTCGACACGATATTCCTTGAAGCCAAAGGTTTTGAGCACGGCTTCCGCGAAGTCGAGGCAGGCTTCAATCTCGCTGTTGATCTGGTCGCGCGTGCAGAAGATGTGTGCGTCATCCTGCGTAAAGCCGCGCACGCGCAGCAGACCATGCATTGTTCCGCTGCGCTCGTAGCGGTACACATTGCCGAGCTCCGCGTAGCGCTGCGGCAGATCGCGGTAGGACTTCGGAGTTGATTTGTAAATCAGGATGTGGCCGGGGCAGTTCATCGGCTTGAGCCGGTATTCCGCGTCGTCCAACTCCATCGGCGGATACATATTCTCCGCGTACACGGCCTCGTGACCGGAGATGTTCCAAAGCTCCCGCTTCATGATGTGCGGCGTAAACACCATGCTGTAGCCGCGGCGAAGGCATTCGTCGCGCATCCAGTCTTCCATCGCCTTACGGATCAGGCCGCCCTTTGGATGCCAGAAGATAAGCCCCGCACCGGCGACTTCCTGAATGCTGAATAGATCAAGCTGCTTGCCGAGCACGCGATGGTCGCGCGCCTTGATTTCTTCAAGGTGCTTGAAGTGAGCTTCGAGCTCCTTCTGCGAAAAGAACGCGGTGCCGTAGATGCGCTGTAATTGCTGGTTGTCTTCTTTGCCGAGCCAGTACGCTCCTGCAATGGACATTACCTTGAACGCCTTAACGCGCCCGGTGGAGGGCACATGCGGGCCGCGGCAGAAATCGGTGAAGTTGCCGTTCTTGTACAACGAGATTTCGTCGCCGGGCTTGGTGAAGCGCTCAATGAAGTGGACCTTCATGAACTCGCCCTGCGCGGCATATTCGGCCAGGCCTTCTTCGCGCGCCTCTTCCACGCGCACGAATGGCTCGTCACGCTTCACAACGTCAGCCATGCGCTGCTCGATTGCGGCGAGGTCGGCTTCTGTGAACGGCGTCTCGCGGTACACGTCGTAGAAGAAGCCGTTGTCGGTGGCAGGCCCGTGGCCAAGTTTTGTTTCTGGAAACAGTTCGAGAATGGCCGTCGCCATCACGTGCGCCGCGGAGTGCCGCACAACGCGCAGTGAAGCCGCATCATTTTCCTTCAGCAACTCAAGCGCAACATCTTCCTGTATGGGCGCCCTTAGGTCTACGAGACGTTCGCCTTGTGGGTCGTCACCGGCGTACATCGCTTCTTCGGTCTGCGCGGACTTTGCTTCGGTTTCGGCGGCTTCGCCAGGAGTGGCTTCGCTGAGAGGGCGTATGCGTGCCACAACGACGGCCGCTGCAAGTCGAGGAGAGATGCTGTTGGCGACGTCCAGCGGCGTTGAGCCCTTCGCTACTTCGCGAACGGAGCCATCTGGAAGCTGAATGCGTATGTTTTCACTCACATCGAGCAGGATAGTTCATCGTGCGAGCGCTTGCAGCCGCGTGATCCTGCGCTACTGCAGAATCGTCGCCGAGGCGGCGCTCGACATGTTCCAGCCGAGATTAGGCAGAAACGGCATTGAGAAATGAAAAGCGTAGTTCACCTGCACGTTGACCAGGCAGCCCTGTGCGTTGGTTGAACCGGAGCTGCAGGCCGTGCCGCTGGGTGTGATGCCCGGCCAACTTGTGTCGATGGTCAGGTTTGCCGGCACTACACCGGGTACAGCGGTGCCGCCGATGTAGGAACTTACGTTGCTGCTGCTGGCGGTGCATTCGCTGGACGTTGCCGTTGCGCAGGCATTTGTCCAGGAGCTGCCACGAACCATCGCATAATGGATTCCTTCACGCGCCGCGCCGGCGAGATAGTGATTGATGTAGACCGCACGAACGCAGTCCATGATGCCGAAGATCAACGTGAATAAAAGCACGGAGCTGAGTGCCAATTCCACCAGCTCCGTGCCACCTTCCTCGGCGAGAAAGCTTGTTGTGCGAATCGATTGACGAACTAAGTTCTTCATAGCTGAGCTCCAGAATTCCTAGTTCGACGACATCCGCATGCGTGAATGTCCGCTAAGCGTGAATGACGATGGGATGAGTGGGTACGGAATGATCGGCGTGTAGAGCGTTGACGTCGACACATCGACATAGCGGATCGCGTTATCGCTGCAAACCACGGCGGTAAGGCAGCTGACTACCGCCCCTGAGCCGTCCGCGCATTCGCAGCCATAGCTAGCGGTCACATTCAGGGTCGCGATGTCTTTGGCGTCGAGCTTTGCCATGGAAGCGATGCCCGCTACATCGGTCGGATTGGTGGTGCCGTACATGGCAGCCGACTCAGCTGCCGAAGAGACTTCAATCGCGGTGTAAAAGCCACGACCGTAGTCGACAGAGCCGACCAGCAACAGCACGAGCAAGGGAAGGACAACGGCAGTCTCCATCAGGCTGCTGCCAAGCTGCTCGCGAAGAAACGTTTGCCGCGCCGATCGGAACTTACCTGTGAGCGGAAGCAGGCGAACGGAGATCAGCGCGCTTACCACGCCGCCTTTACGCAGGCGCGATTGATTCAGCTCGCGAGAAGCGCTGGTTGACAATCGCGGTTTGCTACCTGCTTTGGCAGGTTCGCCAACGCGGCCGTAAAGCGGCGTTGACTGAGAGGTGAGTAAGTTCATGGGCGTACAGCTCAGCTACCCGGTACAAAATCAGCGTAGGAAATGTGGATGGCGCAGAGCGATAGCACTTACGTGGCGATATCATTTCGACGCGCAAGCAAGCTGTATCAAGAACAATTCAAAGCGCTAGAGCTTTGGCAAGCGCACAACCAGACCAGCACTGAAGCTCTGCAGCGTGTGTCCCGTGGAGTTGATGCTTGTGAGTTGCCCGGTCCCATACTCGACCCGCGCATCAAGATGCGGAAGCACGGTGAAGTCTCCGCCCACCTGCACCTGATAGGCAAACGACCCGCTACGGCCTGGGCTTGTTCCGTTATTCGTGCCCACGCCGCCGATCTCCGCCTGGATGTATGGTTTCGCTGGAAGCAGCGGCACACCGCCTGCATCGAGACGCATGCCGAACAAGCCGCCGAGAATCTTGTTGCCGTACGTCGTCGAGTTCGAGCTGTTCTCGATGAGAAAGCGCGCATCGCTGCCGAGCTTCACAGGACCAAGCTTCAGGAAATCGTCATACAAGCCGAACGTCCCGCCGTACGCAGTGAGGCCACCGCTCTGGTCCGCCGCCGTTCCCGGCCCGACACCCTGCCCGGAGTAGTGGCCCGCGCTGAACATCGCATACGGCGCGAGTTGCGCGTGCACTGGTTTGAGGACCGCGAGGAACGAGACAATAGCGAGCAGGAAAGGCAGCTTGGAAGTTTTCATAACGACTCCGCGTGCCTGCTTAGACCCAGGTCATCGCGGATGGTTGCTGTTGTTCGTGCGCCTAGAGCACCCGGCTGTACTTGTAGCCGCCGCTGTCCAGCGCGGCGAGCAGTTCCTCCACTTGCTCCCGCCCGCGCGTCTCCATGGTGATGTCGATGGCAGTATCGCCGAGGTTCACCCCGTAGTAGGCGCGGTTGTAGAGCGTGTCCACAATGTTGACGCGATGCTTCGCGATGATCTCGGTCAATTCGAGCAGGGCGCCGGGCTTGTCCAACAGGTGAATGCGCAGCCGGATCAACCGGCCGTCCTGCACCAGACCGCGCTCGATAATACGGCTCAGCAGTGTGACATCGATGTTGCCGCCGCACACCAACACCGCCGAACGCGTACCCGGCGGCAGGCTCGTGCGCTTCTGCAGCATCGCCGCAAGCGCCACAGCACCTGCGCCTTCCGCGAGAGTCTTTTCGCGCTCCAGCAAGGTCAGAATCGCGCTGGCGATTTCGTCTTCGTCGACTGTCACGATTTCATCCACATACTTCGCGACGACCGGAAACGTAACTTCGCCCGCGCGGCGCACGGCAATGCCATCAGCGATGGTTGTTGCGGGATCAAGCGTCACAGGATGATGTGCATCCATTGCCAGCTTCATTGAGGGCAAGCGCGAGGTCTGCACACCGATGATGCGAACCTTTGGATTCGACTCCTTCACGGCGCAGGCGATGCCGCCGATCATGCCGCCGCCGCCGGTTGGCACGATCACTGCTTCAAGATTCTCAACCTGCTCCAGCAGCTCGAGTCCGATGGTGCCTTGCCCGGCCATCACCAGCGGATCGTCAAACGGATGAATGAACGTCATGCCCTGTGCTTTGCAGAGCCGCGTCGCTTCCTCGCAGGCCTCGTCGTAGTTCGCGCCGTGCAGCACGACTTCGGCGCCAAAGTTGCGCGTGGCCTGCACCTTTACCAATGGAGTCGTTAGCGGCATCACGATGACCGCGCGAATGCCGCGCCGCGTGGCGTGATACGCGACACCCTGCGCGTGGTTGCCGGCGCTTGCGGCGATCACTCCACGCGCGGCCTCGTCTGGTGTGAGCGTCGCGATTTTGTTCAGCGCGCCGCGCTCTTTGAAGCTGCCCGTCATTTGCAGATTTTCGAGCTTCAGGAAAATTTGCTGTCCGGTGGCGCGCGAAAGCATTTCCGAACGCGCGCATGGCGAGTAGTACACCGAGCCATTGAGCCGCTCGCGCGCAGCAAGAACATCGGCGAGTGTCAGGGCGACAGGTGCGGCAGGCGTGCTCATTCCCTCTATGCTAAGGCCGTGCGCGAACGCTGCTGTTTGCAACGATGGCTACTCGTGGGCGCCGCGGCTGACCTGAGAGACGCCATCCACGTTTGCGAATGTTCATGGGAGCTTGCCGCGGTAACGCAAACTGGCTTCATTGCGCTCTTTCAGCAGCGTCACTCCTCCCGCAAGTAGCTCCTCCGCGCATGCGACCGCGCGCTCGAGCGGAGCGCCCTCGAGGTTCTTTTCAGCGGGCTTCTTGAGATGCTTGTACCAGACATCCTCAAACGCGTGATCGAGGCAAATGCGCTTGAAGCAATGGTCCAAGCGTATCGGCCAGCATTGTTCGCGAGCCTTCGCCGGCAGCTCCACTTCCGTCAGCTGCTTGAAGCGTGTGACTTGAGTCTCTCGCTCGATTGGCAGCATTGCTACCGGCTGAAGTGGGTCTGCTGTTTTTCCGCGTGGCGTGCCATCGCAAGCTCGATGAGTCGATCGATCAACTTGCGATAGGGGAAGCCACTTGCCTCCCACAACTTTGGATACATGCTGATCGACGTGAAGCCCGGCATCGTATTGATCTCATTCAGAACGATCTGCGGCGGCTTGCTCTTCGTTGCAGGAGCCATCAGAAAATCCACTCTCGCCAGACCAGCGCAATCGCAGGCGCGAAAAGCCTCGATGGCCATCGCGCGAATCTTTTTCTCTTCAGCCTTCGTTAGCTTCGCCGGAATGACGCTGACGCTTTCGTCCGCGCCGTTCAGCTCATACTTCGCTTCGTAGTCGTAGAACTCTTTCGCCGGGATGATCTCGCCCACGACGCTCGCTTCCGGCGCATCGTTGCCGAGCACAGCCACTTCCAGCTCACGCGGCTTTACTCCCGGCCCGCCGACGCCTTCTTCGATCACGATCTTGCGGTCGAAACTGGCGGCGAGATCCATCGCTGCGGCAAGCTCACCGCGACTTTTTACCTTGCTGATACCGACTGAACTCCCGAGGTTCGCGGGCTTCACAAATACGGGATACTTGAGCCCTTTTTCAATTGTGCGAATGCACTTCTTCGTGTCTGTCTTCCACTCGGAACGCAGCAGCGTGACGTGCGGCGTCAGCGGCAGACCAGCGGCGAAGAACATGCGTTTCATCGCGTCCTTGTCCATGCCTGCGGAAGAGCCGAGCACGCCCGAGCCAACGTAGGGGATGTCCGCTAGCTCAAAGAGGCCCTGGATGGTCCCATCCTCGCCAAAGGTTCCATGCAGCACAGGAAAGACAATGTCCACACCCGCACCTGTGCCGGGCTCGGCGGCGGCTGCTGCAATGGTAAGACCGGTATCCTCACCTGTTGCTGCAACCTCGGCACTTTCGCTTTGCAGAAGCCCCTGCGCCGCGCCGGACTGCAGCCAGCGGCCTTGCTTGGTGATGCCAAGCTCGATGACGTCGTACTTCTTGCGATCGATCGCCTTGAGAATGGAGCGAGCAGAACGCAGCGAGATTTCGTGCTCACCGCTCTTCCCGCCGAAAAGAATACCGACCCGAAGTTTCTTCTTTGCCATGCAGCTCTAGTGTCGTTCACGAAAGGCTGTGCATGATGCAAAGCGAACCACGATAGGAACCGAGCTAAGCCGTGCGACACGAAATCGCAGCCATCGAGGCGCAGGCGCGAGCTTTGACTCGCGCATGTAGCTGCGAGGAAAGAAACTTTAGCCTTGGGAGTCTGGCGAGGAACCCGAGGCTGAAGCCGCTTCGCTCCCGAAGGCCTGCTTCAGCGAGCTTAGGCTCGCTGCTACTCCTCTACGTTTCTAGTGAACAGCCTCGCCCTTTGGAGCGCCTTCACCCGGCCGGTTCTTGCTCAGCAGAAACGCCGCCACCACCATCACCAGCGACATCCAGCAGAGCAGGCGGTAGATGTCTACGTATCCCAACACAGCAGCCTGCTGATTGAGTTGGCTATAGATCGAGGCCTGCCCCATGTACCCGCTACCCGGGCCGCCACCGACCGCGCCTCCGATGCCGTGCACATAATTGTTGAAGGCCTGCGAGCTCGAGTTCATGTGTTCAGCAAGGCGCTCCTGATGAAACAGCGAGCGGTTCGTCACAATCGCGCCGGTAACCGCGATGAAGATGCTGCCGCCAACGTTACGCACAAAGTTGATGAGACCGGAAACCTGGTTCGAGGCCTCACGCGGCAAGCCGACATACGCGGCGTTTGTGATTGCGATGAACGAGAACGGAATCGGCAGCACCGTCAGGACACGCATCCACGCCATGAAGCCGAAACTAACGCCGAGCGTGGTGTGTGTCGATGCGTAGTAGAACGAGAACGCAAAGAAGAGGAAGCCGATAATGCAAAGATTCCGTGCTGGAAATCTTCCCGTGGCCACGCCGGCCATCGGCATCACGACCAGCAAAGCAATGCCTCCGCCGGTAAGCGCCTCGCCGGCAATGGTAGCCGTGTAGCCCAGCAGCTCCTGCATAAACTGCGGCTGCAGCACAGTGGCGGCGTTCAAAATGCCGCCCACCAGCATCATCAGGAACGCGCAGATCGCGAAGTTCTTGAACTTGAAGAGGCGCAGGTTCATGATCGGCGCCTTTGTGCGAAGCTCCCACCAGATCAGCGTCACCATGCCGACGATGAACATCCCTGCGAAGAACTGGATGAAATGCGAGGCGAACCAGTCGTTCTCTTCGCCCTTGTCCAGGAAGATCTGCATGCCGCCCATCGCGAGCGTAAGCAGGCCGAGCCCGACGTAATCGAGCTTCCTTAGATTCGACTTGTCGGCTTTGATCCACGGCGGATCGTCAACGAGCCTTGTCACAAGCACGTAGGCAAGCAGACCGACAGGAATGTTGATGTAAAAGATCCATCGCCAGGAGTAGTTGTCGGTGATCCAGCCGCCAAGCGTTGGTCCAATCGATGGTGCCAGTACAGCGACGAGCCCATAAAGCGAGAAGGCCAGGCCACGCATTTTGGGCTCAAAAGAATCAGCCATGATGGCCTGTGCCATCGGCTGCAAACCGCCGCCACCGGCACCTTGAATCACGCGGGCAAGCAGCAGAATCGGCAACGACGGAGCGATGCCGCAGAGAAAGCTCGCAACAGTAAACAGCGCAATGCAGGAGAGAAAGAAGTTCTTGCGGCCGATGACGCTCGACGCCCACGCGCCTGCGGGCAACACGATGGCATTCGACACCAGGTAGCTGGTAAGCACCCATGTGCCCTGGTCCTGGCTCGCGCCTAGATTGCCCGCGATGTGCGGCAGCGCAACATTGGCAATGGAAGTATCGAGCACCTCCATGAACGCCGCCAGCGCCACCGTCGCGGCAATCAGCCACGGGTTCGCGCGGGGCTTCCACTGCTTCTCGACAGCATCTACAGCCACTCAAGCTCCTTGAAGATGGGATGAGCGAAGAAACGACTCATCGTAAGGGATGAACAAAGATGGAGATGCGATGCATTTTCGAACACGCGCGGCGATATTCGAAGGCGGATTCGAAAGTGGCGACTTTGCAATCGACTCTGAGGTGATGCGGTGATGCAGCTTGTGAAATAGTCGGAAGTATTCCGCCTTCGCCCTATGTTTCTTACGAAGGGAAATGCTGACAAACTCCAGACTCTGACAGATGTTTACCGACTCAGAGGCAGAAGAAATCTCAATGTCTCGAAAGAATGGTGCCTTTCGGCTGCCCGGACGCAATCCGAGAAACTCAGCCCCACGCTCTCACAATAGTGCGCAAGATCGCTAAGAAGGTCAGTGATATTTTGCTGCGCGAGTTTGCCAACTTTTCCCGATCCGTCGAGCTCACCGTAAGCAGCGGCAAACAGCTGAAGAGTCTCTTTGGCTGCCTTGATCCGACGTGGATTTTGTCTGTCCATGCGAGCACCCCCTTGTTGGACAACGACAATTCTAGAATGAAGCCTTCCACACATCTGGAACCAGTTTCAGATGGGATGCCAACGGTGGGTTCAAGATAAAGATCCGTGGGTCAGTTGAGAAATGATGGACACGGTAGATTTTCCAACTATTCGGGCGCATTTCTGCTGTACTCAATTCGGTACGCGTGAGGAAAAACGGCGTTCGAGCTGAACCGTTAGTCGTTTTCACTTCGAGGTGGATCGGTAAGCTAGTCTGATCATCGTAGGAAAGAACGTCGAACCCGGCCCCGTCGCCATCTTCTTGCGAAGTCCAACGTATTTTCTTTGCTAAATCTGAGCGGCCCTTATCTGTCAATCTTCGACTCTCAACCTCAACGACAAATGCTTCACCCGCTTTACCTAGTGTCCGATTGAAGTGGTCTCGACGGACGGGATCAAACTTGCTGATCAATCTCCGCAGTTTCTGAGGGGTCTCGCTCGCCTCACTCGAAAGCGAAGGTGACGGAACGAAAACATGAGCTTCGTTCTTGGCATTCGGAAGCTCGGCAGTGGGTATGTCCACAAACTCCTGATGCTGATTTAAAAAACGCTCTATCGCATCGAAGATAGCACCTTGGAAATTCCATTTAGGTTTGTAACCTGGTATCCACGGCATTCCTAAGTTATCGAGTACCGCCGAAATATTCTGATGTTTGAACTCAACCGACCGGTGGGAACGACCGAGTTTCGTCATTAAGCGTTCGGAATGTCTCAATTTGACATAGCTTATTCCCGCAAGTTCGGCAGCAAGCATCTCGAAATAATCCGAAACGATCACGTCTAGCTCGTGGTCAAGCCACGCTGTACCGCGACTAGAAGTGTCGGTCACTGACAGAGTTTTACAGCAATTTCATACCTGACGTCACACGGTCTGAGAAATGGCAACCCTACAGAGGACCTACAGTCGCTAGCGAAGCATGCCGTCACGTAGTTCAGCGGCGATTACACCAAGAGACGGATGCAACATCCCTGGCGCGATCTCCGCCAGCGGTTCGAGCACGAACAGCCGCTGGTGCATGGCAGGATGTGGGAGCACGAGTTCAGGGTCGTTGAAGATGAGCGAGCCGCCCGCGCCCTCGTACAACAACACATCGAGATCAATGATGCGCGGC
>CAJCIP010000055.1 GCA_903970445.1 Verrucomicrobia bacterium Tous-C9LFEB | reverse complement strand
GGGATGAAGGTGACGGACACCGTGTCGGACGCGCCAACGACTTTCTACACCGCAAGCGGTCCATACTCTCCGCACGACTATGAAAAAGGCTATCGCGGTCAGATGTCACTGATTGAAGCGTTCGCGGAATCACGGAATATTCCTGCGTTGCGCCTGGCCGACAAAGTTGGAATCAAGAAGGTGATTGAGGTCGCGCGACGATTTGGCATCACCAGCAAAATTCCGAATTATTTGCCGGTAGCGATCGGTGCAGCGGACATCACGCTTGCGGAGCAGGTGGGTGCCTATACGGTTTTTCCAAACGACGGGATCCGCATCGCACCGCACTATATACGCCGTGTGTCGCAAGCCGACGGCTTGCCGCTGATGCAGAAGACGCCAGAGGTCCGCGAGGTCATCTCTGTAGAGATCGCGCGCAAGATGATGATCCTGCTGGAGGCTGTGGTGCAACATGGCACCGCCGCTGTGGCTTCCTCAATGAAACACGCCTTCGGCGGTAAGACGGGAACGACGAACGGCTATACGGACGCATGGTTCATCGGATTTTCACCATCGATCACGTGTGGAACCTGGATCGGCTTCGACAATCGTGAATCCCTCGGCGACAAGGAGACAGGCGCCAAAGCGGCGCTGCCCATGTGGATGGACTTTATGAGGGTGGCGATCGCGGATCGACCAAATGAGACGTTCCCGAAAGCGAATGCGCCGAAGAGACAGCTCAGTGTGCCCGTTGCATCGAGCAACGAAGAGCTAGCAGAACCGATGCCTACGCAGCCCGACGATTCGGACATGAACGATGATGCGGACAAGCATCCTCCAACACCGTCCCCGAGCGTGCCACCGAGCGATGCGGTGCCTCAGGAAAGCCCGGTATCTCCTCACCCGGAGCCGCAGATGACTGAACCCAGACCGATCATTCTGCCGACTCGACCGCAGCAGAACCGGACGCCGGCACCGATCGTTCGGCAACCGCCCGCACAGCCAACGCAGCGACCGCAGCCGAACTAGCGAATATCAGAGCAACGCCGTCAGCGTGGATACAAGGGAGAAGTACCGCTGCGCGCGCTGCACGTCTCGACCGATTTGCGCTTTCAATCCTTCTGGTGACTCGAAGCGCCTTTCGTCCCGCAATCGATGCAGGAATGTGAGTTCCAGGTCTGTCTCTTCGCTGAGGTCAGTAGGCTCGAAGTTGAAGAGATGACTTTCTATGGCAAACGAATCTGTGCCGAAGGTCGGTCGATTGCCGATGTTTGTGACGCCTTGAAAGGTCGAGGTGCTATCGGGATTTTCGACGCGTAGCGTTGTGATGTATACGCCGTTGGCGGGGAGAAGATTGGCGTACGGCGAAAGGTTGATCGTAGGAACCGCATAGCGCGTACCGTAGCCGCGACCAGAAGCAGGCTTGCTTCGTATCGCAAACGAGCGGCCCAGCAGCGCGCGCGCATGGTGCATGTTGCCGGCAGCAATTAAATCCCGAATGCGGCTGGAAGAAACGGCAGAACCACGCAGGAGAAGCGGCTCCGCGGCACGCACCGAAAAGCAAAATTCCTCGCCGAGTTCCGCAAGTCCAGAGACACCGGCCTGAGCAGCGCGTCCGAAGCGGAAGTTCTCTCCCTCATGCACTTCCGCTGCGTGCAAGGCTTCACACAACACTCTCTGTGCAAAGTCACGTGCGCTCCATTGACTCAGCTCTTCGGTGAAGGGAAGAACGAGCACGAGATCTATACCTGTTTCAGCTAATAACTCAAGCTTGCGTGTGAGCGGAGTCAGCAGCTTTAGGTCTAAGACCTTGCCGAGCACTACGGCCGGGTGCGGGTCGAACGTCACGACGACAGACTGCGCGCTCAACTCACGGGCACGCTCGACAACTTGCAAGATCACGGTGCGGTGGCCGCAGTGAACACCATCGAAATTGCCGACCGTCACGACGGATGGAGTTGCCGTGAAGGGAAGTTCTTCTAGAGAACGCACAACCCTCATGCGCTGACCTCGATCTTTGGAACGATGTCGAAGCTTAGCTTCAATCCGTCGTGCGCCAGGCGAACGTGCGGCGGTAGTTCGGCGTTTACGGCATCGTGTTCGAGGTCGTGGCTGATGTGCGTGAAGAAGGCGCGCTTTGGCGAGAGTTGGTGCACCAGCTCAATCGATTTCGCGAGATGTGAGTGCGTGGGATGCGGCTCGCGCCGCAAGGCGTCAAGAATCAGAATGTCTAGCCCTGAGAGCAGCGGCAAACTTTCAGGTGGAAGATCGCTTAGGTCTGTGAGGTAAGCCGCGCCGCCGAAACGATATCCGGAGATAGTGGTGCGCCCGTGCGACACGGGGACGCGAACAAAGCTCACGCCGAAAAGATCAACGCAAGTGCCGGGCTCGGTAGAGACTCGCTGTAAGTTGACTCGTGCGCTCGTGGGATAACGATCTACCTTACGGAAGGTGTATTCGAAGATGCGTTCCATGATCGTCGCGGTAGCGTCGTCCGCATAGAGAGGAAGGCCGCCCGGCTGGTGAAAGCTAAGGGGGCGAAGATCGTCCATGCCGAGCACGTGGTCCGCGTGGCCGTGCGTATAGAGAACGGCATCGACATGTTGCACGCCCTCGCGAATAGCCTGGGCGTGAAAGTCTGGACCCGTGTCGATGAGGACGTTGTGTCCGCCGTAGGTGACGAGCACGGAGGGCCTTGTTCTACGGTTCGGATTGCCGGGCGTGCAAGCCAGAGCACACACAGCGCAAATGCAGCCAAGGGTTGGAACGCCCATGGATGTACCCGAACCGAGAAACGTCAGCGTTGCTTCCATACTGATGACTAGCGGACGATGCTCGGGCCGCCCGCCAGCGTGCCTGGAGCACCCTGCTGACGGCCCGCAGCCTGGCGCGCGATCGCTTGTGTGATTTCAAGAAAGGCCATGCGTGCTTCAAACAACGCGGATTGCAGCAGCTTGTCTTCCAAGGGTTGCAGATTGCCCTTGGTTTTCTCGGCCAGAATCGCAAGCATGTCGATAGTTTGACGCGCGCCGATGATGTCTACTTGTGGCTGCTGGCCCGGCTCCGCTCCGCCGCCGAGCTGCAAGATAGCCTGCATATACAGCGATTGCACAAAGCGGTCGAAAGACATCTCCGGAATGCGCTCCGCTCCAGGGTTCGCGGCGTGAATCGCGGTATCAAGCCTGTCCACTGTCGCATCGTAGGCGCGAGTCGCCTGCTCGTTCTGCTCCGCAGTCGGTGCGGGAGGAAGCTGATCCTCTCCATCGGCGGGAAAGCTGGCGGACTCAGACGTAGATGCTTGAGAGGCTTCGCCGGCCGACGCTTGCGGCGTATTCGCAGAGGGGAACTGGATGGTTTCAGCTTGCGTTCGTGCAGGCTGTTCCGGGGCTGTTACGTCGGATCGGTTTGTGGTAGGCGATGTGTCGAGGGTCGCTGCCGCCTTCGGGGAATCTGTATCGTGACGAAGTTCGCCTTCGGCGGTAAATTTGCGGCGATCATTGACGACAAACGGTGTTGTTTTCTCAGCCATGTTAGGTCTCGTGCTGTTGGATGCGTTGTGGCGTTGGGATGGTGCGCGGCTTGGCCGTCCCACCGGCGTAAGTGAGCGGAGCCTTGGACTCGAGTGCCTCGCGGCGTGCATAGCCGAGTGCGAAGATCTCGTTGCCAACGCGAGTTGCGGAGGTGATTTCGCCTGCGGGCTTTCCGTTGGCCTCGAGCGGTGCAGGAAGATCAGGCAAGGTGCCCTCCAGGAGAAATGGCGTAAGGAGCCGATGGACCTGCCCTCGCGAACGGATTCGCTCGACGATTTCCTGCCCTAGATAGCAGCCTTTGGCGAAGTGCAGTGCGTGCGCCTGATTGGTTTCCTGCGGCAGGTCGCGATCTCTGATGTCCACCGAAAAACGCGGTGTACCGGAAAGGATGCGGAGAGCCTCAACATCGTCTGCGCTCAGGTTCTTGGCTCCGCGCACGACGGCCTTCTGAAGCAGCGAGGATATCAGCGCGGAAGCGGCACGTATTTCGTAGGCCGGGGCGTTGGCGGGGAAAGCTGAGAGCAACAAGACATCGCCGTCAGGGATGCTCGCCAGGACAAGGCGGAGAGGGTCTACATCTGGCAGGCCAAGCTGTTGTAGAAGTGCCGGAGCGTCCGCACCTAACACCAGCAGACTCTCCTCTTGCTCATATGCACGGGTCAGCGCAACGTCGTCCATGATGATGAACTTGTCGAGCAGCTGCTGAATGGTGTCGATCTGATTGCCAGATGTTTCAAGGAGGAAGGTGGGATTCTTACCAGGCTCACGGTAGATCGTGCATTCGCCCTGGATACGTCCCTGGGCATTGAGAAGGAAATTGTAATTTCCCTGTCCAGGCTCGAGAGACTGAATGGAGTTCGTGACCATGCCGTTCAGCCAGCGAGTCGCGTCAGAGCCTGAGATGCGAAGAAAGGCATGGTCTCGGATCACGGCGACGCCGGTGCCTTTGAGGATCGGCTGAAGATCATCTTGCATGGTGCTGTAGGGAAGCCTCTCGATAATCATTGTAGCTAGTACAGAATCGGCGCCTCGGTACAAGGGCTCTGAAATCGTTGCGTACACTTGAGTGGATGAAGATGTTCGGAGTGAAGGTGATGTTTCGAGCGAGCTTAATTGCGTTCTTGCTCGCCTGTTGTGGTTCGATTGCTACGTGGTCGCAGGGTTCAGCGTCACCGGATAAGGGCGCAGCCGTAAAGCCAGGAGCCGGGCCGGAGCCTGTTCCGCCAGCCAGCACTCAGGGCATCACCCCGCCGCAACTGCAGTCTGGTGACACGACCATTACGGTCGAGCACCGCTTGACGAAGGCGGAAAAAGATCAACTTTTGAAAGATGTAGACAACATCTTTGCGTTTGCGAGCAAGGACACAGGACTCGCCATCAAGCGGCCCGTGAAGCGGCAGTTTATTTCGCGCGAAGAAGTGAACAAGTTCCTGCGTAAGAAGTTCGATGAGGACAAAGGCAATCAGCGAATGGAGCGTAGCGAGCTTGTGCTGAAGAAGTTCGGTCTGCTGGACCGCGACTTCCATCTGCGGCCGTTCCTTTTGAGCCTGCTGACGGAGCAGATTGCGGGTTTCTACGACAACAAGACGCAGACGATGTATTTGCTTGATTGGGTGCCAGTGGACGAACAGAAGCCGGTGATGGCTCACGAGCTGACGCACGCCTTACAGGATCAGCATGTCGGGCTGACGAAATGGCAGAACCAGAGCGAAGAAGTTGTGTCGCGGGATGTCTCCGATGACAATGCCCACATCCGCAGCGACGAAACGGACACCGCGCGCGAGGCTGTGCTCGAGGGGCAAGCGATGGTAGCCTTTGCTGACTACGTACTGCGCGACTCAGGCAAGACTCTCAAAGACGTTCCTACGATGGCACAGCAGCTGCAAAATAGTGCAGGAGACATGACCGGATCGCCGGTGATGGCGCGCGCTCCGCTATTGCTGCAGCAGGCGCTTCTGTTTCCGTATGTTGCCGGGCTTGGCTTTGAAGACACTGTGCTTACGACGGCGGGCGTGGGGCGGGCGTTCACCGGGGTTCTAGACGCGCCGCCAAGCACGAGCGCGGAGATCATGACTCCGGAGCAATACCTCAGTCAAGCGCCGCAGCCCGTGATGATCATGCCTGACGTCCACCCGCTGCTTACCGGCGCGGGGTATGAGCCCTACGACATTGGCGTGATGGGCGAGCTGGATGTTCGTATCACGGCTGAACTCTTTGGCGGCAGGCCATTGGCGGAGGCGTTGGCTCCGGCGTGGAACGGTGGAATCTACTACGCCGCGCAGAGGAAAGATGCGACGGCGGCGGAGAAAGAGAGCACAAAGTCTCTGGCTCTGCTGTACAGCTCGCAATGGAAGAACGAGGACTCGGCGCGAAGTTTCTTCAAGGTGTTTGAAGAGGAGCTTCCGCGGCAGTATGACGGTCTTGCACGTCAGAAAGATAAAGAAAGAAGCGATGACGAGCGCGTGTATTCGACACGTGAAGGCGATATATTGCTGACGCTCTCCGGCAAGACGATGTGGATCAGCGAAGGCTTCGAACTGCCGCTCGCTCGCAAGCTGCAGGAGATGGTGGATGGTGCGCAGGGTGTAGGGCCTATGCGGAATGCGGAAGTGCGCGGCGTAGATATTCAGACGAACAGGACTGGGATTGTCGAGACTCTGGACCGCTGGATTGGCAGCTATGGTATGCCTCGTGGCGTGGCCGCAGCTGCGCGGTGACCGTTAGCGGCTGCGCCCTAGTTGTTGGGCGTCATGCTCGTTACGTTTATCTGTGAGAGCCCATGAACCCAGCGCGCGGGCCTTGCATCGGTCGTGTTGATGAGTTGAATGAGGCCACCTTCTGTATCAGGGAGGTCAGCTTTCATCACCGCTACGATCACTTTGCCGGTGCTGAAGCTGGGCTCAACCTCAGCAGCCGAGTACATCACGAAGTAGTGGTCCGTTGCCGTGGCGACAATATTCGAGTGAAGAATCATGGGTTCGAACTCGCGTGTGGCGTGTAGGCCGACCTTGTCCAGGATGCCTGCCAGCAGAGGGCCTGAGTAGGTCTCGTCGGTACTGCGATGCGCGTTGTGGACGTGCACGGTTGTTTGCGGCATCGAAAGCAAATCCTGGATCGAGAACGTCAGCGAATGACCTTCGAAGGTAACACTTAGCGACTTCGAGGGCGGGACCGGCGGCTTGTCGTGGTGCATGTCCATCATCGAGCTGCCATGATCGGCATGCATCGGCATGCAGGTCTTTTGCGCGTTCATCACCGAGGGTGCTAGCAGGAGGGCAGCAACAAGGAATTTCATGGGACTAGGGTACATCGTCAAGCGTGTATGCGGGGCCCGTTGACCGGCTGCAACGCGGGCCGCTGGACGCGCGATCCCGGAATGCAATGGACGTATACTGAGGGCTATGTCAATACTTCGCAACGCCGCTGCGATCGCTAAGGGGATGAGCATCACGCTTGGGGAGGCTTTCAAGCCCACCGAGGTGGAAAACTATCCTGACGGGAAAGGCCCACTGCGCGGAGCGGTGTTCCAGGAGCGTTTTCGCGGCAAGCACCAGTTGCAGCGCGATGAGAACGGCCTCGAGAAGTGCGTCGCGTGCTATCTGTGTGCCGCCGCGTGCCCGAGCAACTGTATTTATATCGAGGCGGCCGAGAACACAGAGCAAACTCGAATCAGTTCCGCAGAGCGTTACGCGAAGGTTTACAACATTGATTACAACCGCTGCATTTTCTGCGGGTACTGCGTAGAGGCGTGCCCCACCGACGCGATTACGCACGGTCACGGGTTCGAGTTGGCGAGTCTGAATGCCACCAATATGGTGATGCGTAAGGAGGATCTGTTGGTTCCAATTTCAACGGGTCTTCCGCATTCGAATCGAGAAGAAGCAGAGGCTTTGGCTTAGAGCAGTTGACAGACGAACAGTTAACAGCGGATAGATTGAGCGGCGAGCCTTTGCGGGCTCGCCGTTGTTGTGAGAAGCGTGTGAAACCGGCCACGGTGGAGATGAACGATGCAGACAGATTTACATCCGCTGGAGAAAGTGCTGCAAGAGCGCATTGCCATCATCGATGGCGCGATGGGAACAACGATTCGTACGTACGGCATGACCGAAGCAGATGTGCGCGGAGAGCGTTTCAAGGATGCGAAGAAGGACTTGCTGAACAACGGGGATCTGTTTTCGCTCACACAGCCGGACATGATCTGCGATATCCATCGGCGATTCTTGGAAGCTGGCGCCGACATTATTGAGACAAATACGTTCAGCGCCACGAGCATTGCGCAAAGCGAGTTCTTCGTTGACGATCCACGCGAGCATGGCAGACGCAAAGATCCGGAGTTCTACCAACGCATCATTGAAGATTCTTTCCTCAATGAGCTGGCCTGGGATATCAACGAGCGATCGGCGAAGCAGTGCCGCGAGTGGGCGGACCGAGTCGCAAACAAGACCGGCCGGCAACGGTTTGTAGCCGGTTCTGTCGGACCTCTTACTGTTGCTCTGTCGAACTCTCCTGATGCGGACGATCCAGGGTTTCGCGTCGTGACATTCGATCAGGTAAAGGTGACGTACAAACAACAAGTGCGGGCACTTATTGCCGGCGGCTCTGATGTTCTGATTGTGGAGACTATCTTCGATTCATTGAATGCGAAGGCGGCTCTGGTGGCGATCCAAGAAGTGTTCGACGAGGATAGGAAAAAGCTTCCGGTGATGATCTCTGCCGCAGTGGGGCGTGGTGGCGAGACGATGATCTCGGCGCAGACGGTTGAAGCGTTTTGGACGGCGGTGAAGCATGTAAAGCCTCTGTCCGTCGGCTTGAATTGTTCACTCGGTCCGGATCTGATGTACCCGTTTCTGGCGGAGCTTTCCGAGAAAGCAGACGTAGCGATTTCCGCATATCCCAATGCCGGCTTGCCGAACCCTCTGTCACCGACTGGGTTCGATCTGGAACCGGAAGACATGGCCCGTTTCCTCGGTGACTTCGCGCGCGGGGGCTTGATCAACATAGCGGGTGGATGCTGTGGCAACACACCGGATCACATAGCTGCTATCGCAAAGTCACTGGAAAACCAGCAGCCACGGGAGTTGAGCACTGCCGCGAGGGTGTTGGCGGCATGAGCGAAGGCGAGAAGGAGATTCCCTTCGGGAATGACGACAGGAACGCGCAAGAAGCGGTAAAGCCGCTGCGGCTCTCGGGTTCGCAGCCGTTCACGCAGCAGCCGGGCATCTTCATCCTGATCGGCGAGCGTACGAACGTTGCCGGCTCGCCGAAGTTCGCAAGGCTCGTGAAAGAGGGCAAGTACGAAGAAGCTGTGACCGTGGCGCGCCAGCAGGCAGAGAACGGCGCGAACATTCTCGACATTTGCATGGACGAGGGAATGATCGACGGCGTGGCCGCGATGACTCGCTTCCTGCAACTGCTGCAAAGCGAACCCGAGGTAGCCAAGCTGCCCTTCATGGTGGATTCCTCCAAGTGGGAAGTCATCGAGGCCGGGCTGAAATGTTTGCAGGGCAAGGGAATTGTCAACTCAATCTCGCTGAAAGAAGGCGAGGAGAAATTCCGTCACAACGCGCACGCTGTAATGAAGTACGGTGCGGCTGTGGTCGTGATGGCCTTTGATGAGGAGGGCCAGGCGGCAACGCTGCCAGAGAAGATACACATTTGTTCGCGTGCATATCGGATTCTTGTCGACGAGCTGGGCTTCCCGCCGGAAGACATCATCTTCGATCCCAATGTGCTGACTGTTGCAACGGGCATTGAAGAGCACAACAACTATGCTGTCGACTTCATTGAGGCGGCGCGATGGATCAAGCAAAACCTGCCGCACGCCAAGGTGAGTGGCGGCATTTCCAACGTCTCTTTCAGCTTCCGCGGAAACAACAAGGTGCGCGAAGCGATGCACTCGGCGTTTCTCTTCCATGCGATTGCAGCGGGCCTCGATATGGGCATCGTCAACGCGGGCATGCTTGAAGTTTACGAGGAGATAGATCCCGAGCTTAAGGCTCTAGTTGAGGATGTGCTACTCAACCGCCGAGCCGACGCAACAGAACGACTCGTCGAGTTTGGCGAGGCACTAAAGGCCACCGGCACTGACGTAAGTGCGGCCACGGAAAAGAAGGCCGAAGAGTGGCGCAACGGGACTGTCGAAGAGCGCTTGTCGCACGCGCTGGTGCGAGGAATCGATACATACATCGACGGGGATACGGAGGAGGCTCGTGCAAAATTAGGCCGTCCGTTGCTCGTGATTGAGGGACCGCTGATGGCGGGCATGAGCGTCGTCGGCGATTTGTTCGGTGCGGGAAAAATGTTTCTACCGCAGGTGGTGAAGTCAGCGCGAGTGATGAAGAAAGCTGTCGCGTACCTCACGCCTTTCATGGAAGCCGAGAAGATCGCCATGGCTGCCGCGGGACAAGAGGTGAAGGCACAAGGGAAGATCTTGCTCGCGACGGTGAAGGGCGATGTGCATGACATCGGGAAGAACATCGTCGGAGTTGTGTTGGCGTGCAACAACTATGAAGTGATTGATATGGGCGTCATGGTGCCGGCGGAGAAGATTCTGCAACGAGCAAAAGAAGTGAAAGCTGACCTCATCGGGTTGAGCGGATTGATCACGCCGTCACTTGACGAGATGGTACATGTCGCGCGCGAGATGGAACGCCAGCACTTCAAAGTGCCATTGCTTGTGGGTGGAGCAACGACGAGCCGTGCGCACACGGCCATCAAGATCGCACCGCATTACAGCGAGCCCGTGGTGCATGTGCTGGACGCGAGTCGTGCAGTGCCTGTAACGACCAGCCTGCTGAGTGACGACAGCAGGGCTGCCTTTATTGAGCAGCATGAGAAAGAGTATGAAGCGCTGCGCCGAGCCCATGCCGCGCCAAAACAGACGCTTGTGCCAATAAAGGAGGCGCGAGCCAGGCGCACGCCTATTAAGTGGCGCGAGCAGGATATAGCTGTGCCCTCGTCCTATGGTGTGCGCGTGTTGCGCGACTTTCCTTTGGATACGCTGCGTGAATACATCGACTGGTCTCCTTTCTTTCACACCTGGGGGTTGAAAGGAATTTACCCGCGCATTCTCGATGACGAGAGACAGGGAGAGCAGGCGCGACAGCTTTTGAGCGACGGCAATCTTCTGCTCGATAGAGTCATTAGTGAGAAGCTGCTAAGAGCACATGGTGTTTATGGCCTGTTCGCAGCGAACGCAGTGGGTGACGATGTGTCGCTGTTTGCCGATGCCGAGCGCGAGCAAGAGATGGATCGGCTTTACTTTCTTCGGCAACAAGCAGGTCGTGAAGGAAATGAGCCCTGCAGATCGCTGTCTGACTTCATCGCGCCATGTGACACGAAGCTTCGCGATTCAATCGGAGCCTTCGCGGTTACGACGGGACTTGGCCTACAAGAGCTGACGGAGAGCTTTCGAGGGAAGAACGACGATTACAGCGCGATTATGGCAGAGGCGATTGCAGATCGGCTCGCGGAGGCCTTCGCAGAATGCCTGCACAAACAGGTGCGCGACGTTTGGGGTTATGGGCTGTCCGAGGGTCTGACGCCGGCAGAAATGGTGCGGGAGACGTATCGTGGAATCCGTCCTGCGCCGGGCTATCCAGCATGTCCCGATCACACCGAGAAGGGAACGATTTGGCGCCTCTTGAATGTGCAGGAACATACGGGCATGGTGCTCACTGAGTCGTTTGCAATGTGGCCGGGATCGAGTGTGAGTGGGCTCTACTTCGCGCATCCAGAAGCGCGGTACTTCAGCTTGGGCAAGGTCGGGCGCGACCAGGTAGAGGATTACCAGGTCCGCAAGGGGATGGGGCTCGCTGAGGTGGAACGCTGGCTGGGACCGAATTTGAACTACGATCCTGAGTCCTAGGTATCTATCTCGCCGCACTCTGCGGGAGTGTTTGAACAATCTACTTGGTCAGCTCAGCAATCTCGCTCGTGGCGGCGCGAAGGTAGTCCGCCGGGCTAAGAACGAGTTGAAGACCGCGCTGGCCTGCGGAGACAGAGATAATGTCGAAAAGTTCGATGGTCTCATCCGCGAACGAGCGGAAGGCCTTCTTGGCGGCAAGCACTGTCACGCCGCCACGAACATAGCCTGTAAGGGGTTCCACTTCCTTGAGTGCGGCAAGCTCGCATTTGCGTGTACCCACCACTCGAGCGAGCTTCTTCAAGTCGAGTTCGGCATTACCAGGGATAACAGCGAAGACGTGCTCTCCGTCACTGGTGTGCGTTAGAAGTGTCTTGAAGACCTGCTCCGCGGGCAGCCCAATCTTGCGAGCGACCGAAACGGCGGTGAGATCGTTTGGGTCGACCTCGTAGGTGCGTAGCTCGTAGTTGATGCCTAAGCTATCGAGCAGACGCGCGGCGTTGGTTTTGCTGGCGGCCATGAGAGTGGTTCTTAGTTGAGGTTCGCAACAGGAAGTTCACTGGAGATCAACCGTCCCGCGTTCATACGAAGAGTGGTACCAGCCAACGGTCGAGCAAGCTCAGCCTGGTGGGTTGTCAGA
This sequence comes from Verrucomicrobia bacterium Tous-C9LFEB, assembly GCA_903970445.1. GTDB lineage: Bacteria > Acidobacteriota > Terriglobia > Terriglobales > Acidobacteriaceae > Granulicella. The sequence continues at coordinate 65,646 of CAJCIP010000055.1, read as the reverse complement.
ACAAGGGTACGCAGCACACCGCTTGGTGACGGCTGTTGAAGGAACGATTGCAAACGATGGATCATGGCTTGTGAAGATGCAATATCCAGGTTAGAGAACGGTTCGTCAAGTAGGAGCAGATCTGGCGCGGTGAGAAGCACGCGGGCGAGTGAAGCGCGCTGTCGCATCCCTTGAGAATATTCTCCGACTCTGCGGGTAAGATCCGGATCAAGGCCCACGTCTTTGAGCGCACGGCGCGAGTCGGGTGCTGCATCCCTGACTGTGTTCGGAAGCGAATGTAGTCGAACGAAATATTCCAGGTTCTCGAGTCCCGTTAGCTCGTCGTACAGCATAGGTGCGTGACTCATGTAGGCGAGCCGCTCGCGAACATGCTGAGGCTTCTCTCCGAAGACGGTAATGTTGCCGTAGGTCGTGGAAGTGAGACCGGCGATTACCCGAAGAAGCGTCGACTTTCCAGCGCCATTGTCACCAAGCAGAACGACGCTGGAGCCTGATCGGATCGAAAGTGAGACGTCTCGTATAGCTGCAAAATTGCCATACAAGCGTGATACATGTTTCAGTTCTGTTGCTGTCGTTGTCTTGGGAATTGCTTCCATGAGCCGCTATGCGAGTATAGAGCGAAGCTTTGAGGAGAGAACGGTGAAGAGAAGGAATGCGGTGCTTGCAAGTGTTGCATTGAGTGCTGTCATAGCGCATGGACAGAAGGCGCAGATCGCTCTGCCTGAACAGGACAAGACACTTGCACGGGACATATTCAAGCAGCTTATCGAGATCAACAGTCAGGACTCCAACGGGAGCGTGACCGCAGCGGCGGCTGCTATGCGCAGCCGTCTGCTTCAAGCGGGTTTTCCGGCGGCAGATGTAGTGCTCGCTGGGCCAAACGATCGGAAGCAGAATCTTGTCGCCCGATACCGAGGAACTGTAGGCTCCAAGCTCAAGCCGATCCTGCTGATTTGCCACCTAGATGTCGTTGAGGCTCGTCGCACGGATTGGACAACTGACCCCTATCAGCTTGTCGAGAAGGACGGCTACTTTTACGGCCGAGGAACGCAGGACATCAAGGAAGAAGATGCCGCCTTGGTTGAGAGCTTTATTCGCATGAGGCGAGAAGGATTTACGCCAAACCGCGACCTCGTGATTGCGCTGACCGCTGATGAGGAAGGTGGCGAGTCAAACGGTGTCGATTGGCTCTTGAAGAACAGGCCCGAACTGATGACGGCAGAGTTCGTGATCAACCCAGATGCGGGCGGGTTAGAGTTGCAAAACGGTGTGCCCAAAGCGATGGCTGTTGAAGCAACCGAGAAACTCTATGCTGACTACCAGGTGACCGCGACCAATCGTGGAGGTCACAGTTCCGAGCCGCGCCCCGATAACGCTATTTACGAGTTGATGCATGCGCTGGACAAGTTGGAAGCGAACCCCTTTCCAGTTGAGCTAAACGATGTCAATCGAGCCGAACTTGAGGAGAAAGCAAAGATTGCTACGCCGGAACGTGCAGCCGCCATCCGCGCGCTTCTGGCACATCCCGAGGACGCAAGCGCGGCTGCGGAGTTCTCGAAAGTGCCAAGCGATAGCTCATCGATACGCACAACGTGCGTCGCGACAATGCTCAAAGGCGGACATGCGCCGAACGCGCTACCAGGCATGGCTCAAGCCAATATCAACTGCCGCATCTTTCCAGGACATTCGCAGGAGGAGATTCGTCAACACCTCGTCGCCTTGTTCGCAGATCCTGCATTGAAGGTGGACTACGTGACCGATGCCGGGGAGGTGTTTGGGCAAGGGTCAACACGAAAGAGCATGGAAGCTCCACCGGTGCGTGACGATGTGTTTGGACCGTTACGCGCCGTGACACACCAGATGTGGCCGGGTATTCCAGTGATTCCAGTACTTATGGCGGGCGCGAGTGACTCGATTTATACGATGGCCGTGGGTTTGCCGAGCTATGGCATCAGTGGCATGGGGATCGATGCAGATGACGACCGTGCGCACGGCAGAGATGAGCGCATTCGCGTCCAGTCCTTTTATGACGGAGTTGAGTTCCGCTACTTATATCTAAAGGCACTCACGAAGCCCTAAGAACTTCTAAAGCGACGCTGTAGTTTTCAAAGGAGCTGTGTTGCCAGTCGGCTTATCACCTGGCTTTGCAGGCGCGTACTTGCTGGCGCACTTTGCCTGAAGCTGCGTGGCATGGAAGGTGCCATCGCGACCATATGTGCCTATGGCCAGTGCCTGGGCATCGTCTTTGAACGTGTCTGGTGGCGGCTCGGTGCCTTGATAATTCACATGCAGCACCTTGCCCTGCTCAAGCAGCGTGAAGGTGGCTGTGGTTCCTACGCGCGTAATACTGCCCGGCTGCACATTGCCGGCCACGCGCAGATGACGCGTATACGCTGCTGAACCCATACCTTGCAATTCTGAGATTGTGACGTAGTAGCTCTTTGCGCTTGAGTCGCGAGCGCCTGAAATCGCCAGCCACGCAACGGTGCCAAGGATGACTGCACCAGCGATGACAAACTTCAGAGAGCGGGATTGATGCGGCTTGGACACAACTTCTAGTTTATATCTCCGAACGACGGACAGGCCGCGCACGTGCCTCCGGACCATTCCCCTACCGAAATGAGACGTCGCATCGCCGTTGGCGACCGTGCTTTCCGCATTCTGAAGGATTCCGCGCCCTTCTCTCTGCCACTTCGGTAATCCTGTTCAGCCGTTCTGGGTACCACTTCCGTACCGTCGCGGAACGGGAAGAGGGATGGCTAGAGTGCTCCAGAACATGGGAAACATGATGTGCGGAGCTGAAGCAGCGCAGTTCGACACTCCGTAGCGTACGGGCGTAATCCACCAAGGTAACCAAGGCGGATTCCATCCATGCCACAAGAGGAGCGCTGTATCACCCATTGCTGCCATTGTTCCGAAGCAACCCGGCTCCTAACCTCGATTTACAACCGGTCCTTAACCACCAACTCGGTACGCACCACCAAGAAAGACTAAGGAGAAGTAAGCAAATGAAGAACTACAAGCAGATCATGAACAACCTCCTGGCGGACGAGTCCGGCCAGGATCTCATCGAGTACGCGCTCGTCGCTGCTCTGCTCGGCCTGGGCGCGATCGGCGCAATGCGCTCGCTCGCAACCACCATCAGCAACGCATTCAATTCAGTCGGCAACACTCTCTCTGCCAACGTGTAGTTATCCGTGGGCCCGCGAGGTGCCCACGGATCGCTTCACAGAAACTACAAACCAACGGCCGGGACCGTTTCAGAGCAACACCAAAGTAAGACAAAGGCGACCAACAGCCTAGAGCAAGACCAGAAATCTGAGCGAGCCACCAAGCAGGGAACGCCAATAAACGAATTTACCGGCAGAGACGAGGGCGGGCCTCTTCTCTGCCGGATCCCTCAAAAGGATTCAATGCATATTCCACAGTCAAATCTCGATTTGACCTACCTGACGGCTGCGTGTCTTTGCGCTGCAGTGAGCGCGGTCTACGACATCAAGAGCCGCCGGATTCCAAACTTCATCACCGGGCCCGCGATCTTGACCGGACTTGCGCTGCACACCATCGGCGATGGATGGCATGGACTCTTCACAAGTTCTGCCGCTGCTCTTATCTGCGGCGTAATCTTTCTACTTTTCTATCTGGCAGGCGGAATGGGAGCAGGCGATGTGAAGCTGATGACAGCTGTCGGTTGTCTTGCTGGCCTGCCACATGTCTCTTACCTTCTTGTGTTGTCCGCGCTCGTCGGCGGGGCCATGGGAATCGCCCTTGCTCTTACACGCGGAAAGCTCATGGAGACGCTGAGCAATGTTGGCGATCTGGTTACCCATCACCGGCAAGAAGGTTTGACCCCTCACCCGGATTTGAACGTGAAGAACACCAATACACTTCGGCTCCCTTATGGGGTCGCAATCGCTGCAGGCTGTGCACTTACGTGCTACCTGCAAGGAATTAGAGGTTAATGGCATGGTCGCGCGCCGCCTTATGACCGCCCTCCTGCTCGCCCTTGTTGTATCGGGCTTGTTCACCTTCTGGCTCAGCCGGAAACTTGGCGGTTCCCGCACAGTGGAAGCCGCTAATCACAAGTATGTCGCAGCCGCCCAGAACCTTGATCCGGGTACGGTCATCTCAGCTTCGACACTCAAGCTGGTGGACTGGCCCTCGGGTGTTCCCCTGGAGGGCTCCTTCACGAAGCCGGAAGACGTTGCGAATCGCACACTCTTGTACCCGGTCGCTGCTGGCCAGCCGATCCAGGAGCGCTCTCTGGCAGCCCTTGGCGCAGGTATCGGCCTTTCAGCAAAGATTCCCGATGGCATGCGCGCCATGTCGCTTCGTGACGATGAAGTCGTCGGTGTCGCAGGATTCTTGCTGCCGGGCACACATGTGGACGTTATTGTGACGTACCACTCGGCTCAGAACAACGACACCACGTCCGACATCGTCTTGCAAGATGTACAGGTTCTGGCGGCGGGTCAAAAGACGCAGGCGGATCCTGATGGTAAAGCGGCAACCACGAACGTAGTGACGTTGCTCGTAAGTCCAGGTGATGCCCAGAAACTCACGTTGGCTACGGCTCAGGGGACAGTACATTTCGTGCTGCGCAACGGCTCTGATCGCCTGAAGGTGAATCAACAGCCCGCCAAGTTCTACATGCCCACATCCAACGTTCCCGTCCCACGCTTCACGGGAGCACAGATTCCAGTACCAGCTGCCCCAGCACCGCGCAAGCCAGACGTAGTTGTTGAAAAGAAAGCCTACGTCGTGCAGACCGTTCGTGGCGACAAGTCCACTGAGGAGAAGTTCTAGTGAACACCCAAACTGCAAGCCTGTTCTATAAGCGGAGTTCCAGGCTGGCGCTGCTAGTGGCTGGTTGTACGACAGCTCTCAGTGCAGCACAGACCCTGCCTCATCCGATCGTGTTGGGTGCACCTGCACACGTGATTGGCACGGGCGCCGATATGCGTGCCGATTTCAGCACCCCGATCCCGTCGGAACAGACGATGCATCTTCTGGTTGGCCACTCATCTTTTGTCAACACAAAGCACCGCCTTTCGCGCGTGTATGTGACAAACCCTGGTGTGCTGGATTCCTATACCGCAAGTCCCAACCAGATTGTGATTACTGCGAAAGCCCCCGGCATGAGCACGTTGATCGTCTGGGACGAAATGGGTGACTCACAGGTCTTTACGGTGTCAGCCGACGGCGATCTATCGAATCTTCGTGCTGCGCTTGCACAGGCTATGCCGAATGAGAAATTCGATGTCCAGGAGGCCGAGGGCCGCATCACTCTCGCCGGCTTTGTTGGAACAAAGGACACAGCAGACAATGCGATGAAAATCGCCACGGTCTACGCAAAAGATGTTCATAACGCGCTGATCGTGAACTCGTCCAAGGTGAAACAGGTTCGCCTCAAAGTCCGCTTTGTTGAAATCGACCGGTCTAAATCGGTGCAGTTCGGCTTCAACATCTTTGGTCTTGCAGGAAACACGCTCTTTTCAACAACAACAAGTCAGTTCCCAACAGGACCAACACTCTCAAGCCTTGGATCAGGCTCCAGCACCTCTTCCTCCAGCACAGGCTCCAGTTCAACCGGGCAGACGCTTCTTTCGGGAACCTCTATTCAGGTCTCCGATCCGCTGAACTTTTTGATCTATAGCGCTTCAGCCAACATCGGCATTGGGTTGAAGGACCTGGAGAGCAAGCAGCTTCTGCAGGTGCTTGCTGAACCTACGATGATGACGATGAGTGGGCAAAAGGCTAGCTTTCTGGCTGGCGGTGAGTTTCCGTTCCCAGTGATTCAACCAGGTGGAACCAATGGCGCTGCCTCCGTGTCCATCTCATTCCGTCCGTACGGCGTGAAGCTCGAGTTCACACCGGTCGTAAATCCTGACGGCACGATTGATCTAACGGTCGCCCCTGAAGTCAGCGCACTGGATTACACAAACTCAGTCTCGATCAGCGGATACACCATTCCGGCTTTGTCGACGCGGAAAGCGCAGACGGAAGTAGTTCTTCGTGACGGCCAGACCTTTGCTATATCGGGCCTGATTGATCAACGTACGACAGACGCGTACCAACGGACTCCCGGCATCACAAGCGTGCCGATCATTGGAGCGTTATTCAAATCGAAATCACTCAATCATGGCCGTACGGAGTTGCTGGTCGTCGTGACGCCGGAAATCATTGATCCGCTCAGTGCGAAGGACACGCTCCACGTTCCGGACCAGGTGGTACCCGTCCTTTACAACAAATCGTTCGACGAATACATGCAGAAGAAGGTCGATCACGACATGAACAAGAATTCAGAAAAGTAGGGGCTAACGTGTCCACGAAGAACCACACAATACCGACATTCTTCAGTGTCACCGTCGTGACAGTCTGCGTTGACGAAAAGACGACTGAGCAGTTGAATGAGACCGTTGAATCGATGAACTGGGTGCTTAGTTCCTCCTCGTCGTTCGATTCGTACATCTCTGAAGCGCGCCGTCCCTACCTAGGACCGCAAAGCAAGTCGACGACCGCGTGCATTGCGATTGTCGATTTCGACAGCGATCCGATTCAGGCGGTGGAATCCACGCGCTATCTGCATCAAGTGTTTGCAAACAAAGTTACCGTGATTGCTCTTGCGGAAAGCCGCGATCCGGATCTGTTGCTGCAGGCAATGCGTGCCGGCTGCAGTGAGTTTCTTCCGAAGCCCTTCAGCACGAAGACGTTTACCGAAGCGCTGGGCAGATTGGAAAGTCATTGGTCCAAAGCTCAGCAGCGTAGCGCTCCGGCAGGTGCTGTCCTCGCGTTCTTCGGTTCAAAGGGGGGCGTTGGCACGACGACCATTGCAACTCACCTCGCAACGTATCTTTCGCAGGTGCACAGCAAAAGAACTTTGCTGATCGACAATCATCCGGATCTGGGACATGTCTCGATCTATCTCGGCCTGGATGGCGCTCAGAATCATTTTTCAGAAGTTGTGAGTAACGTAACGCGCCTGGACAGTTCGCTACTACAAGGCCTCGTCGCGAAGCATCCATCGGGTCTTGAGGTTCTTTCTTCGCCGGATGTACCCGGTGCGGGAGTGAGGTCGGATACGGAGTCGATCGTAAAGACGATTGAGTTCTTGCGTAGTGAATATGACTACGTCATCATCGACTGCGCTACTTCCGTTGACGACGCGAGCCTGGCGCTGATCGAAGCTTCCTCGCGTCTCTATCTCGTAGCTACACCGGAAATCGGCGCCATTCGCGATTTGTCTCGCTACATTGACAGCATCGCGCACGCGGGATGCCCGACGGAAAAGATGCATGTTGTCATCAACCGGTTCTCCTCGCGGTATGCGGTAGAAAGCAATCAGATTGAGAAGGCCATTCGGCTTCCAATCGCGATCAAGCTGCCGAACAGCTACATTGATCTCGTCCGCTCGGTGAATCTGGGCGAACCTATCGCCCCAAACCGCAAGGTCGAGTTTGCAGACCAGTTGGTGAAGTGGAGTAACACGCTGGTTGGATCGACCGCCTCTGCTGCGCCCGCTAAAAAAGAATCACTGATCAGGATGTGGAAGTAGTTTCCGCAAAGGCCAGCCGCTTGTTGTGAAGGGAAATCAGAACCATGGCTACAGTAGCATCTCCTCTTGATCGAATTCGGCCCGCAGCTCCTGTCATCGAACCGCGCGGTGTGCCGGAGTTTGTGCAACAGCAGATCAAGGGTGCGGTTCATAAGGAACTCATCCAACGAGTTGATCTCGATAAGCTTTCTGATCTCAACGAGTCGCAGGGTGGCCAAAAACAACTCTTCCAGCTTATCCAGCAGCTCCTTGGTGAGCAGGGCGTTCCACTCAGCAGCACGGAGCGCGACCGTCTCGCAAAGGAAGTTGTTAACGAGGTCTTTGGCCTGGGTCCACTTGAGCCATTGCTCAGCGATCCAACCGTTAGCGACATTCTGGTCAACACGTACAACTCGGTTTATGTAGAGCGGCGCGGTCAGCTCGAAAAGACCAACATCGTGTTCAACGACAATCGTCACCTGCTGCACATCATTGACAAGATCGTGTCGGCGGTCGGACGCCGGGTAGACGAGTCATCACCAATGGTCGACGCGCGCCTCGCTGACGGCTCGCGTGTGAACGTCATCATTCCGCCGCTTGCGATCGATGGACCCATACTTTCCATCCGCCGTTTCGGCAACACACCGTTAGGTGCGGAAGATCTGCTACGCAATCAGATGCTGACGCCACCCATGTTGGAATGTCTGCAGGGTGCGGTCAAGGCTCGTCTGAACATCGTAGTTTCGGGCGGTACCGGCGCCGGCAAGACGACACTCCTCAATGTTCTCTCAGGATTTATATCGAGCAAGGAACGCATCGTAACGATCGAAGACTCGGCTGAACTCCTGATGAAGCAGGAGCACGTCGTTCGCCTCGAAACACGCCCTCCCAACGTGGAAGGTACAGGCGCAATCCGCCAACGAGAGCTCGTGATGAACGCTTTGCGTATGCGTCCCGATCGCATCGTTCTTGGTGAAGTCCGTGGCGAAGAGTGCCTAGACATGTTACAAGCTATGAACACCGGCCACGATGGATCGCTCACGACCATCCACTCGAATACGCCAAGAGACGCTCTTGCCCGCATGGAAACCATGGCCATGATGGGCGACGTACGCCTGCCTGAGAAAGCCATCAAAGCACAGATTGCAGCCGCTGTTCACCTCATTGTGCAAGTTTCGAGGCAGGCAGACGGAACTCGTCGAATCACGCACATCTCTGAGATCACGGGGGCGCAATCCGACATCATCAGCATGACGGATGTGTTCCTGTTTGAGAAGCAGGGCCTGGGGGCAAACGGCAAGGTGCGCGGGCGCTTCTATTCAACAGGTATCATGCCACGTTTCAGTGAGAAGCTGATTGCCGCAGGCATACCGATGCCGCTCAGCATTCGCGACCACTCGGTGGAGATCTAAGGAAAATACAATGATCTTCGCGTTCACCTTCATCTTCCTCGGCATTGTCACCTTCGTGGCCATAGCATTCTTCCTGCGGCCAACGCAGGACCAGAAAGCCTTGTACCGTCGTGTGGCCGGCATCAAGACAGAGCGCAATGCGTTTGGGCTTGCGGCGGAGGAACTCGAGCAGTATCTGAAGACGAAGCGCGAGGGTCCGTTCGGATGGCTGGAAGAAGTTGTCGGACATATAGACGTTGCGCGTCGCATCCAACTGCAAATCCTGCAGGCAAACAGCACTACCACGCTCGGAAGCATCATGATGCAGACCTTCGGCCTGGCGGTCGGTGTCATGCTGATTGCTTATTTGTTCAGCTCCATGCTGTTGTTATCAGCAATCGTTGGCGTAGCTGCCGGATACATTCCATTTGGTCTACTGCAATTCAGACGTGGCCGAAGGCTGAAGGCCTTCGAAGGAGCGCTGCCGGACGCAATCGACATGATGGCCCGGTCGCTGCGCGCGGGGCACTCACTGCCGGCAGCGATCAGCATTGTTGCTGAGCAGTCTCAGGAGCCGGCAAAGACGGAGTTTTCTGAGGTCTTCAAGCAGCAAAACTACGGCTTGCCCTTGCGTGATGCATTGATGCAATTGTTGCAACGCGTTCCCTCACAAGACCTCCGGGTTGTGGTGACGGGAATGCTTGTTCAAAAGGACACCGGCGGCAATCTTGCGGAGATCCTCGATCGCATCGTGCACGTTATCCGTGAACGTGTACGCATCGGTCGCGAAGTTCGCACGCATACGGCACAGGGCCGTATGACTGGTTGGATTCTATGCCTGCTCCCGATCGTGTTACTGCTGATCATCAATGTGATGAGCCCCGGGTACTCAAAAGTGCTATTCGAAGAAGGCATTGGAAGGACCATGCTGTACATGGGCATCGGGCTGCTGGTTGTCGGTGGCCTTATCATTCGCCAAATTGTTCGTGGAATCGAGGTATAGCGCGATGACGACCGTCTTTTACCTCTCGATTCTGTTCACCGGATTCTGCCTGTTGGCCCTAATTTTTGCGCCGATGGTGATGAAGCAGGCGCCGGAAAACCAGCGCATGCTGGATGTGGTCACGAATTCACGTAGTGAAGCCAAGACCAGCAGCCGAGCAGACCTTCTCGAGAAGATCATGCAGTTCGCGCAGAGCCTGCGCGGCAAGCTCGGTATGTCGGAAAGCAGCAAGGTGAAACGCCGCCTGTTATCCGCAGGTATGCGTAAATCGAACTCTGCCGACCTCTTCTATGCGGCTCAGCTAACGCTTCCGGTGCTCGGTGTGATCGCCGGGTATTTCTGCCCGGGTATGTTCTGGATGATGGCGTTAGGCGTCATCGGTTTTATGGCACCTGACTTCTGGCTTTCGCGTCAGATCAATAAGCGCAAGAAGAAGATTCGTCGCAGCCTGCCGGACGCACTCGACCTGCTGGTGATCTGCGTAGAGGCTGGCCTGGGCCTCGATCAAGCTCTGCTTCGCGTGGGTGAAGAGCTCGTAATCAGCCATGCTGAGATCGCGGAAGAACTCACGATGGTGAACCTCGAACAGCGTGCCGGTAAGCCTCGCCTGGAAGCGTGGCAGGCACTTGCCGACCGCACGGAAGTCGACGAGTTCTCACAGTTCGTCAGCATGCTGACGCAGACAGATCGCTTTGGCACACCGATCATCAAAACGTTGAGCCGGTTCGCCGAGGATCTGCGCATGCAGCGCCGTCAACACGCGGAAGAAGCCGCGGCCAAAACAAAGATCAAGATTATTTTTCCCCTGGTGTTGTGCATCTTTCCTTGCATTTTCATCGTGTTACTTGCTCCGGCAGTTCTCAGCATCGTCAATGGTTTCAAGTCGATGGGTGGGAACTAGGGGGTCCGGGTAAGCACCTCAACAGCTCTTCGGAGCTTAGTCACAGACCAGGTTTGTCAGTTTTCGCTCTTCAGCGGATCAGCGTTATCGAAGGGCAAAGTAAATCGGAAAGTTTCCGGAAAGGAGGCATCACATTATGGATTCCGCTCTCATCGTTCGTGTCGGAGCAGGCGTGCTGGCAGCTCTCGTGCTCTCAGTGATCGTCTATCGTCGTAAGCAGAAGAATGCCTAACTTGGGGTCATACCCGCAATGCGTGCAGTTACAGTTCGTAATACAACCCGTGATTCGCTGATCGGAGATCGTGTCGCCGTTGCTGACACGTCCTTGTCTCGAATGTTCGGCCTCCTCGGCAGACGTGGCCTCGACTCTGGGGAGGGCTTGTGGATCAAGCCCTCTTCAGGTGTCCACACTGTCTTCATGCGTTTCACGATCGATGTCATCGGCTTAGATAAGGAGATGAACGTCGTCAAGCTTTGGTCCGATCTTGTTCCATACCGGCTTACGTCGATAAGCACGAAGGTGCGCAGCGTCATTGAGCTTCCGGCTGGGCTGATTGCCTCCAGCGGAGTCCGCGTAGGAGACCGTCTGGCAGTTCAATAAGTTGATGCCGCTCATCCCCGAGGCCGCTCTTGCGGCCTTTCTTATTGCCGCGAAGCGGTATTCCGCATTAGCCTCTACCCATTGCGTGCCTGCGTAAACAGCGAACACTGTCAGCAAGGGACTCAACAGACACCAGAACCGAAAGTCCGGATGCGTGATGTAGTACGGCACTGGAAAGAGCAACAGTGGAAGAATGATTGGGACGGCGATCCGTAGGCCGCGTTTTCGAATGTAGAAACCTAAACCAGCCAAACCAAGTAGCGAAGTAACGGTAGCAATGAAAATCTGATTGGGATATGTCCGACGGCTTATCCCCAGCCAGAAGCAGGCAATACGCTTGCCCGTAAGCGATACAAAGCGCTTCGGCGAGGCTGCGATATCCCGCTTCGCGATCTTTGACTTCTCGCGCATGTAGCCTGGCTCGCCGAGACTCTGAAACTGTCGAAACTCACTCTTGTTTATGTTCGGGTGCAATTCCGGCGCGAAGAAGCCGTCTGCTCCAAACCTGTTTCCTTGCCAAAGTTCATAACCAAGATTGTTACGCAATGGGATAAACGCGTGCATCACCACGGCGTTTCGCAAAGGCCATAGAGTACACAGGACAAGGAAGAGAACACCGGGAAGAAGAGCGAGTCTTCGAGATTCTTTCCGGCGGTGCGCGGCCCAGGCGAATAGTGCGATCACGGTGATTGCCATACTTGCATTCACCGCGATCGAGAGGGCACTTAGGAGCGCTGCGATGTAGGCGATCTTCTTCGAGGGCAGCTGTATCCATCTCACCGCTATGTAGACAAGAAGGACGAGTGCCATGAGAGAAAAGCTGGTCTCCCAGAAGACAAAACTCAGCGCAATCAACCAGGGGTCAAACGCAAGAAGTGTGCCGGCTATGTTTGCTGTTCTAGGTCCAAAAAGAAGACGCCCTAAAAGCATGAGGAAGAGTACAGCCAAAGCTCCGAAGCACGCTTGCGCGAGCAACAACGCGAGTTCTGCGCCGCGGCTGTAGTCTCCAAATGCACGGAAAATGCCGCCAACAAGTAAGGGATAGCCCGGCGGAAGAAAGGCCGAAGGCCCTGTGTTGCCACCAAACGGAGATGCAAGGCCGGCCCCAGACGAGACCGAATGAGCGACTTCGCCTAATTCAGAGGCCTGCGAGTAAAACCAAGATGCCGGCTTCGCATGCCACACGACGACCACGATGAGCAGTCGCACAAGCAGGGCAATTGCAGCCATGCTCTTCGCAAACGGATCTACGCGATGGCTCTCATGTTGTGCTTCTGAGGCAATGTCATATTCTGTAGGCATTCGATGCCTTACGCTACGAGTTGGGCCTCGTCCTGGTCAATTGTCTCTATGGGTGCGGCCTTCGCAGAAGGCGACTTTTCGCCTGTAAAGAAACGAATCGCGTATGCACTGAGAACGGTTAGCAAAGGATCGATAACGAGACGGTATCGGAACTCCGCGTGGGTGATGTAGTAGGGCAGTGGAAAGCACAGCAATGGAATGGCGAATAGTGCAGCCAATGCTCGCTCTCCGCTTCTATAAAGCCACCCCAGGCCCAGGAGGCCTAATGAACTCGTGACAAACGCGCCGAGGATAAACACCGGCGAACCATTTCGGCTGCCTGATCCGATCCAATATCGGAAAGCCCGCAGAAGGGTGAGTGTGGCGAAGTCTGCGCGATGAGATGAAATCCATGTGTGGGCTGCGGCGGACTTCTCGTGGTCGTATGCTACCTCGCCAACCCGCGTGTATTCCTGCAACTCAACCTTGTTGTATATCGGAAACAGAGACTCTTCGAGATACCCGGATGAACCGTCGTGGTTGCCCATCCACAATTCAAGACCCACAGTGGTGCGCAGCGGAATGAACGCATGGAAGACTTTCGCATTTCGAAGTGGCCAAAGCGAGTAGACCAAGACGAAGAGGCACGCCGCCATGGCAATACTGATCCTTTGCGTCCGGAAGCTTCTCGCCATCAGCCAGACAAAGATCCCGGAAAGAGTAATCAGCAGAGCCATGTTGATTAGGCATGCGACGCCGCAAAGAATTCCGAAGCAAAGCCAGCGACGCCTTGTAGGGAGCTTGGAAACTTCAATAGCGAGCGTAAGCATTCCCAGCAGCATGAATGCAGAGAGCGATGTTTCCCAGAAGATGGTCGGCATCCAAAGGAATGGCAGCCAGCATGCCCAGAAGGTACCGGCAACCAATGCCGCTCGCCCTCCAGCCAGGCTCCTCGTCAGGCGCATCATCAGCGCAATGGTTGCCAGGTTGAGCGCAACCTGCCCGAGCATGATGATGATCGCAGAAGGTCTCGAGTAAGTTCCGAACGCATGGAAAACACCTGCAACGAGCAATGGATAGCCTGGAGCGATTAATGCCGTTGGACCCGTGTCTCCGCCGAACGGAGAAGCAAACCCGTGACCTGAGAGCAATGAATTCGCAACGAAGCCGACTTCAACGCCTCGCGAGTAAAGCCAGGTTGCTCCTTGCCGCGCAACAGCGAGCCAGAGAACGAGAAGCCTTGCCACCAGAGCTATGGCGAGCACGATGTAAAGGTCGCGTCGGGATTTGCTTTGGCTGATCATGGGCTTTCGAGTGCTTCAAGTTCAAAACTGACCAGAGTAGATTAACCCTGCGGACCCTTTCTGAGAATGGCACTTTCCGGGGTCGAAGTCGGCCACCCATCGATAAGAAACGGTCGCCTTGGCCGTTCAGAGGATCAGTTGCCTTGGCCGTCCAAGGTGGAACAAGCGTCAAACCATCATGCTGTGTCTACGATCGCGCTCGCTTATGTTTGCCCTTCTGCTTCTTCCTGCTTGTCTTATAGGGCAAAGTTCCACGCCTGCCGCCCACAAGACCAGCGCACCGTATACCGGCGACCTCAGCATCTTCGAGGAACCTGGTCGCGATACAAGGTTGCAAATTGATCGCGTCATGAAGCTGTTGCACATTGCTACCGGCTCTGTTGTCGCTGACATTGGAGCAGGTGGGGGCTGGTTCTCAGTGCGTGCAGCCCGCAAGGTAGGACCGGCCGGAAGGGTCTACGCGGAAGACATAAACGCCCACTACATTGATGCAATCCGCGACCGCGCGGAGCGCGAGCACCTCACAAATATCATTACAGTCCTCGGCACTGAGGGTGATCCAAAGTTGCCGGCCTCGTCCGTAGACGCGGTGCTTATGCTGAAGGTCTATCATGAGATTGCCTCGCCTACGACGCTGCTCTCATCGCTCAGATCCTCCATGAAAGCAGGCGCCAGGTTCGGCATCATCGATCGCAATGGGAACGGCGCAGACCACGGACTAGATGAGAATGTCGTCAGAGAAGAAGTTGAGAAAGCTGGCTTCAAGCAGGTCGGTCGCTACGATTTCACGAAGGCGGATGGGCAAGATTACTTCCTCATCTTTCAAAAGCGCTAAGTCTTCTGCCGAAAGCTCCATCGTGACTGTTCGCGGGGCGATACTTGAAGCCGCTAAGAGGATATCGGCTCGCGACGCTGAACTCTTAGTAGGCCATGTTCTAGGTAGCGATAGAGCTTGGATCATCGCTCATAAAGAAGATTTGCTGTCCGAAGATGAGTTCCAGAGATTCATTTGCCTTGCCGCGAGGCGCGCGGCTGGTGAGCCGATGCAGTACATCATCGGTACGCAGGAGTTCTTTGGACTCTCTCTGCATGTTGAGCAAGGAGTTCTTATACCAAGACCGGAAACCGAACATCTCGTCGAAGCTGTGCTGCAATGGTGTTCGAATCGCAAGGACGACAAGCTTCGCATTGTTGATGTCGGGACGGGTTCTGGCGCAATCGCGCTGGCACTTGCAAAGAACGTACCGGAAAGCGAAATCACGGCTACCGACCTATCTGATACGGCCTTGGGGATTGCGAGCAGCAACGCAGTTCAACTGGGTTTTGCAGACCGCATTCTGTTTCTAAGAGCCGACCTCTTGGAGCCCTTCGCTTCGAACTCATTTGATGTCGTTGTATCCAATCCTCCGTACATTCCGTTGGGCGATGCAGCCCAGATGCAGAAAGAGGTTGCGGAGCACGAACCGCGTGATGCTCTCTTTGCGGGTTTGGATGGATTGGATGTCTACCGAAGGCTCATTCCAAAGGCAAAGGTGATACTTCGGGCAGGCGGTCTGCTAGCTATGGAGTTTGGTTTCGGGCAGCAGCAGGCACTCAAGCAACTGCTGCAAGGCTGGGATCGTGTGAGATTCCTCAAGGATTACGCGGGGATAGCGCGCGTCGTGCTGGCAGAGCGCATGGAGTAGATGAAGCAGACGGCTTGATCTCGTTTTTCCGGGCCCGCGAACTCCTTCTTCGCCCATAGCAGAAATTCGTTAGCCAAAAAGTTCCGATCTATGCGCCAGCGTAATCACCTGCGAGCAGGCGCTTCCAACAACATCCATGAGAGTTTCGGCTAGAATGCCGCTAACCGCTTTTCTGCTCTAGCGCGGACGAGTAGTCGGTTCCGTGATGCAGGGTAGCAACAGGCGGTGGGGATGAGTTCGTACTTCTGCGTCCGGGCGCGCCCCTAGACTGGTGATCCTGCAACTTAGCCTCGGAGGTTTACTAGGTACCGCGAGTGCAGGGCCCCGCCCACATTAGTGGTGTCCCGACAGCATCTGCAATAACAGCCACGTGTTCAAGACCGCAATAACACCTGCAGCGGTATAGCCCAGGGTCTTCATGAGCTGTCCGTTCACAAAACTTCCCATACGCTTGCGATCACTGGTGATCGCAACCAACGGGATTACAGCAAAGCTTAGCTGCATGCTTAGGATCACCTGGCTGAAAATGAGTAGGTTGGAAGTCCCGCGTTCACCATAGATGGCTGTGACGATGATCGTCGGAACGATAGCAACGGAGCGCGTCACGAGCCTTCTCAACCAAGGCTTCATCCGCAAGTGGAGGAAACCTTCCATGACAATCTGTCCGGCTAGCGTGCCGGTGATCGTCGAGTTCTGCCCGGATGCCAAGAGTGCAATGGCGAACATCGCGCTGGCACCGGAGAAGCCAAGCATGGGCGTCAGCAGTTTGTAAGCATCGCCTATTTCTGCAACACCGTAAAAGCCGCCACGGTGAAATACCGCGGCAGCTAGAACCAGGATTGCGGCGTTCACAGCCATCGCAAGAACAAGAGCGGATGCCGAATCCAGGTTCGCAAACTGCAAGGCCTCGCGCTTTCCTGCAAGGCTGCGCGGGTAGGTTCGGGTTTGCACAATCGAAGAGTGCAGGTACAAGTTGTGGGGCATGACTGTTGCGCCCAGGATGCCAACAGCGATGTAGAGCATGCCGCGATCATGCAGAATTTGTGATGAAGGCACGAAAAGACTGTGCGCAATGTGCGCCCACTCCGGCCGCGAAAGAAAGATCTCCACGCTGAACAAAACGGTGATCGTGCCAATCAAGGTGATGACCAGAGCTTCAAGGTACCGAAACCCCCGGTTTTGCAACAGCAGAAGAAGCAACACGTCAGCGCCGGTGATCACAACTCCGAGCACCAAAGGAATATGGAACAGTAATTGAAGGGCGATTGCCGACCCGATGACCTCTGCGAGGTCGCACGCGGCGATGGCTACCTCAGCGAAAATCCATAGCAGCATGACGACTGGTTTACTGTAGCGCTCCCGGCATGCCTGAGCGAGATCCTGTTCGGTGGCTATCCCCAACTTCAACGAAAGGCTTTGAAGAACGATCGCCATGAGACTGGACAGCATGATGACGAACAGCAAGCTGTATCCGTATTTCGAACCGCCCGCCAAGTCTGTCGCCCAGTTACCAGGATCCATGTAGCCCACGGCCACGAGAAATCCTGGTCCGGCAAAACGCAGCGCGCGACGCCAGAAGCCTCTAGCCGTAGAAATACGCACAGTCGAGAAAGCGCCAGGTAGTGACGGCGACTGCGGTTCTGTCGTTTGTACGCGAGGTGGCATAGAAGGCAAAAGCGGGCTGCCGCTTGATTGCAGTATGCCATAAAGAGTTAACCTTGGTTACGCTGGGCATATGTCGTAAGGCTTATTTCCCTGCTGAAGAAACCCATACTCTGCCCGCGGCAGCCAAACCGAGCATTGTGTTGCCCAGTGGCGTTCTGACCCTCAACGTGTCGTCGTAATTTCGTTCCAGGAGACGAAGTGCAGCTCCAGGACCGATCCCGAGCTTGTGGAGGTATTCCAGCAGACGCGCATCGCGCTCGTAGAGACTGGAAACGACGTAATCGCCTCCAACCTTGGTTTCAGACAGAGGAAGGAAGCCGCGTCGCTTGAGTTGCGCAGGAGTTTCGGGCAGGACGCGGTTGCCGTGTGGGCAGTTGCCATCTTTGCCGAGCTTTTCGATCAATTTCGCTTCAAAGGCCGGAGAAATAACATGCTCAAGCCGCTCGGCTTCGGCATGGATTTGATGCCACTCCATCCCAAAAACTTCCGCGAGCATCCGTTCAACAAGGTGGTGACGTAACGCTGTTCGATGAGCTGCCTCGCGACCCTTAGCGGTCAGCTTCAGCGCACCTTCATCCTTGTGCGAGACGTACCCATCTTCCTTCAGCCTTTTTACAGCCTTCGTGACCGCCGGCGCAGACACATGAAGCCATTGGGCGAGAAGCGCGGGAATCACAGTGTGCCCTTCGCTCTCCGCCTCAATGATTGCCTTGAGGTAATCCTCTTTCGAAACTGTGATCTCCGCAGTCACCGCATTAGTTAACCACGGCTAACAATCTTTGGGAAGAATGGTCATCAGCTTGGCAAGGAGCGCGGAGTTCAGGCTGGCTCCAGCTGAACACTTTGCGTCCTGGCGAATAAGGATTAGGATGACGATTCGGGGGCAACGACATGAATCTAAAGTTTGTTATCACTACGCTCTTAGCTGCGGGACTGTCTTGTACAGGAGCAATGGCGCAGACGGCCGGACAAGATGTGAAGAACGCCGGCCATGATACAGCGGATGCCAGCAAGAAAGTGGCTCACACGACCGCGCGGGGTACGAGAACCGCCGCACACAAGACTGCGTCCGGAACGAAAACTGCGGCCCGTACCACCGCGCACGGCACAAAGGTAGCGGCTGTAAAGACCAAGGATGGTGCAGATGTTGCCGCTGATAAGACAGTTGATGTCAGCAAGACGGCGGCCCATAAAACAGCGAACGGAACCAAGAGCGTGGTTCATAAGGTGGATGGCAAGCCCGAATGATCAGGAGCGAAGACAAAGAAGCCCGGCGTTCGCCGGGCGTCTTTGTCCATGATCTACAACAGGTTAGTACTTCTTCGCGCGGCGCATTGCCCCAGATTCTTCGTCGAAGCTGATGATCAGCGCCTGCACGGGAGAGTCGCCGGAACAGTGATACGTGCGGGGGGTTTCCCCTGAAACATACATTAGGTCGTGCTGGTGCAACTCATGCTGATCGCCGTTCCGCTGGAATTCAAGACTGCCGTTCAGCACATACACCATCTCGACACCGGAATAGCGCTCCGGGACAAACGCCTCAATTTCGTCCCCCGGCAGGAACTCGGCCATACAGGGACGTAGCCCGCCTTCCGGTACCAGGATGCCAAAACTCTCGGTCAGGTACGAAGGTTTCGAGGCACCCATCGTTAGCCGCACGCGGTCTTTCTTGCGCTGAACGCGAAAGACACTTTGCTCCTCCGCTTCGAAAAAGTACGACAGGTCCTTGGCGAAGACCAAGCTGATGCGCGCCAGATTCCGGAGAGTAGGAACGACTCGTCCCGTCTCCAGTTGAGATAAGAAGCTTGCTGAAAGACCTGTCAGCTTGCCGAGTTCGACGAGCCCCATCGACCGCTTCAAACGCAGCCGCTTGATGCGCTGCCCTAGGCAAGCTGCCGTGAGTAGATGTTCTGCGGAATCAGGGTCGACGGAAGGCTCATGACGAGAAGCCGTTTCACGGGTTTGATCTGAACTAGAAGACCTTGACCGTTGCTGCTCGTCTCTTCCCATCGTCGTTCGCTTGCCACGCCGTGGAGGAGGGAGCGCCGATTGCTTCGACTCTGATGCTTCCATTAACACTGCAACATTGCTCATAATGATTCGATGCGCTCCATGATGAGGTGCTGCCTGGTGCCAACCAGCTTTTTCCAGGGATTGGTGCGCAGACTGGAACGCCACTCGGAAAAATTGCTCACAGAAAACACCGGCCGCTCGGACGATCGCAAGGCCGACCAGGGCAGCGGAAGAGAGACTTGCGTCCCGAGCCGTGCGCGCGGAGAGTAAGGTGCTACAGCCGTAGCGCCTCTCTCGTTTCGCAGGTAGTCCAGGTAGATCTTGCCTTTCCTCGCCGACTTCGTCATTTTCGTTAGATAAAGCGTAGGTCTGCTGCGTTCCATTTTGCTCACGAACGTGTGAGTGATGGTCTTGATCTCGGCCCAGCCAAGCTCCGGCACGATCGGAATGACAACGTGCAGGCCTTTGCCGCCCGTCGTTTTGAGAAAGCTTTCCAAGCCTGCTTTATTTAACCGAGCTCGTATCTCGCCGGCTGCCTCGCAAACGACCAGCCATGGAAGCGACTCGTCGGGATCAATGTCCAGAATCAGTCGGTCAGGATGCTCAAGATTCGCATTGCAAGAACCCCAAGGATGAATCTCCAGAACGCCCATTTGCGCCAGACCGGCAAGCGCCTCTGAGCTGGATAGCGTGATGTACGGCTCGGCTATTCCGGTCTTCTTGTCAGGCACGTCTACCGTAGTCACACCTGGCGGAAGCATGTGATTGACGTGCTTCTGATAGAAGCATGGTTTGCCCGCTCCTTCCGGACAACGCACCAGGCTCAGCGGGCGATCTGCAACGTGCGGCAGCATCCAATCCGCGACCGACCAGTAGTACTCCGCAAGCTGCGCCTTTGTGAGTCCTGTCTGCGGGTCAACCACCTTGTTCGGATGGGTGAGGCGCACCGCAGGCATCGCAGCTTTACCTGAAGAAGCATCGCTGTGCGTGTGACGACCCTTCGCGGACGCTCGCTTTACTGGAGTGCTGTTTGATGACTCCGACTTCGTTCCTCCTGCATTTCTTTTTGGCCTTGGAGCGACGGTTGGATCTTCCCGGCAGACTTCCGAGGGCGCCTTATCCTCTCGTAGGCCCAGGAACGAAGCCTGGCGAACAAGGTCTTCGGCTGTCCAAGTTGCAAATCGAACCTGCGCGATGAGCTTGGGCTCAACCCACAAAGCGCCTCGCCGCGCGTCAGTTGGAACGCGCGCGAAAGGCGGGGTCTTCAGCAGAGTCAGCTGGAGCGTCTGCAAGAGTAGGCGGCGCATCTTCTGGTTGAATCCCGTACCCGTACGTCCTGCGTAGATTAAGTCCTTGCCGCGGTAGTAGCCGAGCAAGAGGGAACCGATGCGGTCGCCACCGTCCGACGACAACGTGTAACCGCCAACGACAAACTCTTGTTCGTGCAGACACTTTGCTTTCAGCCACGCGCCGCTGCGGCCGGAAAGGTAAGGCCGGTCGGCTCGCTTCGAGACGATGCCCTCCGCGTGCAGTTCGCAGGCGCGATCAAAAACCTCTTTGCCGCCGGAAGACAGGTGTTCGCTCAGGCGTACGGTATCGTTCTCACCTGCTTGCGCTAGGAGCTCGCCAAGCATTTTCTTTCGCTCTTCAAGCGGAAGCTCCCGAGGATTATGTCCCTCGACGTGGAGCAGATCGAAGCAGAAGTAACTAATTTCACTTTTAGCGCCCTCTTGAAATGCCGCCTGCAACGCAGCAAAGTTGGTTGTACCATTTTCGGCCAGCACGACCGCCTCACCATCAAACGTTGCGTCTCCAACCGGCAGCTCTGCTATGGCTTTCGCGATCTGCGGCACGCGATGAGTCCAGTCAAGTCCGCTTCGCGTGAGTAGCGCGACCTTCTTACCAGTCTTGCGCGCCTGGATGCGGTAGCCATCGAGCTTCAGTTCGTGGAGCCAGCCCTTTTCAGAGGGAGGAACCTCTACCTCAAGTGCGAGCTGCGGCTTGATGAAGTCCGGCTGCTTCTCCTTCGGCAGACCACGGTAAGCGGACGAAGAGGCTTTTGCTGTCGTCTCTTTCGCGGGTCGCTTTGATGGAGTTAGAGCCGGCTGCGGCGGCTCATTCTTCCGGTACCAAGAATTCCCCTGAGCAGTTTCCTTCGAGTTCCAAACATGGTCCTCCTGGCTTGCGATCTGGTCCATTGTGCGGCCGGTTACAGCGGAGTTCAGTTCTTTCTCCGTGACTGCCGGATCGTTTGGGCCACGTTCATAGTCGTCGTGCTCTTTGATAAGCAGCCAGTTTGGTTTCGTCGAACTGTGCCAACGTCCACTTCCGCCCGTATTGTTCATGCGGACGAGGGTCCACTTACCATGCATTTTGGTGCCGTACAGAAGGAACTTCAGGCTACCTTTTTCCAAGCCTTCGTCGATGTCTTCGTGCCCCGGCTGCGGTGCCCAGGTTCCCTGATCCCAAACCATCACCGTCCCGCCGCCATATTGGCCTTTAGGGATGACGCCTTCAAAGCCGCCATATTCTATCGGATGATCTTCCACCTGGACAGCCAAACGGCGGTCGCCCGTGTAATAGCTTGGCCCTTTGGCAACGGCCCAGCTCTTTAGGACACCGTTCCAGCCAAGGCGAAAGTCATAGTGAAGGTGGCTCGCATCATGCTTCTGGATGACGAAGGGCAAGCTGGCTTTCGGAGCGGCAGTTTCCGACTGCAATTTGGTGGCGGAGGCCCTCTTTTTATTTTCACTCCCGATGGGTTCTTCCGTAACGGAGAAGTCGCGCATCTCGCGATAGCGTGCGAGCTGCTGATCGACAGCATCAGCAGCGCCTCCATCTCCGCTCGCTTGAGTTAGTCTGCGCGAACTGGCTGGTTTTTCTGCAGTCTTCAGGGAGCGGCGACTCGGAGCCATACTCCACCTTTATGCAGTTTTGCGCTTGCTCGTTGCTTTCGCGGCCTTCGGTTCCTGCCGCTTCGTCGCCTTAGCGGTGGGCTTCACAAGCGAAAGGCCGACCTTCTCGTTGGGAAGCGCACGCGCGGACGCAGCAGGCTTTTTCTCCGGCAAATCCGCTGAACCTTCGCCGCCTACGCTCTTGCGAAGAGCATCCATGAGGTTAACTACTTTCCCGCGCACGGGGGGAGCGATCTCCTCGTGCGGCACGGGCAGGTGCTTCAGCTTCGCATCTACCAGTTCCTTAACGGCTACCTCGTAGCCATCAACGAACTTTGACGCATCGTAAGCCGCGGACTTCCGCTTGATCAACTCCTTTGCCAAGCCTAGTGAATCAGACTCGATGGAGACTTTCTTGATGTCGCGGAAATAATCGGCAGGATCGCGAAGTTCGGCCTGGTAACGCATGGTGTAGGCCATCATGCCACCACTCTCGCCTTTTCCTGCCGGTGCTATGGCGACAACATGCTCGCGGCCACCAAACGCAATCTTTGAGAGAGCAATCTTCTTTGTGTCCAGCAGCGCTTTCCGGACCGTCGCAAACGCTTCTGTCTGGGCTTCGTTTTCAGGCACCACAAAGTAGGGCTTTTCGAAGAACTCAGGATCGAGTTCTGCCTCATCAACGAACTGTGACACTTCCATCGTGTGCTTGGAGGGAACCCGGAGGTGCGCTAGCTCTTCCGCCTCAATGGTCACGTACTGACCTTTGCTGTACTCGTAGCCTTTAACAATCTGGCTGCGTTCGACGGGGTCGGCCGCTTCATCTGGAGACTCTTCGACCGCGCTAGCGAGTACCTTCTGATGACGGACGCGCTCGCCAGTCTTGCGATCAATCTGGTGGAAGCGAATCTCGCTCTTTGATTCAGTGGCGACGAAAAGCTTCACGCCGAAAGAGACCAGCGAAATCTGGATTTGTCCGCTCCAGTATGGACGCGCCATCAAGCACCTCAAAGGCCAAAGATTGCCTTTAGTGAGAGTGGCACCTTCGTAAATGAGATGTCTAGTACTAAGAGCGTCAATACCCTTGACTTATGGGTCAACGCTCAGGCAAAACGCAGGCTCACGGCGCCAGCCGTGGAGAAGGTGACATCCACCGAAGCGCCGGGCGTCGCCAGCGTGTTACCCGTCCAAGAGCCCGTTGTGATCCACTGCCCCTTTCGCAGACCGCCAGTACGTTTCGCACCTTCATTCGCAAGCCAGGGTAGCAGGCGAAGCAAGTTGCCTGACGTATTTGAGCCGGTGCGTTCCACTCGGACCACGCCGTCTACTGCAAGGACAACATGTTCAGCGGTGAAGTCGATTGAGCGCCAAGTTGAGATCCCTGGTCCGTGAAGAAAGCCGCCATGCATCTGCAGGTCCGCCAGGACAGACGCGCGTGATGCTTTCTCCGGATCGCTGAAGGCAGTTTCGAGCACTTCGATCGCCGGATGGCACGATTCCAATGCGGCCAGAACCTCTTCGCGTGTGTATTCCATCTCCCTTGGCGGAAGATCGTGGCCGATAAGGAAGGCGATCTCTGCTTCAAGCCCGCGAAAGCGCCATTGGCTGCCGCCTAGCGTGCTTCCACTGGGCGCGATCCATGCAGCAGGCATCGGAGCAAAGAGCGGTGTCGCATCGGAGGTTGGTGCACCAATCTTCCAACCGCCGATCTCGCCGTAGGATGCAGCAACCATGTCTTGCACGGCGTAAATTTCATCAGTGTCGGCCGGGCGAAGGCGCTCTGGAAGATCGTCGATGAACTTGAGGCTTCGACGTGCGTCGAGCAACGCGTTTGCCGCGTTTTCCAGCTCTGCTTCCCGGCTTCCAGTCATGTTTTTTCTCCACTACGTACGATGCAGTCTAGCGAACAAGCTCAGAGGCCGCGGGCTGGAAAGCTGCACACATCGCTATACTGACAGCTGCGGCCATGTCCAAAACTTTCTACATTGAAACCTTCGGTTGCCAGATGAATGCTCACGACTCGGAGAAGGTCGTTGGCACGCTGAAACAGGAAGGCTACACGCAGGTCAGCGATGAAGCTGAGGCTGGCCTGATCCTCTACAACACCTGCTCCATCCGCGATAAGGCCGAGCAGAAGGTCTTCCACCGCCTGAACGAATACAAGCGCATGCAGGGTGAAGGCAAGAAGTTCGCCGTCATCGGCTGCGTGGCGCAGCAGGAAGGGCAGAGGATCTTCGAACGTGCGCCGTACGTTTCGCTCGTCGCGGGATCTGCCTCCTACCGCAACCTGCCGGACATGCTTCAACGCCTGGAAGCTGGCGAAACGCGCATTACTGGTCTCGATGATCGTCAGACCGAGGAGACGTTTGACACGGAGTTCACCTCGCGCTCAAATCCACACCGTGGATACATCACCATCATCGAAGGCTGCGATAAGTTCTGTTCCTACTGCGTGGTTCCTTACACAAGAGGCAAGGAGCGTTCCCGCACTTCCGCTTCGGTGCTTGCGGAAGCGCAGCGTATTGCGGCTCTCGGCTACACAGAAATCCAGCTTCTTGGCCAGAATGTAAATAGCTACAGGGATCCGAGCGGCAGTCGTACATTCGCCGAGCTGCTGCTTGCGATTGGCGAGGTAAACGGTATCCGGCGCGTACGCTTTACGACGTCGCACCCACGCGACTTCACTAAGGACATCGTGGATGCCATCGACGCGATGCCCGCGCTCTGCGACCACGTCCATCTTCCTGTGCAGTCGGGCTCAACGGATGTTCTCCGCGCGATGCAACGCGAGTACACGCGTGACTGGTATCTCGAGCGCATTCAGTGGACAAAGGATGCGAAGCGGGATATCTCGCTGACCAGCGACATCATCGTCGGCTTTCCCGGCGAGACCGATCGCGACTTCGAGCAAACCATTACGCTGCTCGAAGCAGTGGGGTATGACGCGATCTACGGTTTCAAGTATTCACCACGACCCAACACCCCGGCCATCCACAAGCACGACTCCATTCCGGAAGAAGTGAAGGTGCAGCGGTTGGCCATCCTGAATGCGCGGCAGCGTGAAATTCAACGCCAGAACTATGCACGGCACCTGAATCACACAGTTGAAGTCATGGTTGAAGGCCATAACACGACCCGCGGGCAAGTCATTGGCCGGTCCAGCCAGAACAAGACTGTGAATTTTACTTGCGACACTATACCCAGCATCGGAAGCTACATCGATGTAAATGTCACACAGGTCTTCCCGAATTCCCTGGTTGGCGAAGCAGTTTCATCCCCGCTGCCGCCATCGGCCGCGTTGCTGGCGCAGCAGGCACTGAACGCACGCATGCCGGCACTCGCGTAAACAGGCGTACACTACAGGCCATGCATTTACCAGGCTTCAAACCTGAACGCGAAACGCCACAAGTCGCCGAGGCGGACGTGGAGGTCCGCATCCGGGGCCTCATGATGGATCCTTCGACGCGGATGCCGATCGTCGTACTTAATGACCTCGCGGGTGAAGTTATTTTGCCTATTTGGGTCGGGCTTTTTGAAGCCAATGCCATCGCGCTTGAGATTGAAAAATCGACCACACCGAGGCCAATGACGCACGACCTCCTCAAGAATGTCATTACTGGGCTCAATGCGACGGTGATTCGTGTGGTGGTGGGCGCGCTCCGCGAAGACACATTTCACGCAACGATTTGGATGAATCAGAGCGGAGAGACCGTAGCAATGGACGCGCGGCCATCCGATGCAATCGCTTTGGCTCTGCGCTCAGACTGCCCTATCTTTGTCAGCAAGCAGTTGCTGGATCAGGCAAAAGCAGCCGCAGGGAATTCTTCTACTCTGGCGCCGGACGATCTTCGGCGGTGGCTGGAAAACCTGAACGACGACGAAATGGGCCGCTACAAAATGTAGGCTGGCAACGCCTTAGCGCACCGCAAGTTCGTCGAGATACGTAAAGAATTCAGGGAACGAAATGCTGGAGGCTTCGGCGCCATGAATTTCCGTGTCACCTTCAGCCCGAAGAGCGGCGATGGAGAACGCCATTGCGATTCGGTGATCCATGCCCGAATCGACAGTGCCGCCGTGAAGCCGCTGGCCACCGGGAACGTCGAGACCATCTTCGTGTTCTGTGACCTCAGCACCCATCGCACGCAAATTCTTCACAACTAAGGCGATGCGGTCTGACTCTTTGACCCGCAATTCTTTGGCGTCACGGATGCGCACGCCGCCGGCGGTAAAGGGCGCGATCGCCGCGATGACGGGAAGCTCATCAATCAGCTGCGCCGAAAGCTGCCCCGAAATATCGATGCCTCTAAGCCCGCCGCGGCCCCGATTTACCTGGATCGTGCCAATCATCTCACCGTGCTGTTCCTGCACGTCCAGCATCTTGATGTTGCCCCCCATGGCGGTAATTACATCCAGCAGGCTCGCCCTCGTCGGGTTCATTCCGAGTGCGTCAAGCACAAGGTTGGAGTCCTCGAAGAGCAGGGAAGCACAAAGGAAGAATGCTGCAGAAGACATATCTCCGGGAACTGTGGCATCAATGGCTTGCAGAGTTTGACCGCCCATCATGTGCAGCCGGTCATCCCTGCGTTGAAGTTCAGCGCCGAAGGCTCGAAGCGCGTGTTCGGAGTGATCGCGGGTTCGGACCGGCTCGGCGATGGAAGTACTACCCGAGGCCTGCAGTCCGGCGAACAGGACAGCGGTCTTCACCTGCGCACTAGCGATAGGTGAGTCGAACTCAATGCCTTGCAGCTCACTTCCAATTACCGTCATGGGCGCGTGACCATTCACCAGAGCAATCTTCGCGCCCATGCTTTCCAGCGGCTTGCGGATGCGCTCCATCGGCCTTGCCGTCAAAGACTCGTCGCCGGTGAATCGAAATGTTCCCTGTTGCGCGGCTACCAGCCCCGCGAGCATTCGCATCGTCGATCCGGAATTGCCGCAGTTCAGGTCAGAGTCAGGCTGGCTTAGCTTGCCGCCGGTCCCCGTTACAGCAATGGTGCGGCCTTCGGTCTCAACTTTGGCGCCCATCGCTTCCATGCATGCGAGGGAGCTATGCGGATCGGCGCCGGTAGAAAAGTTGGAAAATCGCGAAGTTCCGCTCGCAAAGCCCGCCAGCATCGCATACCGATGGGAGATGGACTTGTCACCGGGAAGCGCGAGCGAACCGCGAAAGCTGCGCGCCGGCTGGATGATGCGCGAGGCAGGTACTGTGGAGTGCGAAGAAGACATCTCCTCATCTTAGAACGGAGGCACTCGCCAGAGCGCCTTACGTCTTGCCCAGTGCTGTCGAATAGGCTAGTGCCAGATCGTCCTTCATGAACTGATAAAGACTGTCACGACTCTGCTCATCTCGCGCACGCAACACCGCAGACGGATGGATCGTGGCCAGCACCTGATCTGCGTAAGGTGTCGGCTTGATAACGCCGCGTTCTTTCATCAGAGCGAACGTTCCACCGAGTAATGACTTTGCCGCGGAAGCGCCAAGGCAGAGAACCACCTTTGGTTTCACTGCTTCAATTTCCGCTGCGAGCCATGGTCGGCAAGCGTTCAGCTCGCCACTTCGCGGGTTCTGATGAAGCCGCAGCTTTCCTCGCTGCACGAACTTGAAGTGCTTCACCGCATTCGTCATAAAAATATTGCTGTCGACGATCCCAAGTTCCTCCATCGCCTGACGCAAAACTCTTCCAGCGGGGCCGACGAAGGGTGCGCCCTTGATGTCTTCCTGATCGCCCGGTTGCTCGCCAACCAGCATCAACGGCGCGTGCGCTCCACCCACTCCGGGCACGACCTGCGTGGCGTACTTGTAAAGGTCACAACCCTTACAGCTAGGCATGGCCGCCCGTAGGACCGGCAACGTGTGTTCTTCCGGAACGAACGGCGCTGCCGACGGTTGCCTCGATTGACGCGTCACCATGGTTGCCACTCGACTCTCCGCCTGCTGCATCAGTACGGGCAGCAAAGTCACTTCTGGTAGATGCTGCCAATAACGGACAGGCATCTCATTGCGCATGGCACTTGGATTAAGGCGAGCAGGATTGAAGATCGAGCCGTAGTAGGTGCGCCAGAGATCTTCCAATTCGTCTTCCTGCGGAGCTGCCTCCTTACCAACACCGGGCCCAAAGCTAAGAGCTTTTGCTTCTGGATCCCAGCTCATCGTCTCGTCGGGAGTCAGCACCGTCCATCGCATGATGGCAAACCTTTCAGCAAAGAAGGGTGCAGCAAGAGGCACGATGCGGTGGTCGGGCCGGTACCAGGCGATGAAGTGTTCCTGCGGCTTTCCCGCCGCATCAGCTTCCTCAATCTTTCGAAAACGGACAAACGCATGCATCTTGTGTAAGTCACGTCTGACCTGCTGCTCCATCTGCTTCAGGTGAGCGACATCGTCGTCTATCTCTACGCGCATCAACTCACGGTTGCGCTGCAAACGGAATAGCAGACGGTAGAGGAGATTCCAGCGATCGCTGTCGCGGTGAACCGCGCCCAGCTTCGCTGATTCCAGAAACGTCTTCGGAACGAAGGGATGCTCTATGTTCCGACTCTGCGGCGACTCAGTTGAACTGAGATCAAGGTTCATTGGTGCAGGCACAGTATTGTCCTGGAAGTCCATCTGCTCTGGCGCCCACCCTTCCCTCAGCGCTTCGCGAGCCATGGTGCGCCATACTTCGAAGTCGGGCGGTACACGAAGAACACGCAAGCTAAAGAGATCCTGTGAGTGCACTGCTTGCAGCGAAGAGATCTAATTGCAAGTCTTCGCTGGCAGTAGAAGCAAGTGCTGGCCGTGCACTTTCATTGACTATTGAAACGGTGGGGAGATGATCCGCGGCGATGATGAAGTCAGCGGCTAACTTCAGACGAACATGCAGCTTTCGCAAATCAGCAAGCGTCAAGCGGTGGTAGCGGCGAATGCGCAGAATGCGGTCCACGTTGCGGTACCCAATGCCCGGCACGCGCAGCAAAGCCTCTTGTGAAGCCCCGTTGATGTCCACCGGGAAGAACTCTGGATGAGACTTGGCCCAACCGGCCTTTGGATCGTCAAGTAGTGATAAATCCGGGTTGGCTTCTGTAGTGATTTCCTCGGCCTTGAAGCCATAGAAGCGCATCAGCCAGTCGGCTTGATAGAGCCGGTGCTCACGCAACAGAGGCGTGGCACGAAGCGGCAGCCGCGAGTCGGCTTCTGGATAAGGACTGAAACCGGTGTAGTACACACGGCGAAGTTTGTAATCGTTATAGAGACTGCTGGCCCGACCAATGATTTCTCGATCTGTTGAAGCTGTTGCTCCCACAACCATCTGCGTTGATTGTCCGGCTGGTGCAAACTTCGGAACGAATTTTGAATGCTTCCTGTCCTCCTCGACCTCGTCGGTCTTAGAGCGAATCTGGCGCATCGTTGACTCGATCACGGTCGACTTCTTTTCGGGGGCGAGTTGAACAAGATCCTGCTGAGTCGGTAATTCAATGTTCACACTGAGCCGATCAGCCCATTTGCCGGCCTCTTGAATCAATCTTTCATCGCAGCCCGCTATCGTTTTCAGGTGAATATAGCCGCCGAAGTGGTGCACGGCGCGCAGCCCGCGTGCCACAGCAATCAGTTGCTCCATAGTGTAGTCAGGAGACTGGATGATTCCAGACGATAGAAACAGTCCTTCGATGTAGTTGCGCTTGTAGAAATCAAGTGTAAGGTTGATGACTTCATCAGGCGTAAAACGCGCACGCGGGATGTCGCTCGACACGCGATTCACACAGAACACGCAATCGTAGGTGCAGAAATTTGTAAGCAGAATCTTCAGCAGGGAAACGCATCGGCCATCGGGGGTGTAACTGTGGCAGATCCCTGTTCCGTCGGAATGGCCAATGCCCTTGCCATTGCCGGCGCGCTTGGCGCCCGACGACGCACATGAAGCGTCATACTTCGCGGCGTCAGCCAGGATCTCAAGCTTTTGTTGAACAGAGAGCACAAACCACCCTGAACTATTCGACCGTACTTTGGTGGCGAAGTAAAGGCGAACAGCATTGGCGAGTTGCGAGATACCAAAAGGAGGGCGAAGTTTTCCTCTTGACCGCTAGTGCCCTGGAGGATTTTCAGGCATGATGCGGATATCTTCAACGCCGCGATAGCGTTCCGCGAAATCCATTCCGTAGCCGATCACAAAGCTGTTGGGAATCTTGAAGCACGCGTAGTCCGCTTCAATAGGGACCAGCCGACGCGCAGGCTTGTCGAGACACGTTGCAATCTTCAGCGAGGCTGGTTTGTGTTGCAGCATCAATTGCCGCAGATAGCTGAGCGTAAGCCCGGTATCGAGAATGTCCTCCACGATGATGACGTGGCGACCCTCGATTGGGTTGTCGATGTCCTTGATCAGCTTCACGGCACCAGACGACACACGAGCCCGTCCGTAGCTCGACACGGCAACAAAGTCGAAGGTGTTGTCGACTTCGATCGAGCGAGCAAGATCTGCAAGGAAAATCGCTGCGCCCTTCAGCACACCGATGAGCACAATGGATTGACCCTTGTACTCTTCTGAAATCTCTTTCCCAATCGCGTGGACTCGTTCAGCAATCTGTTCTTTGCTGAAGAGAATTTCCATGGTTGCGGGTGAAACGTACTCCGGCACAGCTGTCGGCATGGCGACAGGTTAGCGCACATAGCCGCTGAGGAAAACCGAAATGATACTGGCGCAGCCTTCAGCCGCCAAACGGGGCGCCCAGTCGACACATCGGCATCCTCAAAGTGACCGATATACTGGAACCGATGTATCCGTTTATCAACATTGGTTCTATACACATAGGCACCTTTGGCCTGCTTCTCTGGGCCGCTGCGGTTTGTGCGATCTATGTGCTTCATCGGAACTTCCTTCGCAACGGTGTGGACGCTGATGCCCTGACGATCGTGGCCCTCGTGACGCTCACTGGCATCATCGGCGCAAAGGTTTGGCATGAGTTGCAGTCTCCGCAGGAACTAACCGCCTCCTGGCACGAAATCATCTACCCTGGACGGCGTCATCCGCTCGACATACTTCTTAACTTCCTCCACTGGTTTCAGGCTGGGTTTGCCTGGTTCGGAGGCTTGCTCGCGGGCGTCGCGATGCTCATGTTTCAAGGCCACGTCAACCAGCCGAATGGTCTGCGCGGTCATAGAGCCGCTGTGCGCATGCTGGACCTGGCTGCGCCAGCGGCTGCGATTGGCTATGGAGTTGGGCGTATCGGCTGCCTGACTTCGGGTGACGGCGACTACGGCAAGAACACAACGCTTCCATGGGGCGTGCATATGATGTTCGGACAGGACCAGTATCACCGCGCGCTTGTGCTGCCGAATCCGCCCACCGCTCTGGTGCAACCCACACCGGTGTATGAGCTGCTGTTCGCGATCGCTCTTGGTTGGTGGCTGTGGAAGCGCGCATCCCGTCCGCTACCGCTTGGGTTTCTAACAGGCGAATATCTTTTACTCAGCGGCGTTGGCAGGTTCCTCGTTGAGTTCGTTCGAATCAATCCCCGGCTTTATTGGGGCATGTCGAACGCTCAAGTCGCTGCGCTGGGAAGCGTCCTATTCGGAGCGATCATGATGCTGCTTTGCCGGAACAATAACGCGGTGCTGCCTTCTTCTTTTCCGAACGTTGAAACCACAGCTACCATCGCCGAGCAGCAAACCGCCTAGAGGCGCTTCAGATACGCGCGCGCCACATCCAGCTCTGGGAACAAACGCTCCTCCGCCTGAAACTCGCGGGAATGCACACAGCGTCGTCCAGCACGAACTCTGACCGGATGCTTTAGGTGCAGCATCTCGTGGTAGAGCAAATACTCAATCGCATACCGGGGTGTTCCGGGCCGGTCAAACACGCGGCTCACGACGATTGTGTTGTGGGCGGCGTCGTAATGCCCCAGCATCCGCTTCGCCACATGCGCACTCCAGGTGAGCGTCGGCCTTCCCAGCAGGCCATGGAAAAAGCGGCGGTTGACTGACTCGAATACCTCTTCAAGGTCCCACAGGTGCCCGAGCGGCGTACTGATGCGCTTTCTTCCGCGATCCTGACGGATGCGCTCCGCTTGCTTCAACACAACTTCAGATTGTGTATAACGCCGGTACCTGTCGGCGTACACGGCTGAAATCGATTTGCGATAAAGCTTAGCTAAGAGGATGTGTGCAATCGCACGATGGACCGACTCAGGCGCAAATTCGAGCAGGTCAGACAAGCGCAATTTAAGTTTGCCGTCGCGCAGGCGGATGGTGGTGTTGAGACTGGTGAAGCGGCGAAACTTCACATCGAGTTCAGGCAGCGGAGCTCGCGGTCGAAGCTCGCGATATGCTTCCGCGACAACTTGAAGCAGGGCGCTTGATGCTTGCGGCAGCGTTGCAGACGGCACGTTGAGGCCAGCCTACCACGCACCATTGTGGGAAGCCCGACTACTGGGGAGCGTGCGCGCGGTCGGGGTCCATGCGTTCTTTCTCCTGCTTCAGAGCGTCCGGATGCTCTTTGAAGTAGCCATCCAACTCCGGTCCCATTGAGATAGCCTCATCGCGCAGGTCCTTTAGATTGTCGAGAGCAAGCTTGCGCACGATCTTGTATGTATCGTCCTCGGGTGGCGCTTGCAACGCGGTTGACCATCGTTCTGTCGCTTGAATGAGCTTTGGCAGCATTTTGCGTACATCCCGGTGGCGCTTGCGGTAGTCGTCAAGATTGTCGGCGAACTCATCTGTAATTGTCGCGAACTGATCCAGGATGTCGTGCACATCCTGTTCGCGGCCCACATGGCGACGTTTCGCCAGAAGGTCCTCCAAGCGTTTCATCCGGGTGTCCAGAATCCTCTCGTAGGCAAGGATTCGGTCCGAAGGAATGTAGGCGGCATCACGTAGAGTCTCGACTTCGCCTTCACTCATCGTTCCGTCAGGAGCTTGCCCCACCAGCCGAGTAGCAGCGAAGAAAGAGGCGACGAACAGTAAAACGGGAACGCCCCACTTCACTTCGCGAAGACCTGACTCAGAAGCAGAGTTTGGACGGCGTTCACGCGTGTCACTGTGGCCTGCAACGCTGTGTGCTGATCGCCGGATGTGATGTGCAGCATGTCTGTAAGCCGCCGCGTCGTATGCTCCATGATCATCTCAGCATTCTTCAAACGCTTGGCATCTTTCGCCATCGCCATTTGCACTTTCGCCGCGATAGAGTCAATGTGCCGAAAGGTAACCGCCGCCTGATCGTCCTGGCCGTCAGCGAGCTGTTTTCCTGCAATCTCCGTCAGGCTGTGCAGGATTTCTGTATAGAGATAGCACTGCTCCTTGAACTCCGCGCTTGCGGCCTGCTGCTCCAGGTGCAACAGTGTGGCTTCGTCCAGGATTGTTTCGTCCATGGCTCGCGCGCGTGTCGGCGCGGCAAATGTGAGCGAAAGAAAGAGGCAAAGAGCGCCCACAATCAGCGCCTTCTTCGAAACATTGCAACCGCTAGTCACTGAGACCATAGCGCACCTCGCGAGTGCTGCCGTGCCTACTTCGTGTGTTGTAGAGCTACCAGGCGGTGGCGAGCCTGAAACTCCTGATCGGGATACTTTCCACCTGCCACCGCAAGAAAAGCGTGATACGCCTTCACCGCTTCGCCGGTCTGATGCAGGGCATCGTACGAGATCGCCTGCAGAAAAAACGAAGAAGGGGAATTGGGCAAAACTGTAGCACGAAGAGCGAGCGACTGCAATGCGACGGCCGGCTCGTGGTTGCGAGAAGCCGCAAATGCCAAGTGACTCTCCGCTTCAGCCCAGTCCTGCGGAGTTGCAAAAGCTGACCGCATCGCGACTGCCTTCGTGAACACGGCTTCCGCCTCCGGCCACCGTCCGAGCTTTACCAGCGTGCCGCCGTACTCGTCCAAAAGCATCGGATCGGAGGAGTTCTTGGCGGCAAGGCCAGCGTACAAAGAGGCAGCGTCGGCATTCTGTCCCGCCCGGCTGTCGAGCCGCGCCAACATTCGCGTGGCGGCTGGATTTGCCGCAAACTGTGGGTCGGCAGCACGCGTCTGCTTCAGAAGCGCGATGCCTTCAGTTGGCTTTTCAGACTGCCCGTAAACAGCAGCAAGCTCCGAAACAATTTGCGGATCGTTTGGGTGCGCCTTGAGGCCGGCCTGAAGTATGGTCTCCGCTTCAGCATACTTTGCCTGGCGAGCCAGTAGCGACCCCAACGCAACCAGGGCGCCAACATCGTTCGGGTTAGCCGAGAGCGCGCGCCGATACGCTGCTTCCGCATCTTCGGTATCGCCGGCTTTCGCAGCGAGGCGGGCACTGAGGGCAACATCGTCTGGCGTTTCTTGCGAAAGCTTGACGGCTTCGAGCAACTCATCCCTGGCAGCGTCCGGATGCGCCGTCTCGTCTAGAGCCGCCAAAGCGCGAAGCGCCCGTGCGCGCAGGGCAGAGGGAGCCGATGACATCGCCGCAGCAGTTTGTAATTCACTGTGCGCTCTCTCACTCCGGCCAGTACGCGCATCCAGCAATCCAAGCGCAACGCGCGGCTCGGCCCATGAGGGCGCAAGGTCCGAGGCTTGGCTGTACGCCTTCGACGCAGAGGCTTCGTCGCCCGTTCGCTCCTCGGCATAGCCAAGGTCGTACGCAATCTGCGCATCTTTGGGGCGTTCTTCCGACAGCGCTTTCAACAGCGGCACAGCTGATACAAAGTCACCCTTCTCCAACGCTGCCTCGGCGGTTTCCATGCGCTTATTCGCTGCCAATTCCCTAGAGGTGTCGTCTGCCTCTCGAGAATCGGCAGGTGATTGCTGCGCGGCCGCAAAGGCGCAGTTCAGAAACACAATCATTACAAGGCTCTTCATCATCACGCTGCGGGAGCAGCTTCCTCCCGCAGCACAGGGCCAAGCCAGTGTCCCGTGTGAGACTGAGCAGAAGCCGCAATTTCTTCAGGAGTTCCCACGGCAACAACCTGTCCACCCCCGCCCCCGCCCTCAGGTCCCATATCAATCACCCAGTCCGCACTCTTGATGACGTCGAGGTTGTGTTCAATCACCAGCATCGATCCACCGCCATCGATCAGCTTGCGGAAGGCCGCGAGCAGCTTTGCAACATCTTCGAAGTGCAGGCCCGTCGTGGGCTCATCCAGAATGTATAGAGTGCGGCTGCGCACACGCTGCGCTTCGGTCCGAGCTCCCGAAGTTGCCGAGCTGGAGCGAGTGGCCGCGAGATGCTGCGCCAGTTTCACACGCTGCGCCTCGCCGCCGCTCAGCGTGGTTGCGCTCTGGCCGAGCCGGACATAGCCAAGGCCAACCTCATCGAGAACGGCGAGCTTATCGACAATCTTCGGGTGGCCTGCAAAGTATCCGAGCGCTTCCTTCACCGTGAGGCCGAGAACATCGTGGATGTTCTTGCCCTTGTACTTCACTTCGAGAATGCCTGCTTTGTAACGAGTGCCATTGCACTCTTCACAAGGCAGCTCTACGTCAGCAAGAAATTGCATTTCTACTGTCACCGTGCCGTCACCTTCACAGACATCGCACCGGCCGCCCGGCACATTGAAGGAAAACGATCCGGCGGAAAGGCCTTTGCGCTTGGCATCCGGCTGCGCCGCAAAAAGCTCGCGGACGGGATCGAAGGCCTTCGTGTACGTGACTGGATTCGAGCGCGGTGTCCGGCCAATTGGAGACTGGTCGACTAAGATGACATCGTTGAGGTACTGCGACCCGGAAAGCTCACGGTACAGGTGTGCGGGGTCCGAAGCTTCGCCTTGTCCAAGTGCCTGCATCAGCGCGCGGTACAGTACCTGATGCACGAGCGTGGACTTGCCGGAGCCCGACACGCCGGTAACGCAACACAGAAGTCCGAGTGGTATCTCGACGTCCACTCCGCGCAGATTATGAATACGAGCGCCCTTCAACGCCAGTTTCTCGCGGCCAGGCTCGCGGCGATGTTTAGGAACCGCGATCTTCACTCGTCCGCTTAGATACTTGCCAGTGATGGAATTGGGATTGTCGCGTACCTCAGACACGGTGCCGGCTGCCAGCAACTTGCCACCCAGTTCCCCCGCGCCAGGGCCAAGATCAAGCAGGCGGTCAGCGGCACGGATCACGTCAGGATCGTGCTCAACAACGAGGATGGTGTTTCCCAGATCACGCAATTCGAGCATGATGCTAATGAGCTTCGCGGTGTCTCGAGTATGTAAACCAATCGATGGCTCATCAAGGACGTAAAGCGCTCCAACCAAGCGCGATCCGAGGCTTGTTGCAAGCTGGATACGCTGCGATTCGCCGCCACTCAACGTCGCGCTGAGACGATCCAATGTCAGATATTCCAGGCCCACCTGCTGCAGGAAGTGCACCCGCTGGCGCACCTCTTCGAGAATCTTTCCTGCGACTTCGGCCTGCGCCGGAGTGAGTTTCAGCTCGTTGAAGAAAGCTTCAGCCGCCGTGATGGTGAAGGCGCAAACTTCACAGATGTTCTTGTTCTCGAGCAGGACTGCGCGTGCCTCCGCACGTAACCGCTGACCACGACAGTCCGGGCATGTTGCATAGCCGCGGTACTTTGAAAGAAAAACGCGTACATGCAGCTTGTACTTCTTACGATCGAGTTCCGCGAAGAACCCACGTATGCCCGGCCATGCCCCCTGTCCGTCTTCAATGAATCGCCTCTGCGTCTCGGTGAGATCGTAGTAAGGCACATCCAGCGGGATGCCCGCAGCCTTCGCGGCCCTCTTCATCTCTCCGTGATGTGCACGGTATTTCGTCTTCGTCCACGGATCAACCGCGCCCTGATCGAGCGTCTTCGATTTGTCCGGAATGATCAGAGCCGGGTCGAAGTCAATCGTGTTCCCGAAACCCTGGCATCGCGGGCAAGCCCCGTATGGATTGTTGAAACTGAAGAGCCGCGGCTCCGGCTCGCGGTAAGCACGATGGCAGGAAGAGCATTCGAAGGCCGCGGAAAAGCGTAAGGCACGCGCGGCTTCATTGCTTTCTCGCGGCACTGTGAGAAAGACGATCTCGCCTGCCTCGCGGTACCCGGTCTCAATAGCGTCCACAAGGCGGCTGCGAACATCCGGAGATAGTGCAAGACGGTCTGCCAGAACGTAAATCGGGCGCGACTCGACGGCCGTGAAGTCCAGCTCCAGCAGAGATTCGGGCGTAGCAAACTCCACCGTGCGGCCAGCATCGCCTGCATCAGCACCCGCCTGCCAAAGGCGGTTGTAACCACGGCGGCGAAGTTCTCCTAAACGCTCCTTCAGTGACTCCGTGATGTCGACGACAGGCGTCGCATCCGCGAGTTTCTTACCGGAAGCCTTCTTCGCAGGCTTCTTCACTGGCGCAGGCGGTTCTGCATTTGGCGGTGCGGACGGACCCTGCATCGGCTCGAGTTTCAGCTCGCGCCGCACGATGGGAAACAGCGCGTAAACACGAGTGCCTTCCGGCTCCGCCAACACGAGAGACACAATTTCATCCACCGTGTCGTGCCGCACAACGCCGCCGCAGTGCAGGCAGGTAACCGTGCCGCAACGTGCGAAAAGTAGGCGCAGGTAGTCGTAAATCTCGGTGGCCGTCGCGACAGTGGATCGTGGATTGCGTGTCTGGTTCTTCTGCTTGATAGCAATGGCAGGAGCCAGGCCATCCATGAAGTCGACATCCGGCTTCTCAATGCGCTCTAAAAACTGCCGCGCGTACGCCGAAAGGCTCTCGACGTATCGTCGCTGGCCTTCCGCGTACACCGTGTCAAAAGCCAGGGAAGACTTGCCGGACCCTGACACGCCGCTAACAACCGTCAGACTGTTGTGCGGAATATCGACGTCGATTCCTTTGAGATTGTGTGTGCGTGCGCCGCGAATGATGATTTTGTCGTTGGCAACAATAGGAGGCTTGCTCATGGATATGCCACCTTTTGCGGCCGAAGCATTTCCAGCAGCAATAGGCACGCGCCGATCACGATTGCGGAGTCCGCTACGTTGAAGTCCGGCCAGTGATAGTGGATGATGTGCACTTCTAAAAAGTCGACGACATGCGCAAAACGCACACGATCGTATAAATTTCCGAGTGCACCGCCCAGAATCAGCGCGAGCGAAATCGACGTCAGAGAAATCTCTCTGCCAACCCGCCAGATAGCGACCAAAACAGCAATAACGGCTAGAACAGAGAACGCGATGAGGCCGTAGCGTACTGTCTGGGCAGACTTCACGCCCTCGAACATACTGAACGCTGCGCCCGTGTTGAGCACATGCGTGATGCGGAAGACCCGAGGGATAACAACGATCGCATGCCCGAGTTCCAGGTGCCGTCCCACCCACAACTTACTCAAGCGATCCGCCAGAATCACCAATGCGGCTATAAGCAGTAGCAGAGGACGGGCATCGTGCACACGTGCGTTCGCAGCCATTACGCCGCCTCTTCGTTTGATGGAGCGAGCCCAATAGCGGCCAGCGCATCTGCACATCGCGTGCAGACTGCCGGCCAGCGGCCATCAGCACCAACATCGCTCACGACGCGCCAGCATCGGTTGCACTTCGTTCCATTCGCTACTGTCGCGCGAACCAGCAGCGCTGAACTCTCATAGCTTTCGCCAACGGCTTGAACTGTCGCTTGTGACACATTGAAGAACTCTGCCAGAACAGCCTCATGTTTCACGAGAAGGGTCGCGTCTGGCGAGCCCTCAGCAGCAATGATCTGAACGCTTGCTTCTAACGACTTCCCAATGGCCTTCGACAGCCGCAGTGCTTCAAGCTCGGTAAACACAAGCGAGCGGATATCTAGCAGGCGTTCCCAGTCAGCCTCCAGGTCTGCGACAACGCCCGGCACGATTTCCTGCACGGCGGGGAACAATGCAAGGTGCACGCTCGATAGCCGCCCATCAACATCAGGCAGGTACTGCCAGACTTCGTCGGCAGTGAAAGACAGGATCGGAGCGATCAACCGCGTCAATGTCTCGGCAATACGCCATAGCGCGGTTTGCGCGCTGCGCCGTCCGCTGCTGTTCGGAGCGAGCGTGTACAAGCGGTCCTTCACCACATCGCAATACAAGGCGCTGAGGTCAGTGTTCGTAAATTCGTTCAACGCCTGGTATGCCCGATGAAACTCGAACTCGTCATAGGCTTTACGGACTTTCGCATCGAGTTCAGCCGTTCGCGCCAGAATGTACTGGTCCAACCCCTGCATAGCGACCCAGTCCACAGCGTCGCGCCCCGGAACGAAGTCGTACAGATTGCTCAGCAGGAAGCGCAGCGTGTTTCGCAGCTTGCGATAGTTCTCGCTGACCCGCTGCATAAGGCCCTCGCTGGCCGCGACGTCCTCCCGGAAATCCACGCTTGCGACCCAAAGGCGAATGATCTCTCCACCAAGCCTGTCGGCCACGTCCACCGGATCGACGCCATTGCCCAGGGACTTCGAAAACGCGCGTCCTTGCTCGTCGAGTGTCCACCCACTCGTTGCGACCATGCGATACGGCGCAACGTCCTTCAAACCGACAGCGGAGAGAAGGGAAGAATGAAACCAGCCGCGGTGTTGATCGCCGCCTTCTGTGTAGAGGTCGGCAGGGAAGTGCAACTCCGGTTCAACTTCAAGCACCGCGTTCCAACTCGCTCCGCTCTCAAACCAAACGTCGAGAATGTCCATCTCTCTTCGAAACTCGGTGCCGCCACAGGTCGGACAGGCTGTCCCGGTAGGTAACAGACTTGACGCGTCGCGCTGGTACCAGGCGTCGGCGCCTTCTTTAGCGAACAGGGAAACGACGCTTCCATTGATCGCTTCATCGTTCAGCGGCTCGTGACACTTTTCACACAGGAAGACCGCGATGGGCACGCCCCAGATGCGCTGCCGGGAGATGCACCAGTCGGGCCGGGTCGCGATCATGTTGGAGATGCGCTCTTCGCCCCACGCAGGGTCCCACGCCACGCGCTTGATTTCGTCGAGTGCGCGCTCGCGAAATGTTGTTTGCGCGGTTTCTTCCTTCGGCGAAAGGACGGGTGTGTCCATTCGGATAAACCACTGATCCGTGGCCCGAAAAATCAGTGGATGATGACAGCGCCAGCAATGCGGATACTGGTGAAGCAAATCGTGCGCACCCATGAGCGCCTTGCGCTCTCGTAGCAAATCCTTGATTGGTCCATTCGCCTTGTGCACGAACATGCCATCGTACTCAGGCAATCCATTGCGAAGCTTGCCCTGCGCATCGACATCGCAGGTCAGGCGCAGATCGTATCTCTGTCCCGTCGCAAAATCGTCCGGCCCATGCGCTGGTGCCGTATGCACCGCGCCTGTGCCTTGCTCGGTCGTCACATAGTCAGCATTGACCCCGAGTATTTCGCGGTCCAGGAACGGATGGGCAAAGGTGACGCGATCAAGCTGCGATCCGGGGAACGTTGCAATCGACGTAGCGTTCTTCAGGTCTCCTATGAGATCGCATGCCCTTCGTACCTGTTCCACCAATTCTGTCGCAACGATGTACACCACGTCGGCGTCTTGCAGCGCTGTGTACTGAATATCGGAGTTGAAGGCGATTGCTAAAGACGCCGGCAGAGTCCACGGCGTCGTCGTCCAAATGATGGTGTACACATCAAGACCGCGAAGTTTGGGATCAATCTTTTCCGGGGCTGACGTCAGCTTGTAGCGCACATACACGCTGGGGGAGGTGTGTTGCTCGTATTCCACTTCTGCTTCTGCCAGCGCCGTGCGGTCATGGGAGCACCAGTACACCGGCTTCAAGCCTTTGTAGACAAAGCCCTTCTCGTAAAACCCATAAAAGGTCTCAAGTATCTTCGCCTCGTAGGCAAAGTCCATCGTCTCGTATGGCTTGTCCCATCGGCCAAAGACTCCAAGCCGCTTGAACTGCGACCGCTGGAGGTCGATGAACTTCGCCGCGTACTCCCGGCAAGCTTTGCGGACGGAAACTGGATCCATTTCCAGCTTCTTGCCGCCCAGCTTCTCGTCCACCTTGATTTCAATCGGAAGCCCATGGCAGTCCCAGCCGGGAATGTATGGCGCGTCGAAGCCCGCCATTGTCTTCGTCTTCACGACGAAGTCCTTAATGCACTTGTTGAGCGCATGGCCGAGATGGATGGCTCCGTTGGCATACGGTGGACCATCATGCAGAATGTACTTCGGCGCTCCGGCCCGCTCGGCTCGAATCTTGGCATAAAGGCGCTCCGCTTCCCAACGTTCTAGACGTTTGGGTTCGTTCTGCGGCAGGTTCGCCTTCATCGCAAAATCTGTGCGGGGCAGGTTAAGCGTATCTTTCAATGATTTGTTGCCGTCTAACATTCACTCTCCAGGTGCATGCGCTGATACACAGCAGGGTTCCTGTGCCGTCTGCGCAATTCTCTATTGTAAAGCGATAGAAAGGCGCAAGTACGAGCGAGACCTCCGAGCCTCAAGGTGCGTCTAACATGGAAGTTCCGGAAGTGTCGCTAAGATAAAACATGGAACTGTGGGTTGTCGGATCGGGAAAGTCCCGCATTGGCGTCCACCTAAGGACATCTCTTCGTTATGGCACTTCTTGAAATATTGCCGCCCGAGGTAGACACCAATCGGGAAACACTCGGGCTCCGCCCTGCTGCTGAGACGCCTCAGCTGAGTGGTGAGCTGAAGGAAGACGGCGTTTTCAGCTCGCTTGTATCAAGCTTCCGTGACGTCTTCTTCCCGGCCAAGTTGCCGCCGCTGGTTCTTGAGTCCACGCCAATCGCCGTCATCGACCCGATGAAGACGAAGCGGAGCCCTGCTTCCACCGCGACGGCGGTCGGCATTCACGTTCTCGTGTTCCTGATCATTGGTTACTTCCTCGCGCACGAAGTGCGCAAGGTGACCGCGCCTCCCGCTGTCGTTGTTTCTACTCTCACGGCTCCGCCTCCGCCAGCACCTCCTCCCCTGCCGAAGCTTGATCGCATGGGCGGTGGCGGCGGACAGCACGACCTGGCTCCTGTGACGCAGGGTCATCTGCCAAAGTTCGCTACAACGCAGATCGTTCCGCCGAAGGCACCGCCACCAATTCAACCGAAGTTGGCCATTGAGCCAACCGTGGTTATGCAGAAGGATCTGAAGCTAGCTGACAACAACATGCCGAATCTTGGTCTGCCGACCTCATCGCTCAAAGGCGTTAGTCTCGGCAACGGCTCAGGTACCGGCATTGGCTCTGGGAACGGAGCGGGTATTGGCCCTGGTTCCGGCGGCAACATGGGCGGCGGTGTCATGCACGTTGGTGGCACAGTCCGCGCACCTATCGTCATCTACTCAGTCGATCCTGAGTTCTCAGAAGAAGCCCGCAAAGCGAAGTTCTCCGGCAACGTGGAGGTTTATCTCTGGGTTGATGAGAACGGCAATCCGTCACACATTCGTGTCGCCCGCGGCGTCGGTATGGGTCTGGACGAGAAAGCCAAGGAAGCCGTAGCGCAATATAAGTTCAAGCCGGCCATGCAAAATGGAAAGCCTGTGAAGGTCGATCTGTACATCGACGTCAACTTCCAGATTTTCTAACTTCAGAGGACTACCTGCACCACGAAGGCCCCGCTGCAAAGGCGGGCTTTCCTATGTGTGCACAAAACGGGCCGCAGACTTAATCTCGTCGAAGGTCAGATGGGTCGCCTCGCTCCCATTTCGTTCCTTCCACTCAAGAAAAAGGGTCCCGTAACTGGCAGTGGAACAATCTTCTGCTTCCACGCCCAGCTTTTCCGCTGTTCGATCGATCCAGTCCGGCGGACCTTCCAGCTCGGCATAGATGCCAATTGGTGTTTCATCTAAAACAAGATGCCCGCCCTCGGGGTCAGCCCACTCAGTCCTGAACTTCTCGTAACTGAAGGCTGCAGTCAGGCCGAGCTGCTCAAAGATCTCAGCAACAGCAGAACAATCCTCAACGGCGGTCTCTGTCTCGATGCGCGTCTTGTACTTCGCGTCATCGCTGCCGCCATCCGGCACTCGTTTATGTGTCAGCACACAGCGTTCGCCGTAGCGGCGTAGGCGCAGCACCTGAGTCTTAGCGCGTAAGTCGCGGTCCGGTGTGTCATAGAGCGTATTGCTCTCAAACGTTCGTTCAGTCTCGAGGC
This sequence comes from Verrucomicrobia bacterium Tous-C9LFEB, assembly GCA_903970445.1. Lineage (GTDB taxonomy): Bacteria > Acidobacteriota > Terriglobia > Terriglobales > Acidobacteriaceae > Granulicella. The sequence continues at coordinate 22,394 of CAJCIP010000055.1, read as the reverse complement.
GCAGTCCAAGCTCGCTGACCTTTGTTCGAAATGCAGAAATATCGTGGACGACAAACTTCATCTCGATTTCAGGAGCTTGCATGGCTGCCAGTATAGGAGCAGAAGCTGTGCAGCGCCTAGGATAGAGGTGTGCCTTCCACACTAAGATTGCGTGCTGACTCCGCTGCTGATATCGAAGTCGCCGCAGAAATCATCCGCGCGGGCGGCACCGTGGCGTTCCCAACCGAAACTGTCTACGGTCTTGGAGCGAATGCACTGGATTCACGTGCGGTCCGTAGTATCTTCGAAGCGAAACTACGGCCAGCCTGGGACCCACTCATTGTTCATGTGGCCGACACAGGGCAGTTGCAGGCCCTAACATCCATTTCCGTGGAGACCCAGCAGAGAGTCTCGCTGCTGGCTGCGCAATTCTGGCCTGGTCCCTTGACGCTCCTGCTACCTCGCACAGAAGCCATTTCGGACGCCGTAACCGCCGGAAGGCCGCTTGTGGGCATGCGTGTGCCCTCGCATCCTGCCGCGCTGGCCTTCTTGCGGTCAGCCGGCGTTCCTGTCGCTGCGCCGAGCGCGAACACGTTTGGCCACACAAGTCCCACGACTGCGGATCACGTATTGGCTGATCTGGATGGCCGCATTGATGCAGTTATGGACGGTGGCCCGACGACTGTTGGAGTCGAGTCCACGGTCATCGATCCAACACAGACACCCGTCATCCTGTATCGGCCGGGCGCAATTACGCGCCAACAAATCTCTACGGCGCTAGGGGTACAAGTTGTTGTGTTCGAGAGTAACGCCTCGACTTCGAGCTCCGAGCCGGATTCACTGCCGTCACCAGGAGTGGGCATTCGCCACTACGCTCCACGCGCACAAGTCATCTTGGTTGAAGGCGGCGAAGCCGCATTGCAGCAGGTGCTTAGAACCGCTCAGACACCCGGCGTTCTTCTCCCGCAAGGATGGTCCGCCTCGGGTGATAGTGTCGCGGAACCATGGGGACGGTGGGATGAGCCCGCTGAATTAGCAGCAACACTCTTCGCAGGTTTGCGGGCACTCGATGATCGCGGCGTGAGAATCATCTTCTGCCCATTGCCGCCGGCAGGCGGACTCAACGACGCCATACGCGACCGCCTCATGAAAGCGGCACGGAGCGAGTAGCTCTACTTCATTACATTGCCGACCGCGTCAGCCTCGCTAGCCTTGAGTAGGTACTTCAGTGCCGCTTTGTACACCAACACGCGTTTACGCCCCGCACGAACCTTGATCGCGCACTTGTCGTACCACTCGATCACACCGTGCAGCTCTTCGCCGTCCTCCAGCACGAGTGTCATTTCCGTGTGCTGTTGAATCTGTTTTTGAAAGTAGAAGGCCTCAGCATGTGAGCTTTCACGTGGAGCATGTGATTCTCCGCTCATAGCGTGAGTCAGCGGATCTTCGGTGTGGGGCATCTCACGCCGTCGGTCCGCTGGAGGCAGCTGCGGCCGTACCAGCTTGCGCGTGCCGTTGAACGCAGAATCTGCGCCGCGACCGGTTGCGGTTACATCACTCACTCAAATCCTCCAACAAGGCTCCGCGATTCGCACGCCAAAGATCAGCGACGCATGAGCTTCAGTTTGTGCCATGAAGTTGAACAAATGATTGGATGCAAAACGCGTCGTGCAGGATTGAGCATTCTGAAGAAGCGAAAGTTAGGTCAGCGGCCCGCGCCTTCCATTGCCGCGGCGTAGGCATCTAGACTGACATTTCTGAGTAAATTACGACGCATACCGCTCTGAACTCCATCGAGTCCGTGCACGGCAGCTTCAATCCACTCGAAAGAAAAGGACTCAGCGAACTGCCGCAATTCAGCAGCAATATCGATGTTGCGAATGTTCTCTGCGCCACTGTGTAGCAGCAAAATGTCTTCAAGAATGCTCGCCAGTGCGCGAAGAAGATGCGTCGTTTTTGTCTGTCCTTCAGCTCCAGCGCGATAGGTCTCCGTCATGCGAAAGAGCGGCGAGTGATCTCCGGCTTGCATCGCGTTTCGTACGAAAATAAGCGCGTCCGTTCGAGCCGTCACATAAGCAGCCAGATCAAACTGCAGAGCTCGGCCCGCCGCGCCTTCACTCAGCCGAGCGAGCAAAGTGCGCTCCTTCGGAGAAATCTCGGGGCGGCGTTCCGCAAGTAACGCTTCCATATCCTTCATCGGTAACGCACCAAGCCTGCTGATGGCGCACCGCGACCGGATCGTAGGGAGCAACTCGCTCACGTTTTCAGTCAGCAGAATGATGTGCGCGGATGCAGGCGGTTCTTCCAGCGTCTTCAACAAAGAGTTGGCCGCTTCCTTCATGAACGAAGACGATGTGATGATGAAGACCTTGGCAGGCGCTTCCGTCGGAACGTAGTGCGCTCGATCGATCAGTGTTCGCACCTGTCCCAGCTTGATCAGCAGTTGGGGCGGATCGGGCGGCAGGATCAGCACATCAGGATGCGTTTGTACCAGCACGCGTGTGTCTTTCTTATCCGCGTCCCGCATCTCCTCACGTGCTGCTACAGCCTCCTCCACTCGTTCATCGAGCGCCGCACTCTCGGCTATTCGAGTGCAGTTGCGGCACGTCCCGCAGAAGCTCGCAAGGGACCGAGCATCAACGGCTATTTCCCGCGGCTGCCGCTCGCATTCGAGTGCCATCGTGAGCAGGAGCGCAAGCGTGAACTTTCCCGCGCCACGCGGTCCTGCGACGATCAGAGAATGCGGAAGGCGTCCGGCCGCGATCGAAGAACGCAGACTCTCTACCGCGTGCCTGTTTCCGTAAAACTGATCGAAGCTGGATGGAAATACCGACATTCCCGTCAGCCTAACGCACCCGAAGCTCTGGACGCATCATCATCGGGAACTTGGGCCGGAGAGTGATCTTCGCTTGAGGCACTACCGGGAATCGTTCGATGAAATGCAGTCTCCACCTTTGCGCGATGGTGGCCAAGGAGAGAACGCCCTCCATCCATGCGAAGCTTTCTCCAATGCATTGGCGTCTACCGCCGCCGAACGGAAAATAAGCAAATCGCGGACGTGTGGTCTTGTTCTCCAGCTCGTGACGTTCCGGTCGGAAAGCAAGTGGTTCGTCCCACCATTCCGGTGATCTCTGCAGCACGTACTGGCTGAAGAAGAAGTGCGTGCGTGGCGGAAAATGATAGTCGCCGAGCGTAACTGCTTCGGTAGACAATCGTCCCATCGCCCAAGCGGGCGGATACAAACGCATCGCTTCCGCGAAGACCATCTCCGTGTAACGAAGCTGTGGATAATCATCGAGGGTGGCCGCACGGTCGCCAAGCACGGCATCAACCTCGTCTTCCATCTTTTGAGTCGCGTCGGGGTTCTGACTCAACAGATACCATGTCCAGGCCAGAGCATTTGCTACCGTTTCATAGCCGGCGAGGAAGATCGTCAGCGTCTCATCGCGAAGTTGTTCATCCGTCATCCCGGCGGTGTCACCGTCTCCGGCCTCGTCCTTTGATAGAACAAGCATCGACAACAGATCATTCCGGCTCTCAAGATTTTCGCGCGACAGCGCGCGGCGGCTCGCAATCATCTTGGCCACAATGGCATCGAGCTTCGCTCTTGACTTTCGAAACTTGACAACGCCCGGTATGGGCCAATGAAGCACGCTTTCCAACTTCGGAAATGCTACGAGGAAGTTGTACAAACCCATGATCGTGTTTACTTCGTCCGCGACAGAAAGAACCTCAGGAGTGACCTCCGTATCGAAGAGCGTCCTCGCGACGATGCGGAGACTCAGGTCCATCATCGCGGCCGAAGCATCGAACTCCACGCCGTCGCTCCAGCGATCGCGGGTTGATTGAGCGCTCTCGACGATTTCGCTTGCATAGTTACCAATGCGCTGTCGATGAAATGCCGGAGCCGCGATCCGCCGCTGCCGTATGTGGATGGGATCATCCGACGTGATGAGTCCCTCGCCAAGAAGGATCTTCATTCGTTGCAGTGTGCGTTCTTTGCGAAAACTTCCGACCTGATTGACAAGAATTTCCTGCACGAAGGCAGGATCGTTCACAAAGACGATCAGGTTACCCAAGAAGCGATAATGAGCTATCGGGCCGAATGTCTCATGCAGATGTTCAAACAGGGGAATGGGATTGCCGAAGCTCACCCACGGGCGACGGGAATAGTAAAAAAGTGGCCGTCGCAGCCCTGGTGGCATGCGCCATTCGCCTTCGGTGCGCGCCCCAATATAGTCGCCTGTGTAGTCAGTCACTTGGCAACTCAGTCGCAACGCTCATGCGCTTCCGCACGACTTCCAGGACAAGCGATGCGATGGCATCAATGCCTGCCGCATCCTCGATCAGGACAACGCGTTTTGGCTCTCGCATGGCTATCTCTCGATACTGATCGTAGACGCGCGTGTAGAACTCATCGCCTTCACGCTCAAAGCGGTTTTCGTCAGTTCCACGTGTCCGTACATTTCGTTCATTGCGCCGACGCGCGCGCGTAAGCGATCCCTCCAACGGAGGCAGAAGAAGGATGGTTAGATCAGGCTGAACATCGTCACAGACGATGCGATGCATCGCACGGATTCGCTCGCTTCCCAAGTCGCGCCCCGCCCCTTGGTACGCCTCTGAAGAGTCTGTGTACCGGTCGCAGAGCACGATTGCACCGTCGTTCAAGGCTGGCAAGATGACTTGGCGTAGAGACTGTGCGCGATCGGCGAACATAAGCGCCATCTCCGCCGCCGGCGCGATACCGCCCAGATCAGCTTCGCTGCGTGAGTCGAGTAAGACTTGCCGGATCCGATCACCTAACGGTGTTCCGCCTGGCTGGCGGAGACATACCGTTCGTCGACCTTCATTCTCAAAAACCGCGGCCAACCGGCGAAGCTGCGTGGTCTTGCCTGAACCATCCAGGCCTTCGAAGGTGATGAAAAAACCCCGCCGCACAAGCTTCAGTCTACTTCACGCTGCTGGTGGAGGCGCGCTCGGCGATCGCTCATCGAGGTCAAGGCGCAGCGTGCAGACGCGGTTCCCATGTTGCAGTGGCAGCATCCAGAGTGATGCGTATGCTGCCTTCCTGACCCTCCTTCAGGTTAGGACCAGCGACGGCGTGTTCGCGGTGTGCGGCATCGGTCCAGAGCACCTTCGTGGCGCCATTACCAAGAATCTTGAAGCGGTAACGAAAATCCGCATCCGCAGCCAGGGTCTCCTTCCCAAAGCTGGCGCTTGGATAATCGACCTCCAGCAACGTAACGGAAGACCGCGTCCCGTTATGCACCGTCGCCTCCACGTACGCCGAGTGACATCCGGCAAGTGTAAGAGCGCTGCAACAAATCGCAGCAGAAAATATCCGTCTCACTGCTTCTTCAGCTTTCGTAGAGTTTCCGCAAGACGGTTCAGCTCTACTGTGTTGCGAATCCATGTTTTATTCTCGATTGCCGGTGACCCGCTCACGACCTTACCAGGAGGAACATCCGCCGTCACCCCGCTTTGCGCCGTCACCAGCGCGCCATCGGCAATGGTGAGGTGTCCAACAACGCCCACCTGCCCAGCCAGAATGACGTTCTTTCCCGTTCGGGTGGAACCGGCCAGCCCGACCTGGGCGCACAGCAGCGTATTTTCGCCCACGTAAGACCCGTGTCCGACCTGCACAAGATTGTCGATCTTTGCCCCGCGCGCAATGCGTGATTCACCTACCGAGGCCCGATCCACGCACGAGTTCGCCTGAACCTCAACGTCGTCCTCAATGACTACCGGTGCGGGCTGCGCGATCTTGTTCCATCTTCCCGCAGCACCCTTAGCGAAGCCGAACCCGTCTGCTCCAATCACCACGCCATTCTGAAGAATGACGTCATCACCGATCGAGCATCCCTCGCGCACCACCGTATGCGCATGAATCAAGCAACGCTCGCCAACTCTCACGCCTGGATACAAAACCACATGCGGAAGCAAGACGGTGCTGTCGCCCACGGTGCAATCCTCACCAACAACAACGTAGGCCCCGATGTGTACGCCAACACCGATGTTTGCGCTCGCGGCAATCACAGCTGTCGCGTGCACACCAGGTGCAAAGGTGAGCGGTGGATGAAAAAGTTCGATCGCTTTCGAAAACGCCAAATATGGATTCTGGATTCGTAAGGTAGGAATCGCTAACGCAGTAAATTGCGCCTCGACTAGGATTGCTCCGGCGCGTGTTTTCTTTGCAAGAGGAACATACTTCGGATTCGCGATGAAGGTGAGTTCGCTGGGCCCGGCATCCTCAATGCCCGCTACACCGGATACCTCGATTTCCGGGACGTTATCGGAACCGGCTGCGGGAGTCAGAGTCGCGCCGAGTGTCTCTGCAATCTCACGCAGTTTCATCCTCGCGATTGTAGCCGAGCCACGGGTCAGGCTTCGCCAAACAGCTCCGGCTGAAGAACATCCAGGTTGCCGCGAGCCTTGCGCTTAGGGGCTTGACCCGCAAGCCCGAGACACGCTGCGTGCGCTAGTGCGCTCCGCGGCACGAGGAGTTGGTAACAATTAGACTTTGGATCGGGAAGGGAAATCGAAACGCATCGGTCCTCCACCAGCCGATCAAGAAATGCAGGGTCGAACTGCGCAAGACCTTCGATGACATCCTTGTCGGAAAACTCCAACTTTAGCCAGAGGCCCTCTCCTCGGGGCCGGGAGAGAAATGTGCGTCGTCCAAGGCGTTCAGGGTCGGTGGCGTCATTTGTGTTGAAGTCCCTGACATAGGCGATGCTCTTAATGAGCTTCAGCGCGACAGGCTGAACACGCCCTGCGGTGTCCAGCAATTGGACACTGTTTGCGCTCAGTATCCCTGCCGCTGGCAGGTAACCCCATAGGAGAGCACCGTCGAACTGCCGAACGATCACCTTCTTCTGTGAAGCCATAGCGCAGCAAATTGTCGCATGCTTTCCCTGAGTTGCTGAAAGGCGTGCAGAATGCGGTGTAAATCGCATCCAACTGATATACAATCTGGAGTTGCGTCAATCCGCAAGGTGCGTTCAAGTAATTGATTCGCCAAAGGTTAGACAAGGCTTTCAGATTACGGAGCGCCCAACGGGTGAAGACCAGGATTCATGGCTGATTACATTTATCTGCTGCAAACACGACTAACCACTGCCCAGCAACGGGCCCTGGAAACCGTCCGCGATCTCGCAAAATCTCACGGGATGACCGTCTTTTTAGTCGGTGGTGCCGTTCGCGATCTCACCAGCGGTTCGCCCATCCGCGATCTTGATGTGGTCGTGCAGGGAAGCGCGCTAAGCCTCAGAAAAGAAATCGGTTCCATTGGGACTGTCATCGGCGAATCGAAGGTGATGGATGCGCTGTATCTCAATTTCCCTGGTGGCGTGCGCATGGAGCTTGGCTCCGCGCTGACGGTTTCCTTTCCGAAACCGGGCAAGCCGGTAGTCGATCACGCATCGATTCTTGACGATCTTCGCCGTCGCGACTTCACGGCAAACGCCATGGCGATCTCTTTGAACGAGGGATCCTATGGCCTCCTTATGGACCCCCTGAACGGCGTAGCGGACATCGAGAACATGGAGCTCCGACTCGTCTCGAATTACGGCTTTATCGAAGATCCGGTTCGCATGATCCGGGCCGCGCGTTTGAGTTCTCGCCTCGGCTGGCATCTCGAAGAGAAAACTCAGCAGCGCTATGAGACTGGTAAAGAAGAAGGCTATATCTCCGCAATGAGCGCCTCGCAGCAAGGCTATGAAACCGAGGAAATCTTCCATGAAGAAGATCCCATCTCGGTACTTCGACACCTTGAGGCCGAAGGTTGGAGTAAGTTTCTCTTCCCAGCATGGACCTCCTCGAGGATCAATGAAGCCGAACTGAACCGGCTCCGGGATCTCGTCGGCCAACTAGATCTTGCCGGCATCCACCCTGATGCTTCGCCTGCGTATTTCCCGATCCTGACCGCGAAACTCGCACCCAAGGATCTTCAGGCGCTTACCAGCAGTTTTGTTCGTCCAGGATTTGTGGATCAAGCGAACAAGTTGGATGGAGAGACGAAGGCATTCGCGGCGCAGTTCACGTCAAAAAACGCTGCTGCACCCTCCGAAGCCTGGAAGATGCTCATGGCAGCCTCTCCCGAGCAAGTTCTTTGGCTGGCGTACAGCTCGAAGAGCGCACCTGTGCAAGCGAAATTCAAAGCGTTCTTCACGGAATGGCCCCAGGCCCGCAATCGCATCCCGTATCAGCTGATGCAGGAAATGCGCATTACTCCAGATCTGCCTGGATACCAAGATCTCGTTGAGCAGCTTTTCTTCGCGATCATGGATGGCAAGCTCGATACGCCGGAAGCAGCTCGTGCGTACCTGGAGCCCTTTTCTCCTCCGGCCCCGCCGCCACCAGTGAACCTTCGCCGTCGTCCGGTTAAACGCGAAGGAAAGGTGACGAAGTCTCGCAAGAAAGAAAAGCTGCCAGCTAAAGAGCTTTCGGTAGATGAAGCAAGCGTGGCGGCACAGGAAGTACCTCCTGCTGTTCAGGAGCTGGCATCCGGACCTGAGCACATAACCCCACCGGCGAAGGCAGCCAAGCCGAAGAAATCGACGCCCCCGCCCGCGAAGGCGCCGGTACCGACCGTAAAGAAGGCTGTACAGAAGGCTCCTGTTAGGTCTCCCGCGCAAGCGAAAAAGCCGGCGGCGAAAAAGGCTCTTAAGTCATCGCCCGCTCAGGCCAAGAAGGCTGCAAAAAACGTCAACTGGGCAAAGCAGGCTAAAAAGGCTACGTCAGCGAAGAAGACTCTTCCGGTGAAAAAGGCACTCAAGAAAGCAGCATCGGCAAAGAAGGCCGCCAAGAAGGTAATAGCCAAGAAGGCAGCGGTGAAGAAATCACCCGCAAAGACGAAGCCGGTGTCGAAGAAGGCGACGTCAAAGAAAGCTGCCGTGAAAGGGAAGAAGCGTCGTTAGTCGCTAAGCAAAGAGCGGATTGGAGCGCAGTCGATCATTCGCGGCTGCGCTTTCTCACTTCTACTGCTAGCCGCTTAATCTTCTGATTCAACGTTGATAGCGGAATGCGGAAATACTCCGCTGCCTCCGTCTGATTCCAGTTACAGCGTTCCAAACGATCCGCAATAATTCTCTTTTCGATGTCTTCCATGACGTCAAAGAGGGAGGCATCGGGCTTTTGTTCAAGCAGAGCAGTGGAGTAGCTGTTCCCGCGTAGTTGTCCCGGAAGCAAATCAGCATGGATTTCAGGCGCATTCGACAAAACGACGCCGCGCTCCATTGCATTCTCCAACTCGCGAACATTTCCAGGCCACTCGTAATCCATCATCACGCGCAGCGCCTCGGTAGACAGTGCTCTGTTCTCCAGCCCATTTTCCTCGGAATAGAACTTCAGGAAATGTGCTGCGAGCAGAGGGATGTCCTCTTTTCGACTGCGGAGCGGCGGCAGCTCAAGGCAGATGACGTTCAAACGGTAGAACAGGTCCTCGCGAAAGCGGCCTTCCTTCACGGCAATTTGCAGATTCACGTTGGTGGCCGCGACGATTCGCACATCTACCTGGAGTTCCTGAGTTCCGCCCAAATGCATGAAGCGGCGGTCCTGCAGCACGCGAAGCAGTTTCGCTTGCATGTCCATGCTCATTGTGCCGATCTCATCCAGGAAGAGCGTGCCACCATCCGCGACTTCGAATAAGCCCTTTTTCGCTGCAACTGCCGACGTGAAGGCGCCGCGTTCATGACCAAACAGTGTTGATTCAAGAAGATCGGATGGTACTGAACCGGTATTCACGGGAATGAATGGCCGGTCTCTTCGGGGCGAGTTCGCGTGGATCGCTTTCGCAACCAGCTCTTTACCCGTGCCGCTTTCTCCTTGTATGAGAACAGTGGAGCGGCTCGGCGCCACCTGTGCGACCAGCTCAAAGAGCCGCAGCATGGGATCGCTCTTACCCACGAGGTTCTGGAAGGAGTAGCGCTGCTTCAACGTGCGCTTGAGTTGGACCACCTCCTGCTCTGCCTGAGTGCGGCCAATGGCTGCCCGGATATCGGCGAGCAGCTTCTCGTTATCCCATGGCTTCTGGACAAAGTTAGCCGCTCCTGCGTGGATGGCGTCGACCACATTGCCCACGGTCCCGTAAGCCGTGATCATGATCACGGGCATTTCTGGAACAAGAGCCTTGATGCGCGGAAGCAGGTCAATGCCGCTCTCTCCCGGCAAGGCAAGATCAAGGAGAACGAGATCGTATGTATTGCTGGCAAGAAGATCGAGACCGGCAGATCCGTCTCCAGCCATTTCAACAGCGAAGCCTTCTAAGGTGAGCAGCGTTTCGAGGGAATCACGAATTCCAGCTTCGTCATCAATGATCAGAACTTTTTGCGTGCGGGACGATTCCGATGAAGCCAAGGAACCGGGAGGCAGCCTATCCGCTGCCACTGCTTTAGACATGAACCATTGATCCTTCCTTGCCTGACCCAACTGCACTATCGTTGCGTGTTACTGTGGCCGGTTCAAACGGCGAAAACAGAAGCCGGAACACGGTGCCTTCCCCGACTGTACTGGCTGCTTCTATTGTGCCGCCATGTTCTTGCACAATGCCATACGTAACCGCCAGGCCAAGTCCCGTGCCTTTCCGCTGACCTTCTTTTGGGTTGGTCTTCGTCGTAAAGAACGGGTCATAGATTTTGCGCAGCACCTCAGGCGGCATGCCCGGACCATCATCGACCACCCGCACTTCTACGCCCCCGTTTGCCGCGCGTGCAGTGGATACACGTACATTTCCGGCGGATCGTTCGTGAAGAGCATCTTTTGCATTCATGATGAGGTTCACGAGCACCTGCTGCAACTTGCCGCGATTGCCATTCATCGTCGGCAGGTCGGGTGCGTAGTCTACTTGCAGAATAACCTTGCTCGATCGAAGCGAGTGTTCGAGGAGCAGAACTGTGTCCTTAATCACGGCGTTCAGGTCGACTTGCCCGAACTCGACGCTGCCCATCCGTGAGAAATTGAGTAGACCGTTGACGATCTCGGAAGCGCGAAAAGTCTGCTGCGTGATCTTGTCCAGCACAGGTTGCAAGCGCGCCTGACTCGCTTCATCGGCACGCAGTTGTTTGCCGAGCATCTGCGCATAACTCGAAATGACTGCCAGCGGCGTATTTACCTCGTGGGCTACGCCCGCAGCGAGCAATCCAATCGACGACAGCTTCTCTGCCTGCGTCAGTTGCGTTTCCATGTTGATGCGGTCGGTGATGTCGTCGACAATGACGATGCGACCGACAGCGGCAAAGTCTCTGTTGAGCAGCGGAGCTACGGTGATGTTGGCCGTACGTGCTTCGCCCGTCGGAGTAGAGAGCCTGAACTTGTAGAGTGTTGTCACGCCCGCTTCGCCCCGAAGACGCTCAAACTCCTGAATAAATTCCGGAGGAAAAACGCTGCTCAAAGACTTACGAAGGGCATCTGCACGCGGAGTGGCATACATCACTTCCATCTGCGCGTTCCAGCTCTCAATCGTGTCGTCAAGATCCACGGCAAAGACGCCAATATTGATTGACTCGACGATATTTTCGTTGAACTCGTGCAGGCGTTCAAATTCGACAATCTTCTGTTCCAGCTTGCGATACAGCTGCGCATTCTGAATTGCGATACCGATGTATCCAGCGAGAGATTCGAGAAGCTCCACGTCCTCACTGGAAAGAAAATCACCTTCACCCGTGCGGCCAAGTCCAAGAACAGCGATCGTGCTGAGACCCGATCCTTCGTGCCGAGCGGCACGGCAAGGAACGTAGTAATTCAGATCAAGTGCAGCCGCGCTTTCCTGCTGCTCAAGCGGCAAGCGAAGAACAGCATGGGGATTCTCGAAGAAGATGTGATTGTTCGCGCCCGGCGTATCGAAGTCCAAAAAACCGAGATCATAGCGCGAACTGTTTTGCACCACAGCAGTACTCAAACCATGCACACTCGCAAGTTTGAATCGTCTTCCTCGTACACGGTCATCACCAGCCAGGAACACAGCTACACGTGTCAAAAGCAGAGTTTCCGGCAACCGCTCCACGATCGATTGAAGCAATGCGGCGAGGTTCGTCTGCGCATTCAGTTCGCGGCCGAACTCCACCAGAGTTTCGCGGTAATCGAGCTGCTTCTGATCAAACATCCGGTCCACGCGCCCCTGAATCGCACGCTTCAAGGGATCGAAGACCAGCCCGGTGACGATAACCGCAATCACCAGGCCCCATGCACGAAGGCTTGGCAACCGCGTGTGCACAACTTCCGCCGTCAGCGCGATCACGCCGAAGTAAACGCCAACAAGGGCTGCGGTCGCGAGGGAGTACGCCACACCGCGCTTGAAGATGAGGTCCACATCCATCAGCCGATAGCGCACAATGGCCCAGCTGAACGTCAGTGGAAGCAGGATGAGCGAAAGAACGGCCACCTTGGTGACGTTGCCGGAAACGTTCACATCGCTCAGAAACGGAATGACATACAGCACGGTGAAGGGAACTACTGTCAGCAGCGTGCCTCGGGAAAGCCACTTGAGCTGTTGGCGCTCTAAGGGCTGGTCCTCGCGGCGATGGCGAACCCAGAAGATGATTGCGGCAAGAATGTAGTAGCCCGCCAGATAGCTGTAGTCCACCTGATCGAGCTTGTGCTGCATCCGCTCTGTGGAAGACCAGTACCAGAGCGACAGCACACGCAAGGTAACCAGCACGGCTCCCGGAATGTAGAGCAGTGGATAAAGGAATTTACGTGCGCGGCTGTGCCGCTCATCCGCGAACGACAGCGCGAAATGTAGAAAGAGCGCGGGCTGCAGCGCAAGCGCGAGTATGTTTCCCCAGAGAATCGTGAGGTCCAAACCATCGAGCTGGCCGGTGAACTGGAAAGCGTAGAGGGTGAACGAGACGAGGCAGAAAACGAAGAAATGCGTCGATTGCGGCGCGGTCCAGCGCCGGAAGAGGACATACAAACCGAGCGCCAGATAAACCAGCGCTATCAGCCGCTTCATCTGGAAGTCCGTCCGGTCGGAAGGCTCTAGGATGACCCCTACATCAAACGCTGAGCGGCTGTTCCCACGCAAGATGGAATACCCGGCATGCGACCAGGCTCCAGAGCGCGCCATCTCGCGCTGCGCGGATGCGACCCGGAGTACCGGAACCTCATTGATCGCGACAACAACGTCTCCCTTGCGAATCCCGGCGCGTTCCGCTGGGGTATTCTTGGGCACCATCGCGGCCCGCAGGCCGCCTTCGACTTCGCTCCAACGCACCCCATCCGTCGGAAGAACGTAGTCGCTTTCCTGAACAAAGTTCGCAATGGACAGGCTGATAGCTGCCAGGGTGAAAATCCCCAGCAGGACAGCGAGCAGGCGGGTTTGAGCTTCACTCTTCAAATTCGTGCTCTTGTGAAAGACCCTATCGCGTTACGTGTGCAACTAAAGGGCCAAAGGAGAAGTCTCGCAGAGGCCAGCGTTTACAACGGATTAGACCGGTATCTCCCTGAATGTGTAGCCGGATACGGATTTTCAAAGTACCTGGATCTATTTTGCCGCACCCAGGCGGGTTCCGATTGCACGACCGGGTCTTGACCGCACCGTCCTGGTCCTGTGAACTGGAAGAACCATGCCTGATTTCCGGCAAGATGCCGACGCACAAGCCATTCTCGAGAGCGATGCGGAGCGCCTGCTTCCCGTCTATGCCCGCTATCCAGTGGTTATGGACCACGGCAACGGTGTCTACCTCTATGACACGACAGGCAACAGATACCTCGACCTGATGGCTGGCCTTGGTGTCAATGCACTTGGTCACGCTCATCCGCGGATGGTTGCCGCCATGGCGGAACAGGCTGCGAAGCTCATCCACCTGTCACCGCAGTACGCGAGCCGCTATCCCGGCGAACTCGCGGAACGCCTGTGCGATCTCTCCGGCATGAAGGGCGTGTTCTATTCAACGGGCGGGTCAGAGGCGGTGGAGGGTGCGCTCAAGCTCGCCCGCACCCACGCGCGTCAGAATTACACCCACCCCAAACACGAGATTGTTGCCCTGAAAAAGTCCTATCATGGGCGTACCTATGGATCGCTCTCTGTCACCGGCCAGGACAAATATCGTCTCGATTTTGGACCCGGTTTACCGCACGTAAAGTTCGTCGAACGAAACGACCTTGAGCAACTGCGAAGCGCGGTTTCAGGTGCTACGGCAGCGATTCTCGTTGAGCCGCTTCTCGGTGAAGGTGGCGTACACAATCTTGATCCCGCATTCATAGCTGAGGCGCGAAAGCTGGCGGATGCATACGGTGCCCTTCTCATCTTTGACGAAATCCAGAGCGGTCTCGGCAGAACCGGCGACTGGTTCGCGTTTACGCGGAGCGGCGTTCAACCTGACGCGCTCATTCTCGGAAAACCCCTTGGCGGCGGCATCCCTCTCAGCGCGCTACTCGTGAACGAGATGCTGTTCGATGCATTCGGTGTCGCAAAGCATGGCAGTACGCTCGGTGGTAGTCCCATGGCATGCCGCCTTGGATTGGAGTTCCTGAACATCGTTGAAGACGATGATCTGCTCTCACAGGTGAAGGACACAGGAGCTTACCTGTTGGGCCATCTCCATCAGCTTGCGAAAGAAAGCCCCTTGGGAATAGAAGCTCGCGGACGCGGCTTGCTGCTTGGGCTAGAGATCGCCGAACCCGGTCGTCCAATTGCGGAGGCTGCGCTGGAGCATGGCGTCATGCTCAACGTGGTGCAGGGGAATGTGCTTCGCTTCCTGCCGTCATTCCTGCTACAGCGCAAGCACGTGGATGTGGCCGTTGATCTCATGCATGGCTTGCTGAAGACCAGACGCGGCGAGGTTCACGAGGGCTTGGAAGCGGCTGTTCCTGTGACGGCGTAGGCCTACTTTGCAAACAGAATGGCAACGTAGGGAAATCTGTCTTCACAACCTTCGTGTTTCTGTTCTGGAGAGAATCTCAACCGCCTCAAGGACCGCTCCCTCCGTTGTACTCTTGCATGGCTTGGTGGCAGAGGCGGATACGTTCCGCAGTTTGATGAAAGTCTTGCCGCAAGACCGGCGAGTTGTTGCGCTGGACTTTCCTGGAGCAGGGTATTCAAGCGTGGTGCCGGAACGAAGATTCGACTTCGAGGTCATGGCGGAAGTTGTTCACGAAGTCATCGACGCACTTGGGCTCGATCGGCCGGTGTTGCTGGGCCATTCACACGGCGGCGTCGTCGCTCTGGAGCTCGCGCAGAGCTATCCCGACTTGCTGAGTTCTCTAGTGCTTCTTTGCCCTGCTCACCCGTTTTCGGGTAGGGAAGATGCGTTGGTGAGCTTCTACCTGAGCAGGGTAGGTCGCGCCTTCGCACGCGTATTGCCTCGGCTTCCTGACTGGCTGCATCTGCTTGTCTTTCGACACATGCCCGGCGGGCGCCGATCGCTCTCCCGCGCGCATCTTGCGCCGTACTTGCACACTCTGCGAAAGCCGGGGACCGTAGACCACCTGCTTGGCTTGCTAGGCAGCTGGAAAGATGACATGCAGCGGCTTCGGCAGAAGATGACTGCAGCGCCGCTGGCGATTCCAACTCTACTGATCTGGGGCGACCGGGACGTGGTGGTTCCGGTCGCCTCTGCGCAGGAACTGACCAAACACTTGCGCCACGCCGAGATGTTTGTCCTGCGTAACGTAGGTCATCTTCCCAACGAGGAAGCGCCGGAAGAATGCGCCAGGCTTGTCGTGGATTGGCTTTCGCTGGGTTCTACGAAGTGAGCGGGTCAAGCGTCTGCTACTTAGCCGCCAAGCCAAACGTTTCGGCGAGCCACGCACGAAGTGTTTCGCTCAACACGGTAAGTTTCGAGTTTGGAGAGTTGGGAATACCTGCAAAGAAATGATCCGCTCCCTCGACCCACACAATGCGCTTTGGCTCGAGTGCGGCCACCAGATAGCTTTCGAGCATGCCCTGCGGGCTGAATTCATCGTGGTCGCCAGAGATGAACAGCTTCGGCGTTGAACCGCAGGCGGGGAGGAAGTCATACCGGTAATCACGTCCCGCTGCGCGCACGGGAAGACCGAGACCGATCAGAGCGCGAATTCTCGGGTCACCGCAGCAGGCGCGCAGTCCTACGTTCGAGCCAAAGGAGAAGCCGGCGAAGAGGATCGGCAGATGGTAACGCTCCGTCAACCAATCCAGAGCCGCACGAACATCTTCTACCTCGCCCCGGCCGTCATCATAGGCGCCTTCGCTCAGGCCGGTTCCCCGGAAGTTGAAGCGCAACACAGGAATGCCAAAGTGTGAGAAGGCTTTCGCCGTGTGGTAAACGACTTTGTTGTGCATCGTGCCGCCACCCAAGGGGTGCGGGTGCGCGACGAGAGCTGCATAGAGCGCGTCATCAGTGCCGGTGTTGAGGATAGCTTCGAGACGACCGGCTGGACCGCGGAGGTTCTCAATGGTCTGCACGTGAGACGCTGCCATCTATACCACCCCCCCCCCGACTATTTCAGCCTAAAGTCCTGGGAAGACGGAACTTACGTCCGGACTTCCGACATGTAGGGCTCGATCCACGCAGCACTCTTGCATGCACCACTCGTTGACAGCGCGATTTCTGCGCCTACTTCTATTTTAGTGAGTCGACCAAAATAAAAGTGCAACCTCGAAGTCGTTGCGCAACAACTACTTAGGTGGTTGAGCCTCTTGACAGGTTTGGGCAGCTACGGTCCGCGAGCCCTGCGGTTATCCTGAGTTGGAATGCCCATCGATCCTATCGCTCTCACGAAGCAGTTAGTCAATATCGACTCCACGACGTATCACGAGGGTTCCTGCGGCGAATTTTTGGCTAGCTTTCTTGCCGGTGAGGGATGGCAGGTTGAGCGCCAGTCCGTACCGCAGCCGGATGCGGCGACGGTTCCGGGCGCAGGCGATGGGCCGCGCTTCAATGTCTACGCCAGCGAGGCGGGGGTCATACCCGATCTTGTATTATCCACGCACTTCGACACCGTGCCACCGTTTCTTGGGCCATGCAGGGAAGATGAGACACACCTCTACGGGCGAGGAGTCTGTGATGCAAAGGGAATCCTCGCCGCACAGGCGGCAGCAGCCGAGCGGCTGCGAGCCGATGGAGCGAAAGTGGCTCTGCTTTTCGTGGTCGGCGAGGAGCGCGACTCGGCCGGTGCAGCCGTCGCAAACAAGATGTCGAAAGGATCCAAATTTCTTATCAATGGTGAGCCCACCGAAAATCGTCTCGCGCTGGCCAGCAAGGGCGCACTGCGGGTGGAGCTGCGGGCACATGGCAAGATGGCGCACTCGGCCTATCCGGAGCTTGGCGAGTCTGCGATCGATAAGCTGCTCGCGGCGCTCCATGATGTGCAGGTGCTGGAACTTCCCGTCGTGGAGGACGTCGGCGAGTCGACCTCGAACGTTGGGCTGATCTCGGGTGGCCGCGCGCCGAATGTCATCGCTGACAAAGCGGAAGCGCATTTACTCATCCGGCTTGTCGGGCCATCTGAAAGCACGCGGGAGGCCATTATGAAGGCGGTCGCGGGCCGCTGCGATGTCGATTTCTCCCTGGATCTACCTTTTGTGCGGATGAGGGCACTGCCGGGTTTCGACACCATGGTCGCGAAGTTCACGACAGACATTCCAAGCCTGACGAATTGGGGCGAGCCGTTCCTGCTCGGCCCGGGAAGCATCCATGTCGCCCATACACCGGACGAGAACATTGTAAAGACTGAGCTGCTGGAGGCAGTAAGCCTCTATATGAAGTTGGCATCGCGGCTGCTTGCAGGGAATGACTAATTGTCGACAAGAGGATCTGCACTGAACGTTCGAAGATGGTCTTTGCTCGCGATCGTCGGCACTTTCCTGCTAGTGCTCGCGACATTAGTGTCGGTCTGCTATCTGACTGCGCCCACGCACAATACCGACACGCAGCACTTCGATGCCATTCTGGTTCTTGGCACGCCCGCTCTGCGCCAGGGCGGAGGAATTAGCCAGGCAGGAAAATGGCTGATGGAGGAAGCCGCGCGCGAATATCGTGCGGGCCGGGCGCAGCACATTGTGGTGAGCGGCGGCGCTGTGGCCAATCGCTTTACCGAAGCAGACGTTCTTGCGCGTTACGCACGGGAACTAGGGATACCCGATACGGCGGTACTAGAAGAACGACAAGCGCGGAACACCCTGCAAAATGTGCAAAAGTCCGCTTCCATCGTGCAGGAACATGGCTGGCAAAGCGTAGAGGTCATCGGGCTGAAGGAACACCTGCCGCGAGCCGCAATTTTGTTGAAGACGACTGCGCTGAAGTGGCGCACTCACGCTGCCCCTACTCCCGGACGCCGACGGTGGAACAAGATCAGCCGGACTCTGGAAGAAGCAGTGGGGACAACTGTGCTTCGACTGTTCGGTGTTTGGACTGCCACTGTTCTGCACGGCGTTAAGGTTGTGATGGGTTTGCCTGGAGCTTTGATCAGATACATCAGGGGCATTCCCTAGAAATGCCTTCAACCATTGCTCATTCCGGACCCGAAAGTGTTTACCGATAAGCATTGCTGCGCGTGGTCTATATCGGTTGCTCGACACGAGAGTGAACACCGCGTAGCTAAGTAAGCGAAAGAGGTACTGCCACAAGTCGCGGGACGCTTGTAGGATGGGCGCATCCACTTGCATCTGGCTGTCGGCCGATGCGCGCGGAACGTGGAACGTAGCCTCTTTCGTGCATTCCGTTGGAAACGGTCGAATGAACGCAGACAGTGAAGCTCGTGTTGCGGTAGACATTGGACCCGTACGCTTTGTGGGCAGACAGCCGATACTGGACCGTTCATTGAAGGTGTACGGGCACGAGATGCTGTTCCGCGCCGGTGACGTTAATGTCTTCTCAGGCGATGTGGACACGGCGGCGCAAAGCGTGATCGACAACACGCTGCTGCTGATGCCGGAAGGCAATCATGAAGTCTTCTTTCTGAATTGCGCGCAGAGCACGTTGCGGTCGGGGTATGTGACCCTGCTTCCGCCGAAGCGTACTGTGCTGGAGGTTCTGGAAACAGTTGAGCCGGACGAAGACTTCATTCGGTGTTGCCAGGAGTTAAAAGGGCAGGGCTATACGTTCGCGCTGGACGACTACACGCACAGCGAGAATATGACGAACCTCCTCGACCTGGCAGAGATCATCAAGATTGATTTTCTTGCCTCGGACCGGGAAGCTAGAGCCCGCATCTACGAGTCTGCGCGCGGCAAGAAGAAGAGATTCCTGGCGGAGAAGCTGGAGACCGAAACCGAATACGACATCGCTCGTAAAGAAGGATGCGAGCTCTTCCAGGGTTACTTTTTTTGTAGACCAGTCATGGTGCCCACGCGCGCGATTCCACAGAGCAAGCTGATCTACATGCGCCTGCTGGCAGAGCTTTCCAGCGAAGATGCGGATATTTGGCGCGTGGAACAGCTCGTGATGTCCGACACATCAATTTGCTATCGACTCCTGCGGCTGGTGAACTCCGCGCTCTACGGATTGCCCGAGCCGATCTCGTCGATTCGCCACGCGCTGATGAGGATTGGTGAAGTTGAGTTTCGCAAGCTGGTGACGTTGGCGCTGGTGAATGCAGCGAGTACGCCGCAGGCGAAGGCGGCCACGCGTGTGGCGTTGGAGCGAGCGAAGTTTTGTGAACTGCTCGCGCCCTATATCAAGGAACAGGCACCGACTCTCTACCTGCTCGGATTGCTCTCCTTAATGGACGTGATTCTGGGCATGACAATGGCGCAAGTCATGGAGTCGCTGACGCTGAGCGAGAAATTGAGGACGGCGCTGTTGGCGGACACCGGGGAACTCAACATCGTGGTGGAGTTGGTGCGCGAGAGGGAAGCAGGTCACATTGCCGAGGTGGATGATTTGGAGGCGAGGATAGCCTTGCCTGCCGGTGACGCCGCTGCGATGCACGCGGAAGCTGTGCTTTGGGCGGATCACGTGACCATGCTGCAGTAGGTTCGTAGTTATGTATGACAAGCCTGTGCCTTCGGCACTCGCGTCCGCAAATATGCAGATCCTTCGACTTCGCGGCTACGCCGCTTCGCTCAGGATGACGGCTGTAGGAGTTTGCGCTCCGGTCGAGATGACAGATGATCGATGAGTCGCAGTGATACTTCGGCTTGAGCTCGGTGTACCCGTTTTCCTCAGCGCTCGCCA
Source organism: Verrucomicrobia bacterium Tous-C9LFEB (assembly GCA_903970445.1). Classification (GTDB taxonomy): domain Bacteria; phylum Acidobacteriota; class Terriglobia; order Terriglobales; family Acidobacteriaceae; genus Granulicella. Next base: position 2,322 of record CAJCIP010000055.1, on the reverse strand, counting down.
CGTTAACCGAGCAGTAAACTTACGCCATGGCCGCTGAGTTTACGCATCTGCATCTTCACACTGATTACTCCCTGCTGGATGGCGCTTGCGACGTCGATAAGCTGGCCAAGCACCTGGAGAAGATCGGGCAGACATCGGCAGCGATCACCGATCATGGCAACATCTTTGGTGCGGTGCACTTCTTCGATGCAATGAAGAAGAAGAACCTGAAGCCGATCCTTGGGTGCGAGCTGTACCTCTGCAAGGAAGATGACCATCGCGGCAAGCCCGATCCGGATTCGAAGTACAACCACTTCCTAGTGTTGGCGGAGAATGAGACCGGATATCGCAACCTGGTGCGCCTGACGAGTGAAGCGGCGTTGCATGGTTTCTATCGCAAGCCTCGGGTGAGCAAGAAGTTTCTGGCCAAACACTCAGAAGGACTCATCGGATTTTCCGGGTGCCTTGCTGGTGAGGTGTCCCAGCACATCATGCATGGTGACTACGCGAAAGCGAAGGCATCGTGTGGCGAGTTTGAAGAGATGTTTGGGCGAGGAAACTTCTTCCTCGAGGTTCAGGATCATGGCTTGGCGCCAGACAAAGCTGTGATTGAAGCGATGTTCAAGCTTGAGCGCGAGCTGAACATTCCGCTGATTGCGACGAACGATTCGCACTACATCGCGGATGAAGATGCTCGGTCGCATGAGGTGCTGCTGTGCGTGCAGACTGCCGACAGCATGAACAATCCGAAGCGGTTCAAGTTCGATACGCAAGAGTTTTACATCAAGTCCGCGGACGAGATGATGCGGATGTTTCCGAACAACCCGGAGGTCTGCTCGCGAACGATGCAGTTTCCAGAGCGCTGTGCGCTGGAACTCACCAAGGTGAAAAATCCGTTTCCTGAGTTTCCGCTGCCACTGGGCGAGACGATTGACACATACTTCGAACGCATCTGCCGTATCGGCTGGCAGCATCGTCGCGATACGGCGATCAAGCATTTGCAGGAGCGCGGGATTCTGCGCAAGACGCTGGCGGATTATGAGGAGCGGCTGACACGCGAGATTGAGTGCATCAAGGCCATGAAGTTTCCGGGCTACTTCATGATCGTGTGGGACTTTATCCGCTACGCGAAGGAGCATGAGATCCCTGTGGGCCCAGGGCGTGGATCGGCGGCGGGATCGCTCGTGGCGTACGTCATGGAGATCACGGATATCGATCCGCTGCAGAATGATTTGCTGTTCGAGCGGTTCCTGAATCCTGAACGCGTCTCGATGCCGGATATCGATATCGACTTCTGCATGAACCGTCGCGGCGAGGTAATTGAGTACGTGCGGCAGAAGTATGGAAACGATCAGGTTGCGCAGATCATCACGTTCAACACGATGGCGGCGAAGGCCGCGATCAAGGACGTAGGCCGCGCGCTGGAGATGCCGTATGGCGAGGTGGACCGAATTGCGAAGCTGGTGCCAACGACGATTGGCATCACGATCGAACAGGCGCTGAAGGACTCTCCGCAGCTGGCGCAGGCGTATGAAGACCCGAAGATCAAGGAACTGATTGATACCGCTCTGAAATTGGAAGGGCTGGTGCGCGGCGCGGGTGTGCATGCTGCGGGTGTGGTGATTGCGCCGCAGCCGCTGACGGAGCTGGTGCCGGTGACTCGCACGAAGGACGATGCGATCGTTACCAGCTATGACATGAAGGCCGTCGAGAAGATGGGCCTGCTCAAGATGGATTTCCTGGGCCTGACGACGCTGACGGTGATCGACGATTGCTTGAAGCTGATCAAGAGCAATCGAGGCGAGACGGTTGATATGGCGATGGTTCCGCTGGATGATCAGCGGACGTTCGAGCAGGTGTTTCATCGCGCGTTGACGAGCGGCGTGTTCCAGTTCGAATCGGGTGGTATGCGCGATGTTCTGCGACGGTACAAGCCTAATTCGATTGAGCATCTGACCGCGTTAAATGCGCTCTACCGACCCGGCCCGATGGGCATGATCGACGACTTCATTGAGCGCAAGTGGGGGCGGCGCGAGGTGGAATACACGCTGCCTGAGCTCGAGCCGCTGCTGAAAGAAACGCTCGGCGTGATGGTGTACCAGGAACAGGTGATGCAGATTTCGAACGTTATCGGCGGGTACTCGCTGGGTGGCGCGGATTTGCTTCGGCGCGCGATGGGAAAGAAAGACGCCGCGGAGATGGAGAAGCAGCGGGCGATCTTCCTGGCGGGCGCGGCGGAGAGGAAGTTTCCGAAGGCTGCGGCGGGCGAGATTTTCGACCAGATGGCGAAGTTCGCAGGGTACGGGTTTAACAAGTCGCACTCGGCAGCTTACTCGTTGCTGG
>CAJCIP010000054.1 GCA_903970445.1 Verrucomicrobia bacterium Tous-C9LFEB | reverse complement strand
TCCACTCGATCGAGTCGACCCTCGACGCCGTCTACAACGTCATCTCCGGCCCCAAGGGCCAGCCCCGCAACTGGACGCGCATGCGCTCGCTCTTCGTCCCCGGAGCGCGCCTCGCTCCCATCCGCGAGACAGGCTCCCACGCCGACGTGCTCTTCCTCGACATCGACGGCTATATCGAGCGCGCCAGCAAGCGCATGGAGGCCGAGGGCTTCTTCGAGAAGTCCATCGCCAACCGCGTCGAGGTCTACGGCAACATGGTCCACGTCTGGAGCACCTACGAGTCGCGCCACGCCGCATCCGACCCCAAGCCCTTCGCCCGCGGCATCAACAGCTTCCAGCTCCTCAAGGATGGAGACCGTTACTGGGTCGTCCAGATCCTATGGGACGCCGAGACCCCCAGCACGCCGATCCCGGAGAAGTACCTCAGCATCAGGAAGCACTAATGTTTTCAATGAGCGCTTCGATGATAGAGACCGGCAGAGTGTGTTTTTTGTCTGGAAGAAGGGCTATCCATCCATCGGCATTGGTTGAGTGGTACGAGGAGTCCCAGCGACTTACGCTGAATGGGTTCTCGTCCGACCTCGCCGCGATAAGAGTCACTGACTTTTTGTGTTTATTGCCCCCGAGCGTGCAGTCGCAACACACAAACTCAATATCTCGAATGGTTCCCGCGAAGGCGTTGGAGATCTCTATATCGTCTCGAGTGGAGTTGAGCGAGAGCAACTCTCGTTCTGGGAGTGAGTAGGGTAGCGCTTCCCCTAGCCACTGCCAGGAATGCCTCACTACCATCATACGAATATCTCGATTGCGCTTGAGGTAGAGAAACAACTGAATCAGAACGAACGAGACAGAGATCGCAATGAAGAGCAAGCCAAGCATCGATCCCATGACTGAACTATCCGAGCTGTTGGCTGCGCTGGAGACAGGACCGAAGCTCATAGTTTTTCGTCACCCCCGAACACAGCGATAATCTCATTTCGAAACATTGTGTCGAAGCAAGCAAAAAGGCCCATCAAGAGCGGGCCTTTTTGCATTCCGATGGTCAGTCCGGATCTAGTTCAACGTCTCCATCAGCTTATTGATGGTCCGGTTCAGATCCTTATCCCCGCGCCTCTGCTCGTCGATCTTCGAGATCGAGTGCATCACCGTCGTGTGATGTTTCCCACCGAACTGCCGCCCGATCTCAGGCAAACTCGCCTCGGTCATCTGCTTGGCCAGGTACATCGCGATCTGTCGCGGAACCACAATCTGCCGCGAGTTGTTCTTCTGCTTCAGCTCAGCCACGCGCATGCCGAAGGATTCTGCCACAGCGCGCTGAATCGCCTCAATCGTAATCTTGCGCACCTGCGTATCGATGTGCGGCTTCAGGTAGACCTGTGCTGCCGGCAGTGAAATCTCCACACCGTGATGCGAGCACTTCGCGATCAGCAGATTCAGCGCGCCCTCAAGCTCACGCACATTGGTGCGCACATTGCCCGCGATGAACAAGGCCACTTCCGTCGGAAGCACCGTGTGCTCCAGCTCGGCCTTGCGCAACAGGATCGCCACCTTCGTTTCGAGGTCGGGCGGTTGAATGTCCGCCACCAGGCCCCACTCAAAACGAGAGCGCAGCCGGTCTTCGAAGTCGGCAAGCTCCTTCGGCGGACGATCCGACGCAATGACAATCTGCTTGTTCGTCTCATGCAGCGTGTTGAACGTGTGGAAGAACTCTTCCTGCGTGCGCTCCTTGCCGGCAAGAAACTGAATGTCATCGATGAGCAACACATCCACGCCGCGATACTTATCGCGAAACGTCGTCATCTTGTCATAGCGCACGGAGTTGATCATCTCGTTGGTGAACTTCTCCCCCGAGACATAACTCACCGCCGCATGCGGCATCCGCTGCTTCACTAGGTGTCCGATGGCATGCATCAGATGGGTCTTTCCCATGCCGACGCCGCCGTAAACAAACAGCGGGTTGTAGGCTTTCGCGGGCCGCTCTGCCACAGCCTGCGCCGCAGCGTGCGCGAACTGGTTGCCGCTGCCGATCACGAACGAATCGAACTGATAGCGCGGGTTCAACTGCGCGGCAGAGTTCCAATCGAAGCGCGACTGCTCCGGCCCCGCACCCGCAACAGGAGGAGCGCTTGCGCTGCGTCCACTGCGCGGAGCGTTGGCGCTATGCGACGGCTGCGGCGCGAAGCCGCCATCCTCACGCACACGCACCGGCGGAGGATCGGGCGCCTGAAACACAACAGCATCGATGTCGAGATTGAGGTTGTCGATCGCTTCGCTGATCAGGTCGTTGTAGCGGTCCAGCGTCGTCTGAAATTCCGGCGTCGGAATTCGCACAAACAACGTGCGGTCCGTTACGTGCGCAAAGCGAGTCGGCTTCAGCCACGTCTCAAAACTCTGCCTGTTGATCTTCTTTTCGAGCGCGCCAAGGATGCGCACCCACTGATTCAAAACTACGGCCGGAACCGGAACAAATGACATCGATCGTTCTTCCTCTGATCCTGAAAAACAAGCGCGAGCAGAAAACAGCAAGCACAACAAAGCAACGAAAAGAAGCAACACTCATCCGTGCCCCCGGCGTGAACATCTCGGGAGAAAATGCGCTTCTGGGTTGCTGTGAAAGACATCACTCAATACAGCGAAGTGATGGTTAGTGAAGCAGAAGATAGCCCTTGCGAAGTTGATGTGTGATGCCGTCTGACATCACGGAACGGAGTCGATAGTAGCACGCAGAGGGGGCGACTTTCGCAACCGAAAATATGCATCGGCGAAAGAAAATTTCGAGTTGCACCAATCGTTGTGAAGAATAGAAAAAGTGCGACGCGTCACTCGCGAACAGACTTACAAACCGAAGTTCCTGCGCTACAATTCGCCGCCCGGAAATACCTTCGCGTCACCGCCCCAACCGCTGACTTGGGGCGGACGCATTGGGATTGCTTTGCTCTCGTGGGTATGCAACCTGACACGTGCATTCCTTCGCCCTTGCCATTCCAGCGCGCAACGTTGTTGCTTTTGATGGAGGGCCTGGCATGAGCCGCCAGTCATGCGTGACATACCTGGACTTTGCCTGTGCCTCTGAGATGGTCCCACTGTCACGCCCATCATTGCAGAACGTTGACCCGGAAATACCACTTCGTGCCCGGGAAACGGTGCTCAGGATTAAACTGGAGCAGCATGTTCACCGTGGCTGCCTTTTACCGGTTCTTCGCGCTCGCCGATCCCGCGGCGCTGGTCGAAGAGCTCCGCCATACCTTCACCACTCCTCACCTGCTGGGCACCACGCTCGTAGCGCCGGAAGGCATCAACGGCACGATGGCCGGCAGCGCGGAGGCGATTGACGGCCTCCTGCATTTCCTTACAGAGCGCGCCGGCCTCGAACGCCACGAAGTGAAGTTTTCGGTAACGGAGACGCAGCCGTTTCGGCGGCTGAAGTTCAAGCGCAAGCGCGAGATCATCACCTTCCGCACCGAAGCCGTAGACCCCACGCGGCCGGGGCAGCATGTGGCACCTGAAGATTGGAATGCGCTGGTGGCTGACCCCGAAGTGTTGCTGCTCGACACCCGGAATACCTACGAGACGGAGATTGGAACATTCTTGGGCGCGGTGAGGCCCCCACTCGACAACTTCTCAGCGTTTGCGGCGTGGGTGCAGAAGAACCTGGACCCGGAGCGGCATCGCAAGGTGGCGATGTTCTGCACGGGCGGAATTCGCTGCGAGAAGGCTTCGGCGTACATGCTGCAGCAGGGTTTTCCGGAGGTGTTTCACCTGAAGGGTGGAATCCTGAAGTATCTGGAGGAGGTGCCGAAGGAGCAGAGCCAGTGGCAGGGCGAATGCTACATCTTCGATGAGCGAATCTCTGTGAGGCACGAGGATTTCCAGGCAGAGAGCGAGTCCGCCCTTTCTTGACGCACTTCCGACGCGACTTACGTCGACTGGATTTGCGATAGCACGCCATCCCAGAGAGCCAGGCGTGCGCGGATGGCTTCTTCGGCAGCGTCCGCTGCTTCCATCCAGAGTCTTTCGTTGTCGCCGCAGAGGTCCGCCACCATCTGCAGTGAGAGTGGGCCATGCTCGTCGCCATCGACTTCGATATGACGCTCGAGGTACCACACGAACTGGGCGAGGTCACCGCCCATCTCGTGGTTCAGATCGCGCACAAGCGAGCGAAACATGGCGGGGATGGCATCTTCCCGCCCGAAGGTAAAGGCCGCGGCCTGCGCGGCGACAGAGCCCTTGCGAATGAAACCGAATGTGGTGTGGACAAAGCTGCGGGCAGCTTCCGGCGCCGCCGCCAACACCTCATCCAGGTCATTGGCGTTTTCTGAGCGGCTTCCTCTCGCGGCAGTCACTGTGCGATCGATTGCGGTAGTGTCTGCGCCAGCGGACCGCATGGCTTCAAGGTAGATTTCGAAATGGCTCAGTGGGCGTCCTTCGTACACATCGGACTCTTCGCCAAGCACGATTTCGTTGATGAAGCGGCGGCTCGCAGGAAATGGACTCGGAGACCATTGCGTGTGCACTGACGTGAGCTCGCGCTGCAGGCTCTTGAGCAGGCACATAAAGTCCCACACGGCAAAGACGTGCGACTCCATGAAGAGGCGCAGGTGCTTCGGCGTGCGGATGGAGGCATACAGCGGATGCGCCGCCAGCTCGGACTGCATCGGTGCGATGCGTTCAGCGATGGTGTCTATCGAAGAGAGCGGGAGAATACCGGAGGTCACCTCATCATTATTGCAGTCTGTCACCATGCATATTGCGCGCGGTAGAACAGTGCTGAGAGCTTGCTTAGTCGCACTTCAAAAGATGTGGCGGATGTTGAAGCCACATGCTCAAATAGACTCGTTGCGCAAAGTGCTTTCCATTTTGTTGCTGGCAGGCTTCCTGCTGCCGCTGCTCGCTCCATTGCCAGCGCTCGGCCAGGATGATGAAGCGCGGCTGCCTGCATGCTGTCGCAGGAACGGCCAGCATCATTGCATGATGAGCATGAGCGAGCGCAGCCACCTTGCCGGCAAAGCTCAGTTCCGAGCACCAATGGCGAAGTGTCCCTATTCGCCCGGTTCGGTCATGTCGATGCATGTTGAGCGCTGGGGCAAGCCGGAGACAGCGGACGCCGTATTCGCGGGGTTCATCAGCCACCCTGGCGGGTCGCCGCAGACTGAATCCAGGCGTCGCATCTCGCGTGACCGCTCACGCCAGAAACGTGGACCGCCCAACACTTTCCTCAGCTAATCTGCCGCCGTTTGTCGAACAAGCGGCCTCGTGTGCTTCGGTTCGCAAGCACACATACGGAAGCGGTATCGTCGCCGCTCCCAAGCAGCAGAGCAGTCGCACCTGCTCGATGAGGAAATCATGCAACGTACTTTTTTGGCCATCGCCCTTCTTGCGGCGATGGCAGCAACCTGCGTCTCTGCGCAGGAGTCGATCACCAACGCTTCACTGACGGGGCGTGTTCTCGATCCTGCCGGGGCAGTTGTTCCTCGCGCATCCATTGTTGCGATCGCAAACGCGACCAACGCGCGCTATCAGACACAGACAGACGATGTTGGCCGCTTTCGACTGCCCTATCTCCCCGCCGGCTCGTACGACATCGAGACGACCGTGAGCGGCTTTGCTCACGCATCCAAGCAGATCGATCTCACGGTCGGCTCTGCCTTCGATCTGACATTGCAGCTCACGATTGCGCAGGCGGCGAGCAGAGTAGAAGTAAACGCATCAACAACAGTTCTTGAAGGAAATCGGTCGCAGATTTCGGAAACTGTGTCGAAGCAAGAGATCGACAACCTGCCCTTCAGCGGACGCAACTATCTCGATCTCGCGCTGCTGACGCCCGGCGTTTCGCCGACCAACACCAACAGCGTGCAGACGTTTGCCGAGACGTCGCCTGTTGTTGGCCAGGGCTACTCGGTCAATAGTCAGCGCAACTTCTCGAACAGCTTCGTTGTTGATGGGCTTTCCGCAAACGACGATGCCGCGGGCCTCGCCGGTAACTCGTACAGCTTCGACGTGATCCGCGAATTTCAAGTGGTCACCTCAGGTGGTCAGGCGGAGTTTGGAAGAGCGCTTGGTGGCTACTTCAATCTCATCACGCGCAGCGGAACGAATGATCTGCACGGGACAGCGTATGGATTCCTCCGCAATCAGCGATTGAACGCACAGAACCCGCTGTCGCGGAGCACGCTCCCGCTGACACAGGGACAGTATGGAGCGAGCCTTTCAGGTCCGTTGCAGCGCGATAAGACATTTCTCTTCGGCAACTACGAAGGGCGTCGCCTCAACACAGACGGCATCATCACCATCTCCCCTGCGAATGCTGCTGCCATCAACACGCGCCTCGATGCTGTCGGTTTCAGCGGCCCGCGCTTGACGGTGGGCTCAGGCCCGACAACGCTGTACCCCACGACTGTGCACACGGACACCGCCTTCATCCGTGGCGACCACCGCTTCAGCGATCGCGACCAGCTTTCGGTTCGCTATAGCTTCTATCAGCTCGGCAGCATCAACGCGCGCGGCGTAGGCAGCCTCGCGGATGTGAGCTACGGAACAGCGGTGCAGGACACCAACCACACAGTGGCGATCAGCAATGTTGCAACGCTGTCACCGCACCTCTTCAACGAAACTCGTGCGCAATTCACGTATGACGGCCTGAATGCGCCACCGAACATCGACACGGTTCCGGCCGTCACCATCAGTGGCGTGGCCACATTTGGGCGCTTCTCGTCGTCACCAACGGCGCGGCTGAATTACCTCTACGAGGCCGTGGACAACCTTGTGCTCGAGCGCGGACCGCACACGCTCAAGGCTGGTGCGGACTTCTTGTTCAACGACGACACCATCACTTTCCCGCAGACGATTCGCGGCTCGTACACGTTTGCCTCACTGACCGCTTTCAACAACGGCACGTACAACACGGGTGGATTCTCACAGAGCTTCGGCACGCCGTTCATTCAGCAGCACAATCCGAACGTCGGCTTCTATGCACAGGATGAGTGGAAGGTTTCACGCGCGTTCACGTTGAACGCCGGGGTGCGCTACGACCTGCAGTTTTTGAAGACGATCAACACGGATACGAATAACGTCTCTCCGCGTATCGGCTTCGCATGGACGCCATTCTCTGCGAAGACCACCGTGGTGCGTGGAAACTTTGGGATGTTCTATGACCGGGTGCCATTGCGTGCGCTTGCCAATGCTCTGCTGTCCGCCAACAATACGACGGACCCGGCACAGGGGCGCCTGCTGAGCTATACCTACTCGCCGACCACTCCAGCTGCTCCCGTGTTTCCGAATACGGCGACAACGCCTCCTCCGGGCGCTCTGTTGAATTACGCGCTGATGAATCGCAACCTGCAGAATGCTTACTCTGAGCAGGCAAGCCTCGGTGTTGAGCAGCAACTCTTGCGCAAGAGCACACTTGGCATCAGCTACCAGCATGTCCGCGGCATTCATCTGCTGTCGTCGTACAACACCAACATCAACCTGAATGGAACACGGCCCGATCCCACGCGCGGCAACATCAAGCCCTACGGCTCGCGCTTTGATTCCTACTATGACGGCCTGGAAGTCTCGTTTGTGGAGCGCCCTGTAAAGTGGGGATCGGCGCGCGTCTCTTACACGTGGTCGAAGGCGATCGACAATGTTGGAGAGTTCTTCTTCAGTTCACCCATCAACAACTTTGATTTCAGCGTCGACCGTGGCCGCTCAGACGATGACCAGCGTCACCGCCTTGTGTTCGACGCGACGGTGAACTCGCCGGCTCAACACGCAAACAACTTCGCCGACCATCTGACGCATGGCTGGAGACTCAGCGGCGTGTTGCAGTATTACTCTCCCCTGCCGTTCAACATCACTACAGGGGCGAACACACTGCAGCAGACAACCGCCCGTCCGTGTGTCGTCGCGTACTTCGGCAGCATCGCTTGCTCGGAGGGCGTGAAGGGCACAGTGATCGGGCGAAACACCGGCGTAGGCTTTGACTACTTCACGCTGAATCCTCGACTCAGCCGCACGTTCGGCATCACGGAGCGCGTGCATCTTGAAGGGATAGCGGAAGCCTTCAACGTTCTGAACCATCGCAACGACGCCGTGCCCAACGGAACGTTCGGCTCAGGCCGCTTCGATCAGACGCCCACGAACGCAAGCTTCGGACAGGCGACCGCAGTGAACGACCCCCGCAGCATTCAGCTGGCGGCGAGGCTCACGTTCTGAGGAACACGGCTAGGCTTCGCCCTAGCGCTCGCCCCAATGCTCGGAGTGCAGCGGTTTTACGCTGGTCCAGTCGAGTGGCATTGGGGCACCGGGACGTTGATAGGGCGCGCGGAAGGAGCTGGTGAGCTGGGTCATCATCTGCAGCAACAGGAAGATGGGCCAGAAAGACAGTCTGTGATGATGGCGATCCAGCAGCAGACTCACTAACATGGCGGCGACGAGGAGGAATGTCGCCGCTGTCCAGGCGGGATGCTTCACCAACCGGCGGAGCGGCTCCGTTTCGTTCGCCGGCCATCGCTCATTCGCAATTCCCTCGCGTAGTTGGAACGGCGTTCCGTAAAGAAGGCACAGTCCTACCAGCACCAGAGCGGCGTCGGCCAGCATCTGTGACAGCGAGTCGTGCCACTTACTTACGGCGAAGAAGCCAACACACGAGAGCACGCTGCCGAAACAGGTGAGCGCTACAAGGCGGTTCGGCGTGGCTCGGAGGGCTACGGACACATATTGGAAGACGCTGTGGATGGCGGGAAGTTGCGGGGATGCTATCTAAAATGAATGGCGGCGGGTGCGTTCTCCAGGGATGAGCGCACGGCATGTGTCGCTGTTGCGTGGTTCGTGCCAACGGACGAGCGGCCTGGGCAACAGGCCATCGATAGGCGCTCGCTTGCCTCCACACTCATCCGTTTACCCGCTTCACTCTTCTCTCTACTCTCTCGACTACCGCTACAGATGGACGATCTTGTCAGTCCCGTAGACGAGAGCAAGCGTGAACGTCGCGATGACGATTTCTCCGATGGCGCCAACCAGGAACGGACGAAGGCCCTGCTTGCTGAGGTCGCGGAAGTTCGTACGGAGGCCAACGCCGGCAAAAGTGAGCAGGAAAGCCCAGCGTGAGAGATTTCCTACGGCCAGCAGTTGCGGTTTCGAGAAAAAGCCCACGGTCGCGAGCAGCGAAATCAGTAGAAATCCGAGCACAAACTTCGGAAACTTGTTCCAAAGGAAAGCGGCTTTGTTTCCCACGCCGGCGGCCTTTCCCTTCGACGCCCAGTAGATCGCGTAGCCAAGCACAACGAAGCCGATGAGAGCGTTACGGCAAGTCTTGGTGAGGACGGCGATTTTACCTGCGGCATCGGAATACAGGGCACCCGCCGCTGCTGTCTCCGCCGTGTTATCGACGGCGAGGCCCGTCCAAACGCCATAGGCACGATCGCTCAGGTGCAACGCGTGGCCGATGAGCGGAAACACTAGGAGAGAGATCGCGCCTAATGCAAGGATCGCTGCGATCGCGAACGATGAATCTTCTTCGTCTGCGTCGATTGCGCCCTGTGTCGCGATGATGGCGGACACGCCGCACACAGACGCTCCGACAGACAGCAGCGACACGAGCTTCGGTGCAAGATGGAAGCGCTTGCCGAGCCACGTCATCAACGCGAGCGCGAGCCCGATTTCAACAAACACCAGCACCAGCGAAACACCGCCGAGCTTGGCAATGTCGCCGAGAATGAAACGCGCGCCAAGCAGCACGATGCCGGTCTTCAGCCAAAACTCATACGTCGCGACACCGGCGCGAAACACGCGCGGCACACCCACTGTGTTCGCGATGACAAGGCCGATGAGAATCGCCCAGAGAACATATTCGATGTTCGGCAACACGAGGTGATGGCTCTTGCCATAGCGCGCGATGAACTGCTCGATGAACTTGCCACCGTAGCCGACGACGGCCAGCAGGAGGATGCCGGGTAACAGGGTGAGCAGGCCTGTGAAGCGGTTCTTTGCTGTGTCGCTCGTCTCAGAAATTGAAGTCGAAGCGGGAACGGTAGTGAAAGCTGACATGGGGTCTCCGAGTGTTACCAGGGCACTGACTTGAGCAGTCCGAAGCGCACAGAAAGGGCAAGCGCGAGCGACAGCAGAACGGCCCAGGTGTCGAGGGAAAGAAAGCGTGAACGCGGACGGGGGGACATTGGAAGTCTCCTGACAGGTATGGACCGGCTGACAGAAATGCCGGTGTCGCTGAAATGTTTGGAAGGGAAGAAGGAACTGAGAGTCGCTAGTTCAAGGGACAAAAACAGTTCGTGCGCATGGCACAACAGGAGGAAACGATATGTTGAAGTGCGCGCATGCTTGCTCTGCTTATATCACAGGGCTGCTTGGGAGACCCTTCGATGACACAGGGGAGGTATCCCGGTTTGTTTGCCGTCGCTTGGCTTTGTTAGCCTGATCGTGCGTTTCGTACTCCTGGAAATGAGGCATGCGCATCATGAAACTGGCCGGCAACCTGGCAGCTTTCCTCTTCTTGTTCTTGCTTTCGACGTTCCCAACTGTGCATGGGCAAGTGCCTGCGTCCGCAACGGGGGCGGTGAGAACACCTTCGGCAGAGGCCGAGCCGGATGAGCAGAGCGTCGCCGAAGGGCAGCTGATTCATGACGTGCGTGCTGACCTGGTGGTTGAGCGCTTTGACACGCTGGACCGCACGGCAGAAGCGTTTCGGCGCGAGAAGGCTCGCTGGACCGGAGGCGGATGGAAGCTGCGCACGATGTATGAGGCGCTCGATGCGGCGCACCAGAGTGACCCGGACATGGTGGCGCATCTCGAGCACCTGCGGCACTGGATGACGCAGCGGCCGGAGTCGATGACCGCGCGTGTGGCGTTGGCCACCAGCCTGACGCGATGGGCATGGATTGCGCGCGGCAACGGCCTGGCGAACACGGTATCGGCAGATGGATGGAAGCTGTTTGGCGAGCGAGTGCAAGAGGCGCAGGTTGTGCTGGAGGGCTCGCGCAACATGCGCACGATGGACCCACAGTGGTTTGCGAAGAGATGCTTGTCGGCAAGGCCCAGGGATGGGACGACAGCCGCGAGCGTGAGCTATTCGAGCGCGCCGTGCAGTTCGAGCCGAGCTACCAGTACTTCTACAAGTCGCGCACGGAATACCTTCTGCCGAAGTGGTACGGCAAGCCGAATGAGGCGACCGACTTCGCAAAAAGCTCCGCTGACCACATGGGCGGCGACATGGGCGACTACATCTACTGGGAGATCGCGACAGTCATCCTGAAGAAGGGCAACGGCAAGCTGGCACCGTTCGCCGCACAGCTCGATTGGGCGCGTATCCAGCGCGGCTACCAGGCGCTGCAAAGCCGCTTTGGAACGAACCGCCGCGAGCGCAACGAACTTGCTTTCATGGCCTACGAGTACAAAGACCGCGGCATCGCGCAGCAGCAGTTTGCCTCCATCGGCGGCGACTGGTCACGCGGCGTATGGCGAGACCGAAACTACTTCGAGAAAATCCGCGACTGGTCCACCAACCACGAGACCTGGCCGTAGGGTCTGAGCATCCGCGGTAGAGTGCCAGGTACCCTCCCCTTACCTCCTGACGTCAGAGTGTTGCTGCCGCAGGTGCCTTGCTCAGCGATGAAGGCTCCTGCTGGCGCTGAGGTCGCGTTAGGCTGGAAGCCCCAGTCCTCACGAGCATACATGAGCGACTTATTGTCACATTTTATGCATCCCATGATGGCATGCAGCGTCTAAGATTCAGTAGCCGCTCCAGCAGCTGATGCAAGCGGGCGTGTGTTGCAGCGGCGAGGAGATTGGATTTATGGCAATCAAGTGGGACAAGCTGACGGTGAAGTCCGGCGAGGCGGTGCAGGGTGCGGTGTCACACGCTACCGACAACGGTAACCCCGAGGTGCTGCCGATTCACCTGATGGCGGCGCTGCTGGAGGACAAAGAGGGCGTTGTACTCCCGGTGCTGGAGAAGATCGGCGTGCCGGCGCAGCAGTTGCTGGCGACCGTGAATGCGGCGATTGGGAAGCTGCCGAAGGTGCAGGGCGCAAGCCAGCCTGGCCTGAGCAATGCGCTGCAGAAGGTGCTGGATCAGTCGTTTAAGGAAGCGGAGAACTTCAAGGACGACTACGTTTCGACCGAGCACCTGCTGCTGGCGCTGAGCGCGCAAAAGGGCGAGCCGGTACAGGCTGCGTTGGCGGCTCAGGGAGCGACGCACGAGGCGATCCTGAAGGCGCTGCAGGCGGTGCGTGGGTCGCAGCGGGTAACGGACCAGAACCCTGAGGGCAAGTTTCAGGCGCTGGCAAAGTACGCGAAGGATCTCACGGAGCAGGCTCGGCGCGGCAAGCTTGACCCGGTGATTGGGCGCGATGAAGAAATTCGGCGTGTGATCCAGGTGCTGAGCCGCCGGACGAAAAATAACCCAGTACTCATTGGAGAGCCGGGCGTTGGCAAAACGGCCATCGTTGAGGGTTTGGCGCGGCGCATCTTTATGGGCGACGTACCGGAGATTCTGCGCGACAAGCGCGTGATCTCGCTTGATCTGGGATCGATGCTGGCGGGCGCGAAGTTTCGTGGTGAGTTTGAAGACCGCCTGAAGGCCGTGCTGAAGGAAATTGACGAAGCGAACGGGCAAATCATCCTGTTCATCGACGAGCTTCATACCCTGGTCGGCGCTGGAGCAGCCGAGGGCGCGATCGACGCAAGCAACATGTTGAAGCCGGCGCTGGCACGCGGTGAGCTGCGGGCGATCGGCGCGACCACGCTGAATGAGTACCGCAAGTACATCGAGAAGGACGCGGCGCTGGAGCGGCGCTTCCAGATTGTCTTCGTCGGCGAACCGAACGTTGAAGACACGATTGCGATTCTGCGCGGGCTTCGCGAGCGCTATGAAACGCACCACAAGGTGCGCATCAAGGACTCGGCGATTGTGGCGGCGGCGGAACTCAGCCATCGCTACATCAGTGACCGATTCCTGCCCGATAAGGCGATTGATCTGGTCGATGAAGCGGCGGCGGCGCTGGCGATTCAGATCGGCTCTGTGCCGGTCGAGATCGATGTGCTGGAGCGGCGGGCAACAAGTCTGGAGATTGAGCGCCAGGCGCTGAAGCGCGAGGACGATGTGAACTCGCGCGAACGCTTGGAACAAGTGGAGCGCGAGCTTGCCGAAGTGCAGGAGCAGGCGGCTGGGTTGCGTGCTCGGTGGCAGAAGGAGCGTGGAGCGATTGGTGAAATCGCGGCGCTGAAGGAGAAGCTGGAGGCCTTGCGCTTCCAGGCGACAGAAGCGACGCGCAAAGGTGATTTGCAGCGTGCGGCGGAGCTGCAGTATGGGGAGATTCCAGCGGCGGAGCGGCAGTTGGCGGCGTTGACCGCGGCTCAGGATGAGGCCGTGGCGGCAGACAAGCAGATTCCCTCCGGGGATGACAACCAGAAAAGCAAAAGCAAGGGCAAAGGCGCGAATCGACTGTTGAAGGAAGAGGTCGATGAGGAAGATATCGCGGCGATCGTATCGAAGTGGACTGGAATTCCTGTGTCGAAGATGCTCGAAGGCGAAGTACAGAAGCTGACGCAGATGGAAGATCGTTTGCGTGAGCGCGTTGTCGGGCAGGATGAAGCGCTGACGGTCGTCGCGAATGCGATTCGCCGCTCGCGCGCGGGCTTGAGCGATCCGAAGCGGCCGATTGGCAGCTTCATCTTCCTGGGGCCGACGGGCGTGGGCAAGACCGAGACGGCGCGTGCGCTGGCGGAGTTCCTGTTCGACGACGAGCAGGCGATGGTACGCATCGACATGAGCGAGTACATGGAAAAACATGCCGTGGCTCGCTTGATCGGCGCGCCTCCAGGGTATGTGGGCTTCGACGAAGGCGGACAGTTGACCGAGGCGATACGTCGCCGGCCGTACGCCGTGGTGCTATTCGATGAAATCGAGAAGGCCCATCCAGATGTGTTCAACGTGCTGCTGCAGGTGCTCGACGACGGGAGGCTGACAGACTCGAAGGGGCGCACGGTGGACTTCAAAAACACGGTGCTGATTATGACGTCGAACGTAGGCGCTTCGCAGTTGATGACGGCGTGGGCCGATGGTGAAGAGGGCTTTGGCGAGGCGAAGGAACGTGTGATGGGCGAACTGCGCAAGCAGTTTCGACCGGAGTTCCTGAACCGCGTGGACGACATCGTCGTTTTCCATCCGCTGGGCGAGAGCCAGTTGACGCATATCGTTGATCTGCGGCTGAAGGATCTGGAAAAGCTGCTCGTCGACCGTCGCATCACGCTGGACCTGACCGACGCGGCACGCGAGGCCATCTTCCTTGCGGGTTATGACCGCGCGTATGGAGCGAGGCCGCTGAAGCGCGCGATACAGCGCATGGTGCAAGACCCGCTGGCGATGCGGATTCTGGATGGGCGGGTGATGCATGGCGACACCGTACGTGTGGGTGTCGATGGGAAAGAGCTTAGCTTTACGCCGGAGAACCGCGTTGCCGAGGAAGATGTCGTGGCGGTGTAAGTATTGCGAGAAACGAACGCAGAGAGCGCGGAGGACGCAAAGGATGGCCACGGGTGCCGTGGCGGTCCGTACAGTCTAGCGCTCCTTACGTTCGCGTCTACACCAACAGTGGCTTGCGCTCCCCGAGTTCGAGGTCGAAGGGAAAGCGCAAGACAAGGAACATCAAGAGTGTGAGTGCAAAGCACTTGATCTCGCCTTCGAATCGTTGTCCCGGCATCACGAAGAAGGATTCGTAGGAAAAGATGAAGGCAAGTAGCCACAAGGCCGGTTGCAAGCCTGGCACGGTGATGGCGTTCCGGTAGGCCTCGATCGCCAGGAAGACGAGAATCGCGAAGCCGCAGTACAGATGCAGCAGCGTCCCATCGCCGGAAAAGCCTGTGAACAAGATCGATGCTATGCAAAGCGCGAGGACCTGATTCGCGATGGGAAGGAAGCGGATGCGCAGAATGTAGAGGAGTATTCCGCCGATTGCCGTGACGTAGGTGTAGATGTTGAGCTCATCGAGGAACGAAGGCCTGCCGTCCTGATGGAAGAGCTGTATGCCGAGGAACTTGACCAGTGCAAAGAGCGAGTGGTCGACGCCTTCTTCCCATGGTCTCCAGGTTCCCATGTAGGTCTCTTTGAACCACAAGAGCCCATCGTTGATGCCATGGAATGCGGCAGGAATAGTGGGTCCTACGAAGGCCAGTGAAGCGACGGTAATGACAAAGAAGGTTGCGATGGCGAGCGCCAGAGGCTTCCATCGCCGCGTCGATACGAATAGGCCAAGGTAGACGAATGGAAAGAGCTTGAGCGAGACGGCCGCGCCGAAGCAGATCGCCGCGACATAGCTGCGTCCTGTCACAAATGACCACACGCCAATGGCCAGCGCTACCCAAACGAAGATTTCGACGTTGCCGCGATCGAAGACGAGGATGGCGGGCCAGGAGCAGGCAAGCAGGGTTGCGACGAATCCGCAGGCGACCGGGAGTGAAAGGCCTCGCGAGACCAATGCGCGGCCAAAGAGCACTGCGGGCACGACGATGGCGAGCCCGGAAATCACGAGAAAGGTGTCGAGCCCCGCGGAGCCGAGTCTGTAGAAGAACGCGAAGATCAAAGCGAGCGGTGCGGGGTAGGTGAACGGGTATCCGTTGTCGAAGAAATCCTGGGAGTGCAGGTCGGGAAACTTGTCGGCGTAGATCGAGAAGTCGGTGAAGTGCTCGCCGGGTGGAGAGAGTGCCCGGTAGAACTCGGGGCCGGCGCCAAGCCGGTAGGCGATGAAGGAGAAGGCTACCGATACGAGGGTGATCAGCAACACGCTGACCCACACCTGCCGCAGCACGGGTGGAAGATCGACTCTCGCAGCGCGGTTTGTATTGTCCAATCTTCCTCCTTACCGCGTGAGGCCCAGACCTAGCTGTGCGGAGAGCGGCATGCGGGTTCAGGCAATTCTCTGTGTAGCAGGCGAGCCGAAGTGGACGGCGCTCACATCTGGGAAGCGATAACGCAAGCTGATGACCAGCAGAACGACGAGCGCGACGCACTTGATCTGGCCGCCGATGCTTTGATTGCGAAGAATGAACTCGGTCTCGGGAGCCATGCAAATGGACATGCAAACCATCGCAGCACCGAGACCAGGCAGCGCCTGACGGTGTCGTATGGCAAGCAGCACGAGCATGGCCCATGGCGTGTACAAGTGGAGCAGTGTGTAGTCGTGGGATACCGGCGGAAACAGAATCGCAATGACCGTGAAAGCCAAGATCTGGTTGCTGACAGGTAATTTGCGAATGTAGACGAAGTACAGCATTATCCCAACGCAGGCGATCACTGGGAGATAGAGACCTGCAGCCTTCAGCACGAAGGCGCTGGGCGGTGGAAACTCCGAGTGGCTGCCGAATGTACCAAGGCATAGATCGGCAACTACCTTGATGACGCCAAACAGGGAGTGGTCGAAACCGGTTTCGAAGTGATCCGGCAGGAAGTAAGTGACCCGGTACGAATCGAGCCCGGCGGCGACGCCTTTCGCTGCCACATGGAAGTCCGGATAGATCGCCCAGAGGCCGGCGAGTTCAAGCACGATCAGCAGACCCGCTCCGTAAACGATTGGCCGGTAGCGCCGCTGTGTGAGGAAGAGCGAGAAGAAGATGAATGGAAAAATCTTGCAACCGGTCGCGATCGCGAAAAAAGTCGCCGCGACATATGGCCTGTCGGTAAGGAATGCCCAGCTGCCCCCGAGTACAAAGAACATCATCCAGATTTCCATGTTGGCGAGGTCGAACTCAAACCAAAGGGGATAAGAAAATGCGAACGCCAGCACGACGAAGAGCACAGCCGGTTTCGCTGACAGACCCGCACGGCGAACAGCGCTGTAGAAGAGAACGACGATTGCCAACATCACGAGCGTGGTCAGCAACAGAAACGATGCCAGTGGAAGAGGGATGCTGTAGAAGGCTTTGAAGAGCAATGCGCCGGGCGCAGGATACATAAAGAGCTGATCGAGGTCCGGGTCGGTGGAGAAGAAGTCCATCGTGTGCATGTGCCGGAAGCGTGGCATCCAGCATGTGAAGTCCCGCCAGTCATTCCACCATAGCGTGGGCCATGTGTAAGCAATATTGCCGCGATGGATAGAAGAAGGAATGCCGAAGAAGTAGTGGAGAGACAGCTCACAGGCAAAACACAGAATTGCCAACGTGATGCTGATGCGCAGAAAACTCCTGAGCTCAGGCGGCAGGGTTTTCCGCTCGTCTGGAATCATGCGTTAGATATACCACTGCGGTCCAAGCCGGCGTCTCGCTCTGGAAACGAGTGATGCGCCCACCAGTAATGGCTATGAATCACATCACTTCAGATCATGCAGGCAACGGACAGTCCGGCAGGTGAGCGTACCTATAAAGTGCCAGTGCGCGGGCCTGGTGGCGTCCATTATCTTTACTTCGATAGCAACATTACGCCGGCTGTCGCCCCAGTGCCGCCGGAAAGATGCTCTATTGCGGAGGCGCTGTTCGTCATGTCCAAGGTTGAACTAGAAGTCCTGCTGCCTGTCCACAATGAGGCCGACAGCATTGAAGCGACCATACGTGAGATTTGGAACGAGATTTCACCGCGTGTGAGCATGCGCTTCATCGTTTGTGAAGACGGAAGTCGCGACAAGACTAAGGAAATTCTTCGCGAGCTGGCGCTGGAAATTCCGATGCGTTTGAACCTTTCCCATGACCGCAAGGGATACTCGAAAGCCATGCGGGAAGGCATGGAGATGGTTGAGGCGCCTTGGCTGCTGTGCGTTGACTCCGACGGCCAGTGCGATCCGAAGGACTTCTGGCAGTTCTGGGAAAGACGCGATGCTGCAGACATGCTCATCGGATGGAGAGTAAACCGGCAGGACACACTCGCGCGCAAGAGCATGTCACGCTTCTTCTACATCATTTACCGCAGCGTCCTTAGGGTCCCGATGCACGATCCGAGTTGCCCATATGTCGTGTTCAAGAAGGACATCGCGCACTGGGTCGCGGGCGAGATGCGCGAGATGAAGCAGGGCTTCTGGTGGGAGTTTGTTGCCCGCATTTACCGTCGCGGCTACACCATGCTTGAACTGCCGGTGAAGCACCGTCTGCGCGCCGCCGGTGTGACACAGGTCTACCAGGTAAAGAAGATGCCAGGCATCTTCGTGAAGCATGTGGCCGCGATCTTCCGCATCGATAAACAGACGCATGCGCTGGGCAGGCTTGAGCGTCCGTCTGCAATCTGAATCGATCTCGATTACGCGTCTGCGTGGCCTACAGACCAGCTCGCAGCTTCTGTTCGCATGCAATGGCGTACGAGCGCAGGCACCCATCCAAAATGAGCGCACTCTGCTTCGGCTGGCTGCGTTCGTGAAGGAATCCTTGAAGACATCTACCTGTCGGCGGTCCACGACAAGCCTTACGGACAGAACGAGTGAGTGAGCGCAGTCGCCTGTGACTTGCGCAGGCCCAGGTAGACAGGAGTACATTCCAGAGCATCAACACCGAGCGAAGCTATGACAAAAGGCAGAATAGACAGTAGAGCGTAGAAAAACAGAAGGTCTGCTATGAAGAAATTGATACTGCTTCTGATCGTGATCGCCGCGGTATGTATCGTGTACAACCGGCAACGGCTGTTCCTCCGCGATCCGCTCGCCAACGTCGTGCGTGACGGGGTGAAGGAGCAGGGCGCGCAAGTCTTCATCAACTACAACAGCGATGTGATGGTCGAGAATGACAACGCTCCGCTGTATGTGGAGTTGATCGCGCATGACGATCACACGGGCGCGCCGCAGCAGCTGAAGTGCATTCACTTTGTGGCTTGCCTTACGGATGCCGATCTGCCGACACTGCTGCCCTGGCCTGCGGGACTAACGGTGCACTCGATGAGCAGCCGGTCCGTGCGATTCTTGGATGGCAAGCGCGAGACAACGGTGACGCTGTATTGACATGGATGCGCCATGATCAGGTGGGTAGCTTCGTGCTGCTTTTGGTGTGAGCATACCCTGAGTCGCGCCTATCACCTGTCATTCCGAGCGAAGCTAGCGAAGTCGAAGAACCCCGATGGTCTTCCCGGCCACGCGGGGCCTGCGCTTTCTTGCAAAAGGGTTCTAGGAGAAAAAGATGCAGGCTGTAGTCTTCAAGCCATCATCCTCGGGTCCTTCGATAGCGCGGCCTAAGCCGCTTCGCTCAGGATGACAACGTTGTTGGCTACACGTTGAACTTGAAGAAGAGGATGTCGCCATCCTTGACGACATATTCCTTGCCTTCCGACTTCAGCAGCCCCGCCTCTTTGACAGCATGCTCGCTGCCCAGCCGGAACAGATCCTCGCACGCATAGCAGTCGGCCTTGATGAAGCCGCGCTCGAAGTCAGAGTGGATGACACCCGCCGCGCCGGGAGCTTTGGTCCCGCGCTTGATCGTCCAGGCACGCACCTCCTGCACGCCGGACGTGAAGTAG
Organism: Verrucomicrobia bacterium Tous-C9LFEB; assembly: GCA_903970445.1. Taxonomy (GTDB): domain Bacteria; phylum Acidobacteriota; class Terriglobia; order Terriglobales; family Acidobacteriaceae; genus Granulicella. The sequence goes on along the minus strand of CAJCIP010000054.1, from coordinate 10,483 downwards.
GTGATGAGACCAAGCAGACGGTAGGCCGCGTGGATCAAGCGATTCAGGCCTGGTTCCTGCAGACCCATTTCGGCCAGAAACTCCTTGCGTTCGCCGGGCTCGAGCTGGGCAATCTCGGATTCCATCGCACCGCAGATGCGGACAACTTCGCTGCCCTCTTCCGCTGCGCGCCGCTCAACGTGTGCGGTCAAGTCATTGCCGTTCGCGATGCCTGCTTCGTCCACGTTGGCGACGTAGAGCATCGGCTTCATGGTGATGAGGAAGAGGTCGCGCGCGATCAGCTTTTCGTCGGCTGAGAGGTCGGCGACACGCGCCGGCTTCCCGGCGTTCAGCACTTCCAGCAGCTTCTCGATGACGGCGTATTCCGTCTTCTGCGCCGCAGTGGCGTTCTGGCCTTTAGCTGCTTTTTCGGCTTTCGTTTTGCGCTTCTCGACCGTCTCCATGTCGGCGAGCAACAGCTCTGTGTTGATGACGTCAATGTCGTGCAGCGGATTCACCGAGCCTGCCACGTGGATCACTTCAGGATCGGCAAAGCAGCGCACGACGTGCAGGATTGCGTCCGTCTGGCGGATGTGGCTGAGGAATTGATTGCCGAGGCCTTCACCTTTGCTCGCGCCCTCGACGATGCCCGCGATGTCGACGAATTCCATCGTGGTGGGCACGATGGAGTGCGGCTTCACCATGCTTACGATGCGGTCCATGCGCTCGTCCGGCACGGGAACGATGCCCACATTCGGGTCAATGGTGCAGAACGGGTAGTTCGCCGCCTGTGCCTCGGCTGAGGTGAGAGCGTTGAAGATGGTGGATTTGCCCACATTGGGCAGGCCGACGATTCCGCAGTTCAATGGCATGGTTTTTGTGTCCTTGAGTATTGGAACACGCCGGGCGAGCGGTTCGTGACGGGTGGTCAGTGGCTAGTGCTGATTGCCACTCTCGTGGATTCAGCGGAGCATCTCCACGCTTGGAGCCTGCCTCTCACAAGATGACTGCACAGGAGAACCTGCGTGCCGAAGCAACAGAAGGTCGTCGTGATTACGGGTGCGTCCGCCGGGCTTGGCCGCGCCATTGCGCACGGTTACGCCAAGCGTGGATGCAAGCTCGCGCTGCTTGCGCGCAACCCTGAAGCGTTGGAAGCCGCCGTGAGTGAGTGCTCATGGATGGGCGGCGAGGCGATTGCGATCCCGACAGATGTCTCGGACGCAGACGCCGTGGAGCGCGCCGCCGCTGAAGCAGAAGCCAAGCTTGGACCTATTGATATATGGATCAACAACGCGATGGTCAGCGTGTTCTCTCCGGTAAAGGAGACGACCGCGGCTGACTATAAGCGCGTCACTGAGGTTACCTATCTCGGCTATGTGCACGGCACGCTTTCCGCATTGAAGCGTATGCAGGCACGCGACACGGGCACGATCATCCAGATTGGCTCTGCGCTCGCTTATCGCTCAATTCCGCTGCAGTCGGCATACTGCGCGAGCAAGCATGCCATCAATGGCTTCACGGATTCGCTGCGCTGCGAGTTGATCCACGACAGGAGCAACGTAAAGATCACCGCGGTGCACATGCCCGCGATGAACACGCCTCAGTTTGAGTGGGTGAAGACGCGCTTGAAGAATCAGGCGCAGCCGGTGCCGCCCATCTTCGAACCGGAAGTGGCGGCGAAGATCGTTGTCGATGCGGGATATGCGAAGCATCCCCGCCGCGAGTACTGGGTCGGCTTCCCGACGGTGGAAGCGGTGATCGGACAGAAGTTTGCGCCCGGGTTTGCGGACTGGTACCTCGGAAAAATTGGCTGCGAGGCGCAACAGCTTCCGGATCAGCCACAAGACCCGAACGCGCCGAACAATTTGTACGAGTACGTTCCCGGCACACACAGCGCTCGCGGCAAGTTTGACGCGCGGTCCAAGCATTCGAGCCTTGCGGTGGAAGCGTCGCTACACCGCAACTGGCTTCTGCTCGGTGCGGGTGCGCTGCTGGTGGGGGCTGCTGCGATTTGGAAGAGGCGAAGCGCATGAGCGAGCAGGATAAGAAAACGCTGCCACCGCCGAACACGGCCATGTTTGTGGCTTGCGGGGCGGCGCTTGCAACGCTTTTGCCGGTGGTGCTGCACCAGACGGGAGTGCTCGAACATCTACCGGACCCGCCGGGAAAGGTGTTCGACAGTGACGGCATTACGGAGTCGAAAGCCGCGCATCCGCTCGGCTTCCCTGACGGGCTGCTCGGGATAGCGAGCTATGGATCGACTCTCGCGCTGATGGTTGCGGCACGAGAAAACAAGACTGCCCGCAAGCTGCTCGCAACGAAGCTGGTTCTCGATGGGAGTGTGGCATCGTTCAATGTCGTGCGGCAGGTCGTGCAGTTTCGCAAAGTGTGTTCCTGGTGCACGGGCACGGCGCTTGCTACGGCAGCGATGCTCTTCGCGGCCCGAGGATTGCTACGTGAAGCAGCCCCGGATACGAAGGCCGCAGTTATTCGCAAGGAACCGTAAGGAAGGGCACCGAAGAGCGCAAATGGTGCGCCGTTTCGCATGACGGCGCATCAGAATCTATCGAGCGTCGTGAGTCCACCGTCGCCTGGAAACGGAACAATCCATGAAAGTCGGCATCGACACCTTTGTTGAGATGTCCTCTCCAGACCCGCAGCAAGCAGGCGCTCTTGGCGCAGAACGGGTGCGGCAACTGCTGGAAGAAATCGAGCTTGCCGATCGCGCCGGCATTGACACCTTCGGCATCGGCGAACACCATCGCGCGGAGTACATCGCAAGCTCTCCCGCGATGCTGCTTGCGGCGGCTGCAGCGCGTACGGAGCATATTCGCTTGTCGAGCGCCGTCACGGTTCTCAGTTCTGACGATCCCGTGCGCGTGTTTCAAGACTTTGCCACGCTCGACCTGATCTCGAACGGCCGCGCGGAAATTGTTGTCGGTCGCGGATCCTTCATCGAGTCGTATCCTCTGTTTGGCTTCGACCTGAACAACTATGACGAGTTGTTCGCGGAGAAGCTGGATTTACTGTTGGAGCTCCGTGATGAGACTCACATCAGCTGGGAAGGCAAATATCGTGCTTCGCTCCATGGTGAAGGCGTGTGGCCGCGTCCCGTGCAGCAGCAGTTGAGCGTGCGGCTCGGCGTCGGAGGAACACCAAACTCGTTTGCGCGCGCCGGTTTGCTTGGTCTGCCGCTCACGGTGGCCATCATTGGGGGCGAACCGCATCGCTTCCGTCCACTGATTGATCTGTATCGCAACTCCTGGAGGCGGGCCGGGCACACGGGCGAACCGGACGTAGCGGTGCACGGCCTCGGCTTCGTTGCGGATACGTCACAAGACGCTGCGGACATCTTCTGGCCCACATATCAGCACACGTTCAGCCGCATCGGGCGCGAGCGCGGCTGGGGACCGACAACACCGGCGAGCTTCGACGCGCAGAGTTCGCCGACCGGCGCCTTCATGATCGGCGACGCGGAAACTGTAGCGACGAAGATGCAGCACATTGATCGCTCGCTCGGCGGCGTGAGCCGGATTGGCATCAACCTGAGCGGCGGCGTGCCGCATGAAGCGCAGTTGCGCGCGATTGAGTTGCTGGGGCAAAAGGTGGGGCCGCTGGTCGCGCAAGGTTCTCAAGAACTAGTAAGCGCCTAGCGCCTTCTGCTGACAGATTTTAGATTGTGGCCGAGAGGCTGCAAATCAGCGACTCGGCGTGGCGCATGCCCCGGAGCTTCCTCGTCCACACTCGCAGGTGTGTAGCGCGTAGGTCTCTTCCATAATGACCGAAAGAGCGCGTCGAGCTCCCTGGCCTCGGGCGCGCTTTCATCAAACACGCGATGACCTTGCCCGAGGCTTTCTGAAGCTTGACGCAACAGCGGCAGGCGGTCTGGTATCAGCACGGCGGCGGCACCGAAGTAGCGAAAGTCTTCGCACAGCAATGTGCGTGCGTTGCGATAGTAGGGGTAGCGGCCAATGTCACGTGGTTCGTACGCAGGGTCATCATGCAGGCGCGTGCGTCCGCTGTGCGAGAGCCGACCGTTCTGCTGATGGAACTCATAGATACAGTCGGGGCGCGCACGGAACTCGCTGGCTTCGGAGTAGTATTCGCGCGGCTCGACGGTGCGATCGACATACGCTGCATAGATGACTGCTTTTAATGGATAGCCCTCGCGGCCGGCGAGCGCGTGGCTCGTAATGCCGATGATGCGGTCTCCGGGCTGCGCCGTGCGGCGGATGGCGGGCTTGCAGATCGAGAGGCTCAGCAGCGGCTTGGCGTTTGGTGCTGGTTGCGGTGCACAGGGTGCTCCGCCGCGGTCTGAAGTCAGCTTGTAGAGATAGGTGCGCACGCCAAGGTAGATGATAGGTCTTCGCAGCTAACTTCGAACGGGGACGCGCGACTGGAGATTCACTGTACCCTGTTGACGCAGACTCAGGAGATCGCTTCATGAAAACTCATTCCATACGGAACACCGCGCTTGTGCTTGCCACCGGACTGCTCATCCATGTAGCTGTTGCTCAAACACCTGCAGCTATTCCGACAGGACCGGCAGCCGAAGCGCAGCGCGGCTACGCGGGCGTGAAAGCAAACATTCTAAAGTCTGCCGACAAGATGCCCGCGGAAAGCTTCAGCTACAAGCCCGAGCCGGACATCCGCACCTTTGCGCGCGTGCTGAACCACATCAGCGAAGCGCAGTTGCATACTTGCGGGGCCGCCAACGGTACAACGACGCTTGCCACGGTTCCACCGGAGACCGCTGACAAAGCAGCGATTGTGACTGCGCTGAACGCGTCGTTTGCGGAGTGCGACAAAGCGTTTGCTTTACTCACCGATGCAAACCTGGCCGATATGTTTTCGGTGGGCGACCGCAAACGCTCCCGCATCGGGCTGATGTGGGGAACGGTGTCGCATGATAACGAGCAATATGCGACGCTGGCGCTCTATTTGCGGCTAAAGGGCATCGCGCCACCGACCAGCGAGAAGTAAACTGGTCCCGGCTCCGAAGCGCTTCGAACCATCCTTCTCGATCTAAGACGCTTCGGGTTCTTCGACTCCGCTGCGCTGCGCTCGGGACGACAGAAGGGTTTGTTTCTAGAGTGGCCTGGCGCTAACGGACAACAGCCTCGGTTGGCGTAAGTTTCAGCTCGTTCATGCGGCGCTGACCTGTGGGACAGATGCTGAGCAAGGGGCAGGCCTCGCACTTCGGTTCGTCGAAGATGCAGAGCGTTTGCCCGTGCAATTTTACGAGCTTGTGATGCTGATCGAGGAACGGAGCGTCCCAGGTTTCGGGGACGAGGCGCATCAGGCGGCGCTCCATGGTGGCGGCGTCCGCACGCGGAACGACGCAGAGGCGCTGCATCACGCGGAGATGATTGCCGTCCATTGCGATGGCACGGCGGCGAAGCGTGGAGAAATTTACGACAGCTGCCGATATCTGCGGCCCGACGCCCTCGAACTGCTCCAGCCAGGAACGGATTTTATCGGTGCGGTATTTGGCGAGAAAGTCGAGTGTGAGTGAACCGACGCGCTCGCTGATGGCTGTGAGTGCACCTTTGAGGCGGAGGGCCTTGACCTCGGGAAATGTGACCAGACCTATTGCGCGTTCGATGTCTTCGACGCGTGCATCGCGCACCGGCTCCCAGTTGCCGGGACCAGCACCTGGAAAGGCCGCTTCGAGATCGCGCATCACCTGGTGCGACGCCGGGGTTTTCGTGCGCGAGGACAGAAGCGAATAGATGAACTGCGTGAGCGGGTCCCACGGCACGCGCGCTTCCGGCTCGCCGTAGTAGCCAAGCAGCAGGCGATGAACGTGAGGAAGTCGGTCGGCCTCTTCGGGAGTAAGCGGCCGTCGTGTGCTTTCCAGCTCCGTGGGGTCGGCGAAGAGTTCTGGAGTCATGCTTGCGTCTTCATCCTACGCAGGCTTCTAAACGGCTTGCTTTATTTCGGACGCGAGCGAGCCGATGGGATGCGCCAGCGTCTGCTTCACGATCCGGTCGGCAGGCTCGCCGCGGCGATACATCAGGTAGGCGGCAGCCGCGCCGGAAAGGATGGTGGTCCAGAAGAAGAGACGTTTCATGTATCGCTCCAGCGATGATGTCCTTGTGCTGAGCCGTTGGATGCAAGGAAATACCCTATGGTTCAGAACTCTGCGCTACTGAAGATGCCCGCTGTCCGCAGGATCACCTCGTTGAGTACCTCACCAGTCAGGCGTTCGACGAATCGGCCGCTCCTGGCAAGCACATCTAAGGCGCGAGGCTGGTCGCACCTGACAACACCGGAAGTTTTCAATGCCGCACCGTTTAGAGAAACTGCAAAGCCATGAATACGAGCGAAGTTTCCACCAGTGGTTATCGGCAGAATGACTGGGAGTCTCAGCTGCCGATTGAATGCTTCGGAAGAGATGATGAGAACAGGTCTATGGCCCCGTTGCTCGTGACCTACTGTCGGATCAAGCGATACGAAGTAGATGTCCCCGCGCTTCATATGAGTTCGCGGCCGACTCGAGGAGCGTCGATCCAGTCACGGTCCACCGGCAGCTCGTGTTCAATTTCCGCCTGCTCTTTGAGCAGCTGATCAAGCGAATACCGATTCTTTCTTGGCGTAAGGATCATGCGCTCCTCTTCAACAAAGACATCCAAGGCACTTCCACTTTTCAAACGCAACTCATCGGCAACAGCTTGGGGCACTTGGATGGTGAGAAGACCATCATCTTCGCGAAGCACGGTCGTCGGCATACGCCACCTCGTATCCAGTCTATCGTTGCAGATCAAACGTTTCGCGTGATGCCGCACTGCTGTCCCTCGCCTGTCGCCAAACCCCAGGCCATGCGCGGTGTATTGTGTGCCACGCCGACAGAGCCGTCCGGGCCGAGGAGGATGATGCCTCCGTGGCCGCCGAGGCGGCGGTAAAGGTAGGCGATGGCATCGCTCGCTGCCTTCTGCGGTGTGGCGCCAGCGGCAACCCGGTCCACGGCCCATTTGCCGAGCACGAGCTTCATAATGGGCTCGCCCCAGCCTGTGAGCGAGACGGCGGCGCTTTCGTTGTCGGCGTAGCAGCCGCAGCCGATCAGCGAGCTGTCTCCAACGCGGCCTGGAGCTTTCGACAGCGTGCCCCCGGTGGATGTACCCGCGGCGAGACAGCCGTTCGCGTCAAGCGCGACTGCGCCGACCGTATCGTGCGAGTGCAAGGTCGGATCGTCAAGGCGAAGTTCTGACGGCAATCCCTCTTCTATCTCGGCATCGAGTTGCACCTGCTCCATCGCTCCATCGGATGGAAGCGAGGATCTGCTCTCAGCAGCCGGGCGAAATTCAGCCGGTGCGCCGCTGAACGTCGTGTCGCTCTTCCCGGTGGCCTCTGCGACTTGAAACTTCATCAGCCGCTCGCGCTCGCGCGGCACAATCAGCTCCGTATTGTCGACGAGACGCATGCCGTTCTGCGTGGCAAAGCGCTCCGCACCAGCGCCAACGAAGTACACATGCGGCGACTTTTCCAGCACAAGACGCGCCGCTTGCATTGGATTGCGCAGACGCTCCACGCAAGCCACGCCGCCGGTGCGTAAGTCGCCGCCATTCATCAGCAACGCATCAAGCTGCACGCGTCCGTCGCGCGTAAGAAACGACCCGCGTCCAGCGTCGAAGGTGTCGTCGTCCTCCATCACCGTAACGGCGGCTTCGACAGCGTCGACCGCGCTTCCACCGCGATGCAATGCAGACCATCCAGCGGCAAGCGCGTTGCGTATGCCGTTCTCGTGCGCGGCAACGGCGTCGTCGGGCATGGCCCAGGCGCCGCCGTGAATCAGAAGGACAGGGGAAGACATCATTGCAATTCTAACGAGGCGGAAGGCTACAGATTTTATGTATCGGCACGCGGGTTGACATCATATCCGTTCAAACCTTGGCCAGCATGCCCGCCAGCATCGTGGTGCGTTCGACGAGGCACGCGCGCACGATGTGCTCGTGCGCGGCGTGCGCTCCTGCGCCGACTGCGCCCATGCCGTCCAGCGTGGGCACACCAAGAGCCGCGGTGAAATTGCCGTCCGAGCCACCGCCCGTAGATGCTTCTTCCAGCATGAAGCCAAGCTTTGTGGCCAAGCCTTTCGCTTTCTCGAAGAGAGCGACTGTGCCCGGGCCGCGCTCCATCGGCGGACGGTTGATGCCACCTGTGACCGTTAGCTTGCAGTGAGGGTCAGTCGTCTGCAATGCGCGGAAATTAGCTTCAATCTCCGCAGCGTCCGCCATCGCGACAACGCGCACGTCCACTTCTGCCCGGCAATCGGCGGCAATGACGTTCGACCGCGTTCCGCCGGAAATCACGCCTGCGTTGACCGTGAGTCCACGGCTTACCTCGGTCCAGCTTGAGACTTTCTGAATCAACTTCGCCATCTCAAGGACTGCCGAGTGCCCTTTTTCGAAGTCGACGCCTGCGTGCGCGGCAACACCCTGGATGTGTACGTCGAAATGCCCGACTCCCTTGCGTGCTGTTTTGTAAGCGAGGCCTTGCGCGGGCTCCAGCACGTAGACGACCGTGGACGCAAGGGCCAGCTTCTCCGTGATCGGCCGCGAGATCGGGCTGCCGACTTCCTCGTCGCTATTGAGCAGCAGCGTGACAGCAGCGTTCGCGCCGTGTTCCTGCGCCGCGGAGATGCCCGTGAGAGCCATCGCCACGCCAACCTTCATGTCCAGCACGCCAGGGCCAAAGATCTTGCCATCTTCTTCACGCCAAGGCATGACCGCCAGCGTTCCCATTGGCCAAACGGTGTCCAGGTGGCCGAGGAGAAGCGTGCGCGGTCCTTCATCCGGTCCGAAGCGTACTTCCAGCACGTCGCCAAACTGCTGCTGCGCGTGCGTGATGACGCGACCGCCCATCTGGTGGACCCAATGGGTCACGAGCGCACCTGCTCGATCTACCGCCGCTTTGTCCTCACTCGGCGACTCCACTTCGACCAGCTCACGCAGTTGAGCGAGGATCTTTTCTTCATCCCGCTGAACCGTCTGCCGCAGCGCTTCCATCGAAACCATCGTTCTATTCTCCGCCAAATGTGGACCTTACAGCGAAACAGTGTGTCCAAACAGACACACTTGCCTACGATGGAACGCATGTAATCTGACTACCGTCTTAGGTAACAGAGAGCACGCGCTGGCAACCGACGCACAACTCGAATGCACGATTGTCTCGCCGCTCCAGTTCAACGGCGTAGGACTGCACTCCGGTGTGGAGGTAGGGATGCGGCTGATCCCTGCGCCTGCGGGTTCGGGCATTGTCTTTCGCCGCACTGATCTCGACAACTACGAAATTCCCGCGAATGGCCGCAACGTCGCAAGGGTGAGCTACGCCACCAGCCTGATGCGCCAGGGCGTCCTGATCTCGACTACCGAGCACCTGCTGTCGGCGCTGATCGGTCTGGGTGTCGACAACGTCATCATCGAAATCGACAATCTCGAAGTGCCGATTCTTGATGGCAGCGCGCGCCCTTATGTCGAGGCCATTATCGAAACGGGAACGAAGCAGCAGCGACGCAAGCGCGAGTATCTGCGCATTCTGAAGCCCGTGGAAGTGCGCGAGGGCCCCGAGGTCGGCGGCAAGTTCATCGGCGTTTATCCTGGGGACGGATACTCGATTGACTACAGCATCGACTTCCCCGCGCCCATCGGACACGAGACGTTCATCGGCGATCTCGAAGCGGGCGCGTACCGCGACCTCATCGCTCCAGCACGCACCTTCGGCTTTCGTGAAGATGAGGCGATGTTGCGCAACATGGGCCTGATTCGCGGTGCAACGGATGATTGCGCCATCATCATCGGCAAAGGGGCTGTGCAGAATGGACCGCTGCGTTTCGACGATGAGTTCGTTCGGCACAAGGTGCTCGATCTGATTGGCGACCTTGCACTCGCAGGCCGTCGCATCTGGGGGCGCGTGGTAGCCGAGCGCGCAGGCCACGCCATGCACACCGCGCTCGTGCAAAGGCTGTTGCGCGACCGCTCCGCGTGGGAACTGGCAACGCGTTCAGCGCCGGATGCCGCGGAGCTCGAACAGGAAGAGAAGACTTCGTCCGCGCTGCGGATGCTGCGTCCCTCGCACGCGTAGCCGCAATGCTTGCAGCTCTCGCACTCGGATCCAATCTTCCATCAGCATTCGGTGAGCCTGCGGATAATTTGCGGGAAGCACTGCACCGGATGAGGGCGCTTGGCAGTGTCACTGCAGTTTCGAGCTTTCGCGCGACGGAGCCTGTGGGGTATCTCGATCAGCCTCAATTCGTCAATGCCGCGGCACTGCTCGAGACTGAACTCGAGCCGCTCGAGCTGCTCCATGCGCTGCTGAACATCGAACGCGCTATGGGACGCAACCGCAAGGATGCGCTGCCAAAAGGGCCGCGCATCATTGATCTCGATGTGTTGTTGTACGAGGGCGCGGGCGGCTCGCTCATCTTCAACGACCCTGAACTCGTGCTCCCACATCCTGCCATGCACCAGCGGCTGTTCGTGCTCGAACCGCTGGCGGAGATCGCGCC
>CAJCIP010000053.1 GCA_903970445.1 Verrucomicrobia bacterium Tous-C9LFEB | reverse complement strand
CGTTGTTCGCCCTGGGCGGCGGGAGCAACCTGCTGGTGGCGGATGAAGGATTCCCCGGGCTGGTGCTGCGGATCGCGATTACCGGTGTGGCGCAGGATGGTTGCCATTTCGATGTCGGCGCCGGCGAGCCGTGGGATGCGCTTGTGAGCCGGACGGTTGAGGCCGGGTGTGCGGGAATGGAATGCCTGGCAGGTATTCCAGGTAGTACCGGCGGGACGCCTGTGCAGAATGTAGGCGCTTATGGGCAGGAGGTGAGCGAAACGATAACCTCCGTGAGAGCCTTTGACCGGCACCTCGGGCAATTCGCAGATTTGTCGCGGAATGCCTGCCGCTTCCGTTATCGGGCAAGCGTCTTCAACACGGATGAGCCGGGCCGTTACGTGGTCACGCAGGTGAGTTTTGCCCTGCGGGCGGGCGGAGAGCCAGCGTTGCGGTATGCGGATCTGCAGCGATATTTTGCCGGGCGAGCGAGTGCGCCCAGCCTGCCGGAGGTAGCCGAGGCGGTGCGGGAGATCCGGCGGGCGAAGGGTATGGTGCTGGTGGAAGGGGATCCGGATACGTACAGTGCCGGGTCGTACTTCAAGAATCCGGTAGTTGCGGCGGAGAGGCTGGCGCAGATCGCGGCGGCGGCGAAGGTGGTTGCCGAGGCTGTGCCGCGTTACCCGGCAGGGGAGGGCCAGGTGAAGCTTTCCGCGGCTTGGTTGATGGAGCGGGCCGGGTTGGGGAAGGGCTTTCAGATGGGAGCGGTTGGGCTGTCGACCCGTCATGCTTTGGCGTTGACCAATCGCGGTGGCGCGACGTGTGCCGATGTCGTGCGGCTTGAGGAGCATGTGCGGTTGCGGGTGTTTGAGCGATTTGGGGTTCGGTTGGAGCGGGAGCCTGTGCTGCTTGGGATGAGCTAGGTTGAATCGCCACTCGTTGCGGTCCCGTCGGCTTCTTGTAATCCACCAAAGCCAGATTGACTGGCGGCTTCTAAGCCTGAGGTTTGCTTCCCGCGCTTCAGGCCGACCGTCAGCGGCGAAAGCCGCCTACCCGGTCGGACGATTTCGGCATGGATGAAGCCGTGCCCTTCGTTGCGGCCATCGACTGCTGTGCAGGTGCGCTTGGCGGGCTGGGTCTACCACCTTTTGGGCTTTTGGTGGCGGAAATGGGCGGGCAAAGTGGCCTAGGCTGGCTTCGCGGCGCGGTCGCTACGGTAGTCTAGACGGGCATGGCAACGACGACACCAAGGCAGAGTACCCACGCGCTGCGCTGCATCGGCTGCGGATCGCGCATTGCGCCCTCGCAGGTTCAGAGTAACTTTCGCTGTGCAGCCTGCGGCGAGTTGTTTGAGGTGGAGTATCCGTGGAGCGCCGGGGCGCAGCAGGGAGCGCAGCCCGGGGCGGAACGGGTATGGCAGCCGAATCCTGGCGCGCTGCGGCATCTTTGGGCTGAGCGGCGAACCTCGACCATGGGTGTGGATCAGAGCGGCGTCTGGCGATTTCGGGAGCTGCTGCCCATTGTGGATGCGGAACAAATCATCACTCTGCGCGAGGGGAACACGCCGCTTTACGAGATGCCGCGTTCGGCCGAGGCGTTGGGGATGAACTGGCTGCTGGCCAAGCACCAGGGCATGAACCCGACAGGGTCGTTCAAGGACACGGGGATGACGGCGGCACTTTCCGTGGCTGCGTCGACGGGATTTGAATGGGTGGCTTGTGCGTCGACGGGGAACACGTCGGCGGCGATGGCAGCCTATGCGGCTCGCGCGGGGCTGCGCAGCCTGGTGCTGATTCCCGAAGGCAAGATCGCGTGGGGGAAGCTGTCGCAGTCGATGGACTATGGCGCGGTGACGGTGCAACTGCGGACGGATTTTGATGGTTGCGTTCGCGTGCTGAATGAGGTGATCAAGCGTGCGCCGATTTACCTGCTGAACTCGGTGAACCCGTACCGATTGGAAGGGCAGAAGACGCCGGTGTTTGAGCTGCTCGAGCAGACGGAGTGGCAGGTGCCGCACCACATCATTGTGCCGGGCGGGAACCTGGCGAACTGCTCGGCGCTGGGCAAGGGGTTTGCGGAGATGAAGCACCTTGGGTTCATCCAGCGAGTGCCGAAGATCAGCGTGATTCAGGCTGACGGCGCGAATCCGCTGTACCTCGCGATGAAAGCAAATGGAGGGCAGAGCCTGGAGCCGGTTCATGCCGAGACACGAGCATCAGCGATTCGCATTGGCAATCCGGCGTCGTGGAAGAAAGCGGTAAAGGTGCTGCGCGAGACGGGTGGCACCGTTGAGCAGGTGAGTGAGCGTGAAACTGCGCTGGCGAAGGCGGAGATTGGCGCTGAGGGCATCGGGTGCGAGCCGGCTTCAGCTGTGACGCTGGCGGGTTTGAAGAAGCTGGTGGCGTCAGGTTTCGTCGGGAAAGAAGAGACGGCGATTCTGCTGCTGACAGGGCACACGCTGAAAGACCCGGAATACACGATCAAGTATCACCGCGGCGAGCTGTTTCGTGCAGACGAGGATGCGAGTGCGAGTGCGTGGGAGCTGGAAGAAGAAGGTGCGATCCGCCGCGAGCCGGTGGTGATGGATGCTAGAGCCGATGATGTGCTGCGCCTTTTGGAAGGCGTGGCCGCCAGCAGCGGGCAGCTCGTATGAGCGCTGATGTGCAGACGGGAGGCGTGCGGATTGTGCTGCCGGCGACGTCAGCGAATCTCGGGCCGGGGTTCGATGCTGTTGGTCTGGCGATGTCGATGCACCTGACAGTGGAAGCGAAGCTGGCGCCGGCGTTTGTGATTGAAGCGACGGGCCGCGATGCCGAGCTGTGCGCAGTTATTGAACGCAACCTGATTCTCGACACATACCGCGAGGTGTTGCAGCGTGCGGGATGTAAGGTTGTGCCGCTGCATTTGAAGCTACACAACGAAATTCCTCTGGGGATGGGTTGTGGGTCGAGTGCGGCAGCACTGCTGGCTGGGGTGGTGCTGGCGGACTATGTCGGCGTGCTGCACCTGGGCGAGAAGGGGATCGTTGCGGAGGCGAGCCGGCGCGAAGGTCACCCGGATAACGTCGCGGCTTGTTGGTACGGCGGATTTACGGTGTCTGCGCAGAGCGGGGATGAGATTGAATTCGCAACGTTTCCTGCACAGCCGGCGTGGGAGATGCTACTGGCGTTGCCGGGGAGCAGCCTGGCGACAAAGGAAGCTCGGGCGCTGCTGCCGGAGCAATACTCGAAGGCGGACGCGGTGTTCAACGTACAGCGCGTGGCTCTGCTGGCGGCGGCGTTTGCGCAGGGCAAGATGGAGCTCCTGAAGACAGCGATGCAGGACCGGATACATCAGCCGTATCGTGAGGCGGTGTGCCCGCTGCTCAAGCTGCTGCTGCCGGTGGCGAATGAAGCGGAGATCGCTGGAGTCGTGCTGAGTGGGGCTGGGCCGTCGGTGTTGGTGTTTTTGGGTGAGGGAACGCCAGTGCTGGCTGCCGAGACTCGGCTGCGGACGTTTGTGGGAGGCGAGGTTGAGTTGATTTCGCTTAGGATGGCGGGTGGGGCGACAGTTACGCTGCTGTGACTTGACAGCAGGCGCCGAGTCTGCACCGTTTGGCGCGGAATCGCATCTATTCAAGAGGATTAGACAGGTTGCTCGGGACGAGCGCCGGAGGAGAGAAAGATGGCAGGACAGTTCGTCACGGAAGTAAACGACGCGGAGTTTGAAAGCAAGGTTCTGCAGTCCGACACGCCGGTGCTGGTGGATTTCTGGGCAGCGTGGTGCGGGCCGTGTCGCGCGCTTGCGCCTGTGGTGGACCAGGTGGCCGAAGAGTACAACGGACAGCTGAAGGTGATGAAGATGGACGTCGATAAGAACAACATGACGCCCGGACGCTATGGGATCCGTGGTATTCCGGCGCTGCTGTTGTTCAAGGGCGGCAAGGTCGCCGAGCAGATTGTGGGCTTTGTGCCGAAGGATACGATCGACCAGACACTGAAGCGCGTGCTTGTGTAAGTTGTCAGTTTTCAAGTGGGCCCGTGGCGCTTCCGCGCTGCGGGCTTTGCTGTTTTTGCGCAACAAGGCGCGATGCTAGGCTAGAAACGAATGCTTGAATGGTTGCTGGTTCACGGGAGCCTGATCGCCTTTTTCATTTTGGCGAACAGCTTTTTTGTGGCTGCCGAGTTTGCGATCGTCAGCGTGCGCGTGACGCGTCTGGAGCAAATGATCGCGGCGAATCGCCCGGGCGCGCGCATTGCTCTGCAGCTGAAAAACAATATCGACGAGTTTCTGCCTGCGGTTCAATTTGGCGTCACGCTGGCAAGCCTTGCGCTTGGCGGCATCGGTGAGCCGGCGGTGGCTGACGCGGTATTGAGCTTGATGGCGCGAGCGCACATAGCAGCGGTCAATCAACATGCCGTGCTGTATGCGAATTCGGTCGCTGTGGTGATTTCGTTCGGGATTATCACCTATTTTGAAGTGTTGCTGGGTGAGTTGGTGCCGAAGTCGCTAGCGCTGCAGCGCGCGGAACGGATTGCGGCTGCCGTAGCCGGGCCGATCGACGTATTCATCCGCATGACGCAACCGGCGATACGGCTGATGAATGGCTCGGCGGAGCTCGTGTTGAAGGCGTTTCGAGCGCCACTGCGGGGTGAGTCCGCGGCGCACTCGCCTGAAGAACTGAAGTTGATGGCTACGGCGACACGGCGCAGCGGATTGCTTCCCCAGTTTCAGGAGGAGATGATTCATCGCGCGATTGAGCTGAACAACGTTGCGGTGAGTGAGATCATGACGCCCCGAGCGCGGATTTTTTCGCTATCGGCGGACACCCCGCTGGAACGAGCCAGTGCGCGCATTGTGGAAGAAGAGCACTCGCGGGTGCCGGTCTACGATCCAGAGCGCGGACGAGACCACATCATTGGCGTGGTGTACGGCAAGGATGTTTCACGGCTGATGCATTTCAGAAGTGTGGCTCAGGGCTTGAGCAGCCGGGGCGCACCGGAGATCACGCTGCGGCAGGTGATGCGGGACGTGCTGGTCGTGCCCGAGACGAAGCAGGTGGTGGAGCTGCTACAGGAGTTTCAAGAGAGACGCAGACAGATTGCGATTGTGGTGGACGAGTTCGGCGATACGCGCGGCCTGGTGACGGCGGAGGACGCGCTGGAGCAGATCGTGGGCGAGCTGCATGATGAATTTGATGTCGGACGCGACCTGCCGCTGCCGTCGGCGGGTGGCGGCGTGATGATCGATGGAAGCGCCACGCTACGCGATCTGGTGATGCAATTACGCTGGCAGTTTCCGCGTGAAGCGGGCATCGAAACGCTAGCGGGTTTTCTGCTGGCTCAGCTTGGGCATCTACCGCAAGCAGGTGAAATGGTTGTGTATGGCGGAAGACGTTTTACGGTTGTCGAGATGATCGGCAAGCGGATCGCACGTGTTCGTGTGGAAGAGCTTGCGACGGCGAGCGAAGATTCTGGGACAACCAGAGATGGTGAAGCTGTTGCCGTGGTCGCGCGCTGAGTTCTGCCGAGTCTTCACGGATCTAAGCAATAGGGTACGGACCGTGATCTGCGAGATTCGAGTTTGAAAGTGGGAGATAGTCGTAGTGGGACCAGCTTCTTCGGGGTCCTTCGACTGCGTCCGGCGCAAAGATTGCGCCAGACTTCGCTCAGGATGACATATTTGGTTACACAAAGAATTAGCAATGATGAAGATGTCGCCAAGCCCTATGCAATCCGAAACGAAGCAGACGTTGTGGAACATCACGCGGAAGGCTCTGGTGACTCTTCCTGTGCTGTGGCTGGTTGTCACGGTGGTATTTCTGCTGATTCACATCGTTCCGGGTGATCCGATTGCGCAGATGCTCGGCGAAGGAGCGACGGCGACGGATCTTTCGGCGTTGCGGCATGCCTATGGTTTCGATGCGCCGCTTACGACGCAATACCTCCGCTATTGGCGGGGCATTGCTCATGGTGACCTGGGTCAATCCTTGCGGCTGCATGATTCGGTTCTGCACCTTGTGTTGCAGCGTTACCCGTACACGCTTGCGCTGACGCTTGCGGCACTGCTCATCGGTGGTGCTCTCGCAATTCCTGCGGGGATCATTTCCGCGCAGAAACGGAATCAGTGGCAGGACAAGACGCTTGGCCTCGTCAGCCTGGTGGGGCTTTCGTTTCCGAACTTCGCGCTCGGGCCCATCCTGATCATTGTGTTTTCCATAGGACTCGGCTGGCTGCCGGTGTCCGGCGCTGGAAGCGGTGGGCCGGATTTCATGCGCCATCTTGTGCTTCCCGCATTGACTCTTGGCCTGGGGCTTGCGGCGATTCTGACGCGCATGGTGCGTACCTCAATGCTGGAGGAGCTTGGCCAGGACTACATTCGCACGGCACGCGCGAAAGGGCTTCGTGAGCGTGAAGTTGTGTATGGACATGCGTTGCGCAATGCGTTGAATCCGGTATTGACCGTGATTGGTTTGCAAGTGGGCTCGCTGCTCGCAGGGGCCATCGTTACGGAAAAAATATTTGGTTGGCCGGGGCTGGGGCAACTAACACTTTCGGCCATTTCCAACCGCGACTACGCACTGGTACAAGGATGCATACTGGCAGTGGGCCTCACCTATGTTCTGGTCAACCTTCTTACTGATGCGGCGTATGCGCTCGCTGATCCGCGCATGCGGCGGTAGGCAGCATGTCATCCCGTTCATGACGGCAAGCCTGCCATGAAAGGGCGACCCTTGTTTTCCTCGTTTCAGCGTGGAGTGCGGCTCCTATTTGCTTGCGGCGGCTGCCTCATCCCGCTTGCAAACTTGGCCTCTGCGCAGAAGATGATTCGTGTACCAACCGCGCCCCCTGTACATGGAACATCGCTTATTTACGACGATGCGAAGTACGGCGTTCACTTCAGTGTTCCGCCCGGATGGAAAGTAAGCACAAAGGACCGCGAGGTCAGCACCTTCCGCCTCGATGCGCGATCCGCGACGCGAAATACCAAGCTACGCGCCGTGGCATCGCTCGAGTTCAATCCTTACCCGGAGTCGGTGCTAAGTGGGGCGCTGCTGTATTACAGCGTCGAGAATCATTCTAATGACGAAGCGTGTGCCGCGGAAACGAGTGCTGCCCGAGGTTCCGCCGGGAAGGACGTGCAGGGCATCGGCGGCATGAACTTTGCGCATGGTCATGAGGAACACGGCGGTATTTGCGTTGAAGGAAGGGACGAGGTCTACACAGCGTACCGAAAGGGCTCGTGCTATCGCTTCGATCTGACGGTGCATACATTCTGTTCCATATCGAGCGGAGCGAAAGAGCTGACAATCGCACAAATGCGAAGCCTGGAAGAGCGCCTGACCGGCATCTTGTCTTCAGTGAATCTCGACTGGGAAAGCAGCGGGCCGGAAGAGGTTGCTGTGCCGGATGTATCGCGAGCTAGACGGTAGGGGCGGGATAGATAGAGTGTAGAGGCTAGAGAGTAGAGCGTAGAGGGACTCTGGCTTGTGCCTGCGGTGCTCGCCTCGCAATGCGATATCCTTCGCCCACGGCTCTCGATGCGGAGTCAAATAGTGGCGGCTAGTAGTTGGAAGAGAGTGTAGAGCGTAGGAGCAGTGGCTTGTGGCTTCGGCACTCTATACGTTTAGAGCGATAATTTCCGCTTTCGGCATGGCGCTATCGAGCTGTAGATGCGCCACAGTGATTGGTAAGGAAAAGCGTTTGCGGCCTGCGGCGCCAGGGTTGAGGAAGAGAATGCCATTGCGCTCGGTGATCGATGGCTTATGCGAGTGCCCGGAGATGACGACCTTGACTCCTGCGGCGAATGGATTGATGTCCATGTCTTCGATGGCGTGAACCATGTAGATGAGGTTGCCGTTGAGCTCGAGGGCTTCGGTAGCCGGCAGATTGGCGCACTCGCCGGAGGTATCGATGTTGCCACGGATGGCAGTGACCGGAGCGATTTCGGCGAGCGCTTTGAGGATCTCGTGATCGCCCACATCGCCCGCATGCAGAATGTGTTGCACGCCCGAGAGTGCGGCGATGGCCTCGGGACGAAGCAGGCCGTGTGTGTCTGAAATGACTCCGACGATCATTGGGGCTCTCCTTCAGGTATTTTGCTGGTCAGAGCGAGATACAGAGGTCTCTTCCACTGCGGTGCTTTCTCCACCCCCGTGCGAGGCGGCTTAATGGACCCCCGGTGCACAGCTTGGGTCGAGATGACAGTGAAGCGTTTTCGTTTCTAGAGAGGCCCGTACCTTAAATTTGTTGCTGGTTATATTCCTTCCCGTGAGTGCATGCGGGGATCGAGAAAATCGCGCAGGCCGTCGCCCAAGAAGTTGAACGCGAGCACGCAGAGCGCAACGGCGACGGAGGGAAAGAAGACGAGATACGGGGATTCGAAAAGGTGTGAGCGGGCGTCGTTGAGCATGGCGCCCCAGGTTGGTGTCGGTGGCTGTACGCCGAGGCCGAGAAAGCTCAGGGTGGCTTCCGCGAGGACCGCGGCGGCCATGCCGGCAGCAGCCTGCACGATGAGCGGCTGAACGATATTTGGCAGGATGTGGCGAAGCATGAGGCGCATGTTTCCAGCGCCGAGGGAGCGCGCTGCCTGGACGAACTCGCGCCCTTTCACCGTGAGGACCTGTGCTCGGACGAGGCGCGCGTAGTTGACCCACCCGGCGAGTGCGAGAGCGACAATCAGGTTCGGCAGGCTGGGGCCGAGAAACGCCACGAATGCCACCGCGAGCAGGATGCCGGGGAGTGCGAGGAACGCATTGCTGAGGTAGATGTTGATGAGCGTGTCGGCGACTCCGCCGTAGAATCCGGCGATCGAGCCGAGGATGAGACCGACAGCAAGCGAGAGCGTAACAACCGCGACCGCAACAGTGAGCGAGATGCGGGCACCGTAGACGGTTCGAGCGAAGACGTCGCGGCCAAGCTCATCGGTACCGAACCAGTGACCAGCGGATGGAGTCAGAAGGCGTGCGTTGAGGTTTAGCTCAGCTGGATTGGTACGAGCGAGCCATGGGGCAAATAAAGCTGCCGTGAGGAGCAGGACCAGAATGACAGCCCCGCAGGCTGCCATTGGGTGCTGCCGGACGATGCGAAGGAGAGACGATGGCATTGAGGATGTTTTGGCGTCCATGCGTTGTGTGTGCCTCGATCATAGCCGACGAAAATACAACGACTGTGGGAGCTGAACACCGCAGCTTTTCGCGAGAGCTTGTGTCTAAGTGAGGCATGAACACCCGTCTTCTTGCGGTGGCTGCTCTGGCTGTGGTGTGCCTCACCGGCGCGGCGGCGCAGCGGCCAGTCTCGGTCGCCGAGCAGTATCTGTTTACCGCAGCGAACGCCGAACGCGCGCAGAGAGGCCTACCTGAGCTGCGCTGGGACAACACCCTGTACCGCGCGGCGCAAGGTCATGCCGAGGAGATGGCGGAACGCGCGTCTATTTCCCATCAGTATCCAGGAGAGGCCGAGCTAGCAGTGAGGGCGAAGCAGTCTGGTGCGCGCTTCAGCCTGGTTTCGGAAAACGTCGCGGAAGCTCCTTCTGCTGTACGGATACATGATGCGTGGATGAACTCTCCCGGGCACCGTGCGAATCTTCTCGATCCGAAAGTGGACTCCATCGGCATCAGCGTGGTGCGGCGCGATGGACAATTGTATGCGGTGCAGGACTTTGACCGCTCTGTGGCAAGACTTTCTTATGATGAGCAGGAAAATGTGGTTTCGCACCTGCTTGACTCCAGATCGCAGCTGAACATACTCGCGGGCACCGAAGAGGCACGCGAGACATGCTCGATGGAGAGTGGTTACGCGGGAAGACGTCAGCCCTGGTTTGTCATGCGATTTACAACGGGTGACCTTGACCGGCTGCCGTGGCAGCTAACCTCGCGGCTAGCATCTGGTAAGTATCACGAAGCGTTGATCGGTGCGTGCGCGCCGCCAAGCAGGCAGCCGTTCAGCTCGTACAACATCGCAGTTTTGCTATACCCGTAAGTTTCAGACGGCTGCGGCTTCTACGCCAGCTTCGGCGAGTTCTTCAGCAGACGCTGGGAGCGTTGGCTCCATTTGCAGCATATTGTTGAAGCGGTTGAAGTAGTTGAAGAGGCCGATAGCGGCCATCAGCTCGATGACTTCACCTTCGGAGTAGAAGCGGCGTAGGCTCGCCATTTCCTCGTCAGTGAAGTTGCGTGAGTTGAGCGTCATCACTTCGGCAAGGTGGATAGCTTCCTTCTCGGCTTCGCTGAAGAGGGAGCTTTCGCGCCAGTGCTTGAGAGCTTCGAGGTGCTCGGTTGTCCATCCAAGCCGCAGACTGATTGCAGAGTGGCTCGCGAGGCAGTACGCGGTGCAATTCAGTTGCGAGAAGCGAACGACGACGAGTTCTTTTAGCTTGGTTGGAAGAGTGCCTGTGTTCAGCACGGCTTGCATGTGGGCCGTTGCTGTGCGGAAAATTTCGGGCCGGTGCGCGAGCGTGCGAAAGAAGTAAGGAACATTGCCGCGATCGCGAAGGAACTTGTCATAACTTTCGCGAAGTTCAGGCGAGACATCGGAGCGGTTGAGACGGCTGATGCGGGGCATGCGGCTCTCCTGTTGATGATGATAGAGCGCTTTGACCGTGCGGTACCGATTTGCTATAAACGTAGAGGCGGTTGCCCGACTGCAGCGCGTTTTTGCGTGCGATCCTGAGTAGCTCAATGGCAGAGCATTCGGCTGTTAACCGAAGGGTTGTAGGTTCGAG
>CAJCIP010000052.1 GCA_903970445.1 Verrucomicrobia bacterium Tous-C9LFEB | reverse complement strand
GCTAACGGCGGAAATCGTGTGAAGCTGGTTGCCGCGGGTATGCAGGCTCTCCTCGCCACAGGAAACTTGCAGAAGGCGGCATCGAGGTTTACCGAAGCAACAAAAGCAAACAGTGTGGACGTGACGGCTTTCATTCTTCTTTCGACGGCTGAACGGCTCCAAGGCAACTACAAGGATGCGCTCCGCAGTTCACAAAGAGCGCTTGATCTTTCGCCGTCTGAGCCTGAGGCGCTGGAGGAGCACGCACTTGCGCTACTTGCACTGGATCAGGCGGACGAAGCGATGCAACTGGCTCATACCGTCAGCGCTTTACAAGGCTTTCGCTCCACGGCCGGGCAGCTTGGTAGCTTTGTTCGCGAACGTGTTGGAGAGCCAGCCTCTTCAGTCCAATCCGATAACTTCGCCAGCCAGGTAATAGAAGCGGAGGTGCTCGATGCAACAGGGCAGTTCAATGCCGGCCTCTTCAGGTGGAGAACCATTGCGCAGGCTGCGTCCGTAACACCACAGCTTTCTTCAGCTGCGGCATATGCGTTGTCAGCGGCCGCGCTCGATCGTGCGCTGACAGGCGACTGTGCAAACACCCTCTCTCTGGAACGAGAAGCATCGGCCTACCCGGCTGGTCCGGATGCCACGTTTAACTTCGGGATTTCGTCGGGCCTTTGCGGCAATTTAGGCGACCTGCGGTCACGCCTCATTGGCTTGAGTGCAGCGTATTCTCAGTCGACCCGCGTGGTGGGGTTCTATTCGTCTGACCTAACCGCTCTGTTGCAGTGGAAGTCCGGTGCGTTTGCAGATGCGCTTGTCACCTTGCAGTCGGCAGATCAGTATGACGCTATTTCATTCAACCAGTATCTCCGCAGCCAGGTGTATCTAGCGCAAAAGCAGCCACAGCCAGCCACAGTGGAGCTTCAGGCCATGCTTCGTCATCCAGGAGAGGTCGCGCTGGTAAACGCAGCAGCGTTGCCGATGAGTGAGGTTGCGCTTGCTAGAGCCTTTGCAGCGAATGGCGACAGAGTGAACGCAGCACAAGCCTACAAGAAGGTGCTCGCTTACTTTCAACGAGGGGATCCGGACAATTCGATAGTCGCCGAGGCTAGTCTTGCCGTAACGCAATAGCCCACGGATCAGAGGCTTATCCGTCAGGCTACGTTCTAAGTGGTTCTTGCGTTCTTATCTGTCGACACTATGACGATATCGACGCGGCGATTAGCTTGGCGGCCTTCAGCCGTGTCATTGGTTGCGGTCGGGTGATATTGGCCGTATCCAGCGATTGCCATTCTGCTGGGATCAAAGTGCGCCTCATCCAAGAGCATCATGGCGACAGCGGACGCTCTTGCCGTCGATAAGTCCCAGTTGGAGGTGAACTGCGCATTGTGTATCGGCACGTTATCAGAGTGTCCCTCCACACGCATGTCGAGGCCATATTGCATGAGGACCGTTGCGATGCGCCTGATTTTATCGGAGGCGCCAGGCAGGAGCTTTGCTTGCCCGCTATTGAAGAAGCCCAGCTCATGGAGGCTGATGACGAAACCTTCGGGCGTTATATGGAGGACAACTTCTTTGCGATCTATTTCTTTGCCTAGCGCCTTGTAGAGCTTGCTTTGCAGCTCGATGACATCCACTCCGCTTTTCTGGTGCAGAGCTACACCTGTCACGTTCGAACTA
This sequence comes from Verrucomicrobia bacterium Tous-C9LFEB, assembly GCA_903970445.1. Taxonomy (GTDB): domain Bacteria; phylum Acidobacteriota; class Terriglobia; order Terriglobales; family Acidobacteriaceae; genus Granulicella. Next base: position 68,085 of record CAJCIP010000052.1, on the reverse strand, counting down.
CTAACACCATCCGTAAGTGGACTGCTGCGGTTCGTCTGACCATCCGCGGAAAATGCCTGGAGATCCTGGAAACCGTTCTTTACTGCGGCAGACACTCGCTGCAATGACTGTCGATCATGGTAGGAAGAAGCAAAGAGAACTACGAAAAGAGCGAACAGCAGCGTCATAAAATCGGCAAAGGACACCAGCCATCGATCGTGGCTTACCGTGTCAGCGCCTCTCTGGCGACGATTCATCTCGCAGCCACCACAACGGGTCGTGGTCGCGCCGGCTGTTGAAGGTAGGTGGACAGCTTTGCCTCCACCGTGCCGGGGCTGGAACGCTCCACGATTTGAACGACGCCTTCTAAAACCATTTCACGTTGAGCTTGCCTTAGTTGGAAGGCTCTCTTGATCCGGCCTGCACATGGGAGCAGAAAAAGATTGGCTGCGCCGACACCATAGATCGTCGCGACGAATGCTCCGGCAATCCCCCTGCCAACTGCGCTGATGTTGTCAAGATGCTGCATGACCTGAATCAAACCAATGACTGCGCCGAGAATGCCGATGGTCGGCGCGAACCCACCCGCCGCTTCGAACACCCGCGGAACTGCATCTTCCTCATCGGCTTTCATGTTCAAAGCAACATCCATCGTCTCGCGTATCTGCGGCGCGAGTGTGCCGTCGACGGCGAGTGTGAGGCACTTCTTCAAGAAGGGATCTTCAATCGACTCCAGCTCGCTGTCGAGCGAAACAACGCCGCTGCGTCGCGCCTTCGCCGCATACCGAATGATGTCGTTGAGCAATTGAGCGCCGTTATCGTCTTCTCCCCAAAATACAGTCTTCAACGCAGCCAAGGCCTGCGCAAGAACCTCAAAAGGGAACTGAATAAGGACTGCTCCTAACGTTCCACCAAATACGATGAGCGCCGCAGTGGGCTGTATTAGCTGCGACGGCTTTCCGCCATCGAGAAAGAGCCCGACGGCAATGCCGGCGATGGCGAGGAATAGTCCGCCTAAAGCGCTCTTCTTCATCATGACTGCGTTCCACTTCGTCGCAAAGTCGGTGCTCTCGTCTCGTTGATGGGGCTAATTAGCCGTTATGCGCTTCTGGAAAAAGCGGTGTGTTCAGGCTGAAACGTGTATGCAAGCCCAGCGGCCACGGGTACCGGAATGTCTGACGGAGAACAAGCCATCGAGTCTTTCTGCTGCCAGGCGCCGCGTACCTGCGAGATGAGTTGGATTTGAGCTTCGAGCAGAGCTGCTGACCGCTGAACGGCGGCTTCCAGCATTTTCGAACGAAGGTAGGAGTAAAAAGTGGCGAGGTTGCCGGCAAGCTCTTCACCACTGTTGTGATCGAGCCAGTTCTCGAGATGGCCGAGGATCACTGTTGCATGATTCAGAGCAGAACACCGCCGCTCAATGTCGTTGGCTCGGATGGCTGCGGCGGCATCGCGGAAGTCTCGAGTGAGACGGTCATAGAGTGCGATCACGAGACCGATTGGGCTGGCGCCAGATACCGTGCTCTGCCGATACGCGAGTTCAATGTCATTCCTGCTCATTAGTTGCTGCTCCCTGAGTTGTTTCCAAGCTCGGCCTGGATCTGTTTCATCTGAGTTGGAAGGGCCTGCAGGGCTGATTCTGCCTGGCTATACATTGCGGTGAGCAGCGTCTTCTGATTCGCGATGTAGACGCTTTCGAAGTCATTGATGTGATCCGTCAAATCGTTGTTCGTGCTGTTGATGCTTTGTAAGTCAACAGAGAAGGCGCCGGTCGCCGGATTTGTGAAGGAGCTGAGGGCAGACTGCACACTACTCGCGAAGCCGTTGAGGCTACTGCCGATGAAGAAGTCTTGTACGTCACTCGCGTTGTTGACCAGCGCACTACCAAGCGTGTCCGTATCGATGCTGAGAGTGCCGTCTGTTCCTGCCGTAATGCCCAGAGAGGCCAGGGTGGGCGTCGTCGTAACGCCGGTGGCGGGAGCATGCACATAGTTCAGCACGCTCAGCAGTGACTGCTGGAGTGATCGGATCGTTGGATCAGAAGCCAGTACACCCTGAGCACCGCTTGTGCCATCGAAGGTGTACTGCGAATTTACGAGCTTGATGGCGCTGTTGTAGTCCGAAACAAACTGTGTAATTGCGTTCCCGATGGTCGTGGTGTTCGCAGCGACTGATAGTGTTGCAGGGATACCTGTTGGCGTCGTTCCCGCGAGGTTGATCGTGACACCGGGTATCGCACCCGTGACGGTATTGCTGGCGCTACTCACCGGAACACCGTCCACCGTAAGATTTGCGTTCACGCCTTGCGCGGCCTGTGTAAAGCCGAATGCGGGTTCACTGATGGTGAACGGCGTCGTGCCGTCGGTGCTGACGATGGAAAGATGCGAACCGCCGGAGTCACTTACAACGCTTGCGGTAACTCCTAAACCCTGGGAGTTGATATTGCTTGCGAGATCCGAGAGAGACTCGCCGTCAGTGGTGTTGATGGTTGTGGTCACGCCGCTTTGCGTGATCGTGAAGCTGTCAGCACCGAGGGTCTGACCGGTAGAGAAGTCTGGTGTAGACCATGATGTTCCTGTGGTGGGCGACGACGTGATCGTAAAGTTGTTGGCGCTTCCAACGCTGTTGCTAACGATAGAAAGCCTCGCGCCGTTAGCATCGGTCACGATAGATGCTGTTACACCAAGGCTTGCTCCATTGATCGCACTCGCAACATCATTCAGTGTATTGACGCCGCCTTGCCCTATGTTAATCGTGGTGCTTGATCCGGATACCACCGTCAACGTGAACGATGACTGCGGAAGTGTGGCGGTCGCGCTGCTTGCCTGATCGGAGTACCACGACGCGGTAGTCGCGAGGTTGGTGACTGTAATTGTGTGATTTCCGCTCACGGTTCCTGCGGCGGCTGAGGCAGTGATTGCAGATGGCTCCGAAGAGGTGACAGAGCGTGATGCGAGTGGACCGACGAGAGAGTTGAGCGACTCGAAGTCGGATGACAGTGAGGCTGTTGCGGTTTGAATCGCTGTAAGAGCGCTAGCCTGGCTGGTGAGTGTTGCCTGTTGGGTCTGCCAGACACGCTCCTCTGCGCGATCCGCATAAAGGGCAGCATCCACAGCACCCGAGACGTCAATGCCGGCGGTAGTTGCGCCGGCTACAGTTGCCAGAATGGAGCTGACATCGATGCCCGAACTCGAGCTTGTGGTGGATGACAGAAGCGAGTTTACAGAGGAAACAGAACTCATCTAGCTTTCCTGTGACTGGCGGCTTGTAAGTGGATCTGCGCCTATCCGAAGAATGAAATCGATAGTGCTAAGGAAAGAGCGTTAGGGCGACGCTTGTCGCGTCACCCTAACGCCTCACGGTTACTGCAACAGCTTCAGGACGGCCTGTGAAGCCTGATTGGACTGCTGAAGAGCGGAGAGACCGGTCGACTGCAGGATGTTGTACTGAGTGAGGTTCGCAACCGTCTTGCCGATGTCTGCGTTCGAGATGCTGTTGTCGGCGCTCTGCAGATTCTGAACCTGATTGCTGATGACGTTGTTCGCCGCGTCGAGGCGATTGACCGATGCGCCAATCTCGCCGCGCTGTGCAGCAACCGAAGTGATTGCTGAGTTGATTGCAGCGAGTGCTGTCTGAGCGCTGGTCGTCGTGTTCAGGTTGCTGGTATTCAACCCGAGTACCGTAGCCGAAAGCGCGCTGATCGTCGTCGAGATCGTCGTGTTGCTCGCGCCAGTTGTGGTTCCATCGCCGATGTAAACAGTGTTGGTGCTGCTTGCTGCCTGGTTACCGACTAGAGGACCGAGAACGGCATCGTTGCTCGTCACGTTGATAGGGTTAAGGTTGGTGTCGGGTCCGATGACCAGCTTGCCTGCAGTGATGCTGGCAGTCGTGCCGGCCGACAGGGTTCCGGCAGATACAGCGCTGGTGATGGCGCTCTCGAGATCGTTGATGGTGGAGCTGCTGCCGGCGGTGAATACGAATGTGCCGCCCGTCTTGCTGTCAGCGATTGTTACGGTGCTGCCAGCCGTCAAAGCGGTCGTGCTCGCCAGACCAGACTGGGTGGAGGAGAATGAGGTCGAACCAACCGGAGCAAACACGTTCTGTCCGTTGAAGTTCGTCGCATTCCCGATCTGTGTGATTTCCGTCAGGATCGATTGGAACTCGGTGTCCAGAGCGGCTGACTGTGTCGTGCCGAGGCCGCTGGAGGAAGCTTCTGTCGCAAGCGTGACAGCGCGGTTCAGGAGGGTGGTTACCTGAGAGAGAGCGCCGTCAGCGGTCTGGAGCAGGCCGATGCCATTGCTGGCATTCTGCTGAGACTGTGTGAGTGCAGCGATGTTTGCCTGCAGGCCGTTCGCGATCGAGAGACCGGCGGAATCGTCTGCACCGGTGTTGATGCGCAGGCCTGTTGAAAGCTGGGTCAGGGTTTTTTGCAGGTTGGCCTGCGTGGTGGACAATGAATTCTCGGCAGACAGCGCAGAGATGCTATTCAGGATAGTAAGTGACATTGTAAATTCTCCTTTTATGTACCAATCTGCGCCCTGGCGAATTTGTAGGAACCGCTTCGTTTAGGTTCTCTCGTCTAAGGTGGACGCCTTGGACAAACTGTTTATCGGCTTGCATCTGTTTCTGTTCAATCAGTTACTGCACTAACTCCACCAAAGTGTCATAAGGCGAAGCTTTGGAACTGGACAACCTACTTCAGGTAGTCCAGCAAAGTCTGTGGCATCACCTTCGCGGCGGCTGCCAGCACAGCTGTGTTCTGTGCCTGTGCCTGCGCAAGGTTCGTAGCTGCTGTCGCTGTGTCGATGCCCACCAGCGACGTTTGCTGTGATGTAAGCGTGACTGTCTCTTGACTCAGGTACGTCTCCTGCGAGTTGAGTGTTGAGATCGAATTATCTAGAGGTATGCGCTGTTGATCCACGTAGTTCAACGCAGAAGTTATCCCAGCCGTTGCGTTCGCAATGTCAGTGGTCGTTCCACTTTGCAGTGCACTTACGAGCTTTGCTAGCGAGCCAAGAACATCCGCACCTGAAGTGAAGATCGTGCTGCCAGGAACACCAACGCTAACGCTTGTGGAATCACCGACCTTGACCTGGTTGACGTCGCTGTTTCCGTTGTAGGTATAGCCGCTGCTCGCAGTGGGATCCGCAGTAAATGGTGTTTGTGTATTCGCGGTGCCGGCGAAAACATATACGCCTTGAATGGAGGTGTTTGCTTGAGAAACGACTCCGGTCAGAACAGACTGCACCTGCGAAGCGATAGCTTGCCGATTTGCGGAGGTGAGCCCACCGTTCGCGCCTTCTGTGCCCAACGTAATGGCTTGGTTCAAGGACGTGACAACGGAGCTTAATGCAGCGTCCGCAGTTTGCAACCTAGGAAGCATCGTGGTGATGTTGCTGGTGTAGCGGTCGACGTTCGCCGATGCGGCGAGCGACTTGAGATTGTTTGCGTATGCTGACGGATCGTCGGAGATTTGATTGACGCGCTTACCGGTGCTCAGCTGCTGCAAGGCTGTAGAAAGCGACTGCTCGCTCTGCTGAATGCCGTATTGTGCGTCCGGAATAAGACTTGTGACTCGCATGTTGTTGTCCTTGGAAACCGCAGAGACTTAGGCGATCAGCGCTAGGTCGTGGTGTCGCCCATATTCATGGTTACGCTAAAGAGCGTGCTGACGGTATTCACCACACGTGCCGCAGCTTCATAGGCTTGTTGATAGCGGATGAGGTTGGCAGACTCTTCGTCAATTGAAACGCCAGATACCGAGGAAAGCTGATCATTCAGCTGCTGCAGGCTAGAAGTCGTCGCGGTGACGGTGGTGTTTGCCGTGGAGACCATGGTGCCGACCTGATACACCAGGTTGGCGTAGGTGTTTACCGGAGTATCGCCAGATGTTGCTAACTTCGAGGTCTCGATATCTGCGAAGCTCGAAAGATTGCCACTGCTTCCGGTCGTTCCGTCGGAGCTCGCCGCAATCTGGGACGGATCGGTGAGGGAAACCTTGATGCCTGCCGCTGACCCAGCGACAGTCGAAGGAATCGAAAAGAAGTTCACGCCCGCCGTTCCGTTTACGTCGTAGCCTTTTGCCTGCGCTGTGTTGAACGCCGTCGCAACATCATTCGCAAGGGAGTCCAGCTTATTGAGTACTGCGGGAATGTCTTTGTCGCGGGCCTGCAGCGTGCCACCAAGATCTCCGCCCTGGATTGTGGAAGTGATATCCACCCCATTTGTGTCGAGGACATGAGTCATACCATCGGTTCCGGTGGTGGTCTGCAACGCGTAGCTATTTGTTCCCACGACCAGTGGTGTTCCGTTACCGGTTGTGAGGGTGATCCCGTTTTCTGTTTTCGTTGTGGAAACGTTCGCCAGCTTTGAAAGACTGAGGACGAGCTGATCTTGCTGATCCTGCAATGTGCCGGCGCCTTGTCCCTTTGCTTGTGCGGCCTGTATCTGTGGATTGAGCGCGGCGATCTGCTGTGTAAGCTTATTGATTTGACTCACGTCCTGCGTTACCTGTGAGTTCAAGGAGGTCTGCAGGGAAGTGAGTGACGTTGAAGCCGAGTTGAAGGTGTTGGCTAGGTTCTGCCCTGCTGTAAGCACTGACTGACGCAGTGAAGAGTCAGACGGGGTCGCGGCAAGGCTGGAAAGGCTAGAGAAGAGAGCGGACATCTGCGTACTGATGTCACTTGTTGACGAGGAGAAAACGGTCTGCACTTGCTGCATAGTGTTCAACTCGGCAGTCGCGCCGCTCTGGGATTGCGTCTGGCTTTGTATCTGTCCTTGCAGGAGTTCGTCGCGGACACTTTGATATCCAGTGAGTTCGACACCCGTTCCGAGACCGCTGCCGTCTGGCAGGGATTCGCTGAGCGAGACAGATTCGCGTGTGTAGCCAGGAGTGTTCGCGTTCGCGATGTTGTTGTTCGTCGTTTGGATCTCTGCAGAGCTTACGAAGAGAGATTGAACGGCCGTCGAAAGTGTGGCATTCAGGTTCATAGCGTCACATATGGCAAGACCAGGTTTGGCGTTTCAACCTGGCCCCGCGCGCCTCGGGAAATTGACCTGCGTGGCTTCTGCACAAAGAAGAAAGAAGAGCGATCGAACGCCCGCTATGCTTCAGCAGGGAAGAATACTGCGCGTTCAGCTCATGGATAGCTCGCCCCGTGGAGTGGACCTTCTCTTCCACCGGCCCCGAGGGAAAAGCCTGGAGTGCATGTTCTGGGGAATTGAGCTGTTCGGAAAGACGTTTGGCTAGCTTTGCGAGCTCCGTGCTCAGAACCTGCTGGGTGGCGACGCTATCCTCAAGCTTCTCGAGAGAGTTCGACGCAATCGCCTGCATGGCGACACGGATCTCATATCCGAGAGCTTGTAACTGCTGCTGGTATGCGTTAGCCAATTCGGCTCGCGTCTGCAGTCTGTCGGAATTCATGCGTCGCCCTTCTGACCAGGACTCCGCTTCCTGACCTGCTTTGCGTTACTTCTACTGGCCACCTTCGGAGATGATGGCCCCTGCGATCTTGTTTGCGTCCACCTTGTAATCACCGGAGGCGATTGAACTCTTCAAGGATTGAACGCGGTCCTGACGAATCTCTGGTGAACTCAGCGCCTGGTTCACCAGTGACTGAACCGATTGCGACTTCGAGCTAAACGTTGTGCGATCCTGCGCTACGCCGGCCGACGAGACATTGCTGCTTGCAACCTTCGAACTTGGACGATCCAGAATCCCCTGGGTCGGAAGTGAGTTGCTCAGTTCAACTTTCATCTTGGTTCCTCCTTCGGCAACGTAACCTTATCGGCAGATATTGCCCAGCGTTTAGTCGGAGGCTCGGAAAAAAGTGAACGACCCGAAAACTAATGCTCAGAGGTTTTAACCGCTGGTTGCGGCGCGGTTTCCTCCGTTCTGTGAAGCGATTGCGAAATCATCTTCGCAATGCCGATACCACCGCTTCCGGAGAGGGAAGTTCCGAGTGATTGCATCGCCATGGAAAGAAACTGGCTACCCCCGGAATCCGTATCATTCTCCTCGTCGTCCGTCCCCGGTACTTTGGCAAAGCTGTCTTCAGCACCTTGCAGCATATTGCCGAGCAAGATCGCTTCGAAGTCCTTCGCAGACTTGTCGATCTTCTTGTCATCGTTCGCGGATGCGGCAATCGCTTTCAGCGCTTCAGTTGATTGTGAAGGCAAAGACACTTGTGCGGAAGAACCAAAGGTGGCAGATGAGATCGCCGATAGCATCAGATCACCTCCAAATCCGCCTGCAGACCGCCAGCCTCTTTGATGGCTTGCAGAATGCCGATAACGTCGCGTGATGTGGCGCCCATTACGTGGAGACCGCGGATCAGCTCTTCAACGTTAGCCCCCTCCTCCAGCTGGATAGACTGCGCCGGAGGATCCTTGACCGCGAGGCTCGTTTGCTGTGTTTGAACGGTGGTGCCATTCGAGAATGGTCCCGGCTGCGAGATCACTGGTGTTGTCACGACTTGAATCGTCAGGCTTCCGTGTATCACTGACACCGCGGTGAGCTTAACGTCTCCGCCCATCACAATCGTGCCCGTCCGCTCATTCATGATGACCTTGGCTGGGGGAGCGATTCGAATCGCAAGGTTCTGAACCCGCGCTATGAGTCCGGGAACAGAACCCTCGCCCGCCGCAGCGACGTTCACATCGATACGCCGGCTATCGACTGCAGCTGCCACGTTACGCGAGAAGTCTTTGTTGATCGCTTCAGCGACGGACCGCGCCGCAGTGAAATCTGAGTTGTGCAGGAGCAGGGAGACAGTGCTAAATCGACTGAGGTCCACAGCGGCATCGCGCTCGGTTGTACCTCCGCCTGAGATTATTGCTACAGTCGGATGGTTGACGGACTTGAGCTGCCCACCAGCACCTTCCGAGTAGCCGGCAAGCTGCAGCGCTCCTTGCGCCTCCGCATAGACTTGTCCATCGGGCGCCTTCAGAGCTGTCATGAGAAGCACGCCGCCTTCGAGGCTTTTAGCGTCCCCAATGGAGGATACGGTCACATCGAGCGGCATACCCGGTCGCGAGAAAGCGGGTAGCTTGGCAGTAACGAAAACGGCGGCAACGTTCTTTACGACGACAACGCCGGGTGCGATCTGTACGCCCATGCGTTGTAATGTGTTCGCCAAGGTTTGTACTGTGAAAAAGGTCTGCTGCCGGTCGCCTGTACCCTTGAGACCCACAACAAGGCCGTAACCGACAAGTTGATTATCGCGAACGCCTTGAATCTCAGTGACGTCGCGGATAAGTACCTTGCGCTCAGGCACCGAAGCCTGCACGGTTGGCGTCAGCCATGTGCAGAAAGAACCGATGACAATCAGCCACGCGGCCATGGATGCAGCTGTGCGTGAGCTTAGAAACCAAATAGCCATAGGATCGCCCTTGTAATGGGATTTGGTGGGCGAGTGCCATCGGAGATGATGCCTTTGCCCTTCATTTCTATTTCCAGATTTCCGAGCGCGGAAGAGAGAACAGTGTTGGATGGACCCACGTCCCCAGGCCGAACCAACCCGCGCACGATGATGTGTTCGTGCTGATTGTTCATGAAGATCTCTCGCTCGGCTTCAACAACAAGATTGCCGCTTGGCAGTACCGCGATCACTTGTCCGGTGAGGCTCGTTTGAAACGTTGTGTTGGAAGCAGTGGCCCCTGAACCCTTCAGTGCAGTGTTTGAGTTGGCAGCAAGCAGCGGATTCGTCGCACTGGGTGCGTTGCCTGCAATCCCAGTGATTGCCGAGCTGGTGTTGAAGGCCCGTGATGTATTCACCGAACCGGATTGAGCCGCGGAGGTTTGCACCGCAACCTGGATAGTAATCGTATCGTTCAAGCGTCGTGCTTTATAGTCCACCGCCAAGTCGCCGAGAGCGTTTTGCGGTGACCAGAGGCTGCCTACGGTGTGATCTTCGATCGCTGGAAGATTCTGTTGCTGCAGGCGTGCCAAATATTCCGCACGCAGCTGCTCAGGACTTTTCGATTTTGGCTTCAGCTTGGAAAGCACCGAACCATGACATGTCGCTGCCAACGCCAGACAGATGGTCATCGTAAGTGCTTTGGTGAAGATCCGCATCAGAGTGAACCTCTCACCGTACCGGCGTCGATGACCTCTGCCGTATAGACCTGCTTGTGGTCGGCGCTACGAACTTTGATTTGTTGCCTAAGTGAGCCGCATTCCATGCTGACGACGCTCATCTGAATATGTGCGGCTCCGCTATCTACCAGAAGCCTGATGTGAGCGCCAGACTTGACGAGTATTTCTTGATGAATAGGTGTGCCCGATCCCATCGGCATGTCTTTGTCTCCACGCGCATTCGGCTGAATACCGCCAGGGAGGGTGACTATGGCGTAGAAGGGGAGGCAAACTCTGCTGTTCACGCAAGCCATCTTCACTGCAGAACTCATCAAGTCAGCCCGCTTACCATGCAAAGCGCCCAGCGACCCAACAGAGCGAATCTCCAATAGAGGCGCCTCTTGGGAGGCCGTCAGATCAGCGGGAAGAGCTACCTGGTCTGCCTGAAGAGCGAGACCTTTCTGCGCAAAGCTCGCAGAGAGCTTCGCAGCGACTTGTTCTGCGGTGATCGCGTAACGGTCTCGTGGGCGTAGCTGTGCTGCCAGTGGGAGGGACACTCCGACCGCGGCAAGTACAGCGATGTGGCGCAAAGTCATGTTGTTGGGTCCGCCTCTTTTTATTGAGCGAGCTGGTTGAGCTGCTGTAGCATTTCGTCGCCGGCTTTCACCACGCGAGAGTTCGACTCGTACGAACGCTGTGCCAAGATCATTTGCACGAATTCGTCCACAACGCTGACGTTTGACTGCTCCAGCATGCCCTGCTCAATCGATCCGAGACCATCGGAACCGCCAGGCGTACCGACGACGGGATCGCCCGAAGCGGTTGTCGCCAGATAGATGTTGTTGCCCACGCTGTTCAAGCCGCCGGGGTTCACGAAAGTCGCCGTCTGGATGCTGCCTACCTGTGACGCCTGCGACTGGCCGGGTTGAACAACGGAGACAGTTCCGTCGGCACCAATCGTGATATTCGTTGCATCTGCAGGGATCGTGATCGCCGGCTGTAGGGGGTTGCCGTCCGCCGTAACAAGTGTTCCAGTGGAATCTGGATGAAAGGAACCGGCGCGAGTGTACCCAGTTTGTCCGTTGGGTAGAAGAACCTGGAAGAAGCCCACGCCGGAGATCGCCATGTCCAGCGGATTGCCGGTGGTCTGTGGGGTGCCCTGCGTCATAATGAGCTCGGTCGAGGTCGTCTTGGTACCGAGACCGACCTGGACCCCGGCTGCGACCGTGGTCTGCTGTGAAGCTGCTGAACCCGGCATGATCTCGCTCTGGTAGAGCAGATCAGAAAACTGGACGCGGCGCTGTTGGAAGCCGGCCGTGCTGGAGTTGGCGAGGTTATTTGCAATGGTGTCGAGATTCATTTGCTGAGCAGCCATTCCGCTTGCTGCTGTGTAAAGGGCACGAAGCATTTCTTTTCCTTCCGGGTACGAATCTTGTTGCATTAGCTAACGCGAGGTAAATCTTGCGCGGCGGTCTTGTCCATTTCGCTGTTGAACATAGTAAGAACACGACGCATGCTTTCCACTTCTCGCTGTGCGGAGATGAGTTCGACCACGCTGGTCATCGAGTTCACATTTGAGCCTTCCAGTGTCCCCTGATGAATGACGGAGCTTGGAGATGCTTTCGCGGAGCCAGCTGGCGCGGTGTAATAGTTGTCACCTTTGTTTTGCAGATCGACATTGGGGGCAAACTCTACCACTTTCAGCTTGCCGGCAATCGCGCCGTCGGAAGAGATGGTTCCGTCCTGGCTGATCGAAACGTCGGTACCAACGATCGTGATTGGCCCGCTGTCGCCAAGGATGGGATCGCCCTGTGCAGTGGTTAGTTGGTGTTGCGGCGAGACGCGTAGATTGCCGGCTCTCGTGTACACGACTTCGCTCGCCGTCTGCACCGGAAGATAGCCCGGGCCCTCGATGGCGACATCGAGCTGGTTGCCGGTGTTGGTAAGTACGCCCTGCGAGGTGTCGAGGCGCGTGCTTCCAAGCGAACCGTAGTCGTTCGCATCCTGATTGAGAACGGAGAGGTTCGGGTGTCCGGCACTCACCAGCGCGGAACTGAACGTGCTGTGCCGACCGCGAAAGCCGGTCGTGTTGGAGTTCGCCAGATTGTTGGCAATGGTGTCCAGTGATTCTGTGCGTGCGATCAGACCGGCACATGCAGCGTAAAATCCGCTGTTCATAGGAAAGCCTCCGAATGCTTGATATGCATTTCGGAGGCCATTTGAAATTCAGATTAGTCCGCTAGTGTTTTCTTTGCTTTAGCTAAGTTGCTGCGAGCTTTCAGAAGACGAAGTCGCTCATATGAGAAAGCGATGAGAGCGCGAGTGCTCATCTTGAGCAAACCAGGCGAACTTGTCTCTTGCCTGAAGCGTCATCCTAGACCACGAACGGTCGTTGAGGCGTCTGCATTTTCGCCGACGTAGCAGAAGAGGTCGTCGCCAGAGCGTGAGCTGATGCGAGTAGGTAGCGCCAGATCGAACCTGAGCCGCGCTGTTTAGCAGACTGCAGCGCAGCCATGACTGAACCAGAAAGGATTTGGTTCAATCGCGGACCTTGAGTCGTTCCAGCGTGAGAGTATTTGCCGAGCAGCAGACCGATGTGTTCCACCTCGTGCATCAGACCGGCCAAATAGGCGTCTTCAGGGGAGACTTCTCCAAGCGACTCCGCAATCAACTTCGCGAACTGCGCCACGCTGCGGCTGTGCTTCCAAAGGCCCGAGAGTTCGTTAGGTGTTGTGCTGTATGACATCGTGTTTGTCGATAGGGCAGCGAACCAGGACGCGGTATCTAGCGTCGCGAGGCAGGTAGCCATGCGGAATGGGCCACTTTCGGGGTAAGGCAGCTCAAGCGACATGAGGCGCATAATCTGCAGCGTGGCACCGACATCCCGAAGGATCAGGTCGGATGCCATTTGCAGATCGAGAGACTGATCCTGCAATAGAAGTTCCAGGCCAAGCACGGTCGAGGGCATGGTGGGAACGGTTTCCACCCAATCTGCGGAAGCCAAGAAACAGCTCGAGTGATCGACTTGGTGGTCTGCCCACCAGTCATACGCGGGTATCCATCCGAATTCCTGAACGGTTTGTAGCGCCTGAATCTGCATGCCTGCTGCCTCACAGAAGATATCGGCAGTTCAAAGCATTTCGTCTAGGAACATTATTTCGCGGGATCGACTTATTCCACCTAGCCAACTCGAAAAAGCAGGTCGGCCACTTCCTTGCCGCGCGTCAGGCGTGTCCAGAGTTGGTCTCCACAGCGCGTCACCGCAATCTCTTCCGCGTCCATTTGGGCTCCGAAGCTGCACAGGACATGACGCATCTCGGGGGGCGTGTGGGGATCATCGAATACCTGCTCTTCGAACACTTCGCGCTCGGACAATGATGCGGTGAAGCGCTGGTAGTCGCTCGCCGTGATGAGATACGGCTGCGCCTTGCAACCGGTGATCTGCTCGACGGCGTAAAGCGCCACGTACTCAATTCCTTCGCAAAAGCCGATGGATAGTTTTTGCTGTTTCTCAACGTACTGTAGGGGAACCATGAGATAGCGCTTCATCATGGTTGCAGGAACTCGGAAAGCCGCCGGAGGCATGCATGCGGGTAGGTCGTAGGCCGGGCATCCCCACTGCGCAGCTTTCACTGCTGTCAACTGTTTCTCATTGACGAACCCCAAGTCCAATAAGGTTTCGCCGATTTCCTGGCCGCGCTCTCTGTGTAATTCATTCGCTTCCCGGAGCTGGTCGCTGGTCAGGTATCCACGACTGACTAAGGTGAGCCCGAGAGGCATACGGAAGGAGTGTTTCGTTTGCACGCCTACCGGACCAAGCATCTTTCCAAGGGTCCTTTCAAGGCCTCGGGCAAGACACCGGTAACTGCAGAACCACTTCTCCTCAAACTTAACGCCGACCTTGCGTGTTTCAAAGTGACGTTGTGTCAGCCAGCGGGTGCATTCCGGCCGAGAACAAGTTATATGTTTGAAGCCAGTGACCCAGGATGAGGCGGTAATCGATTCAATCAACTTCACTGCTAGTAATCCTTTAATCTTTCTCGGTTACGCGAGCATGCGCGCCGAAATGGGTTGGGGTACTTCCGTCACACGAAGCCCGTAGTTGCCATCGATCACGACGGCTTCGCCTCGCGCGATCACCTTACCGTCGAGAAGGAGCTCAATGGGCTCTTCGACCTGCCGATCCAGTTCGACAACTGAACCAGTTGTCAGATCGAGGACTTCACGCAGGGTAAGCAAGCGCTGGCCAAATCTCAAAGTGACGTTCAGCTCAACGTTGAGAACAAGATCCAGGTTTTTGGCTTCGGCCGCTGACTGCGCGACCGTAGCAAAAATGCCGGCAGCTTGACTTTGGGGCTCGGATGATTGGATGTCAGTGCTCATAAGGTTACTTATTCCTTGACGAAAGTGGGTTCGGTAAGTCTGGCGACAACCTGCGCGGCCTTCATTGAACCGTTTCGAACCGGTGCGGCTTCGAAGACGTCGGTGTTTTCTACGGTGAGCTTGCCAATCGTTTTGATCGGTGCTTCAAGTTTGAGCACAGCGCCCGGCTTGAGGCCAACAAGATCCTTCACATGAACCCGCATCATGGGAATGTCCGCTGCCAGAAGAAACTTGCAGTCCAACATGCGTTCACGCAGGCTCGCGTCGGGTAGGTTTCGGAAGCTCGACATCTGCTTCGACTGCGAGGCTTTCAGATGGCGCAGAAGAAAGCCAACGAAGGATGTAGGAAGGACAATCGAGAAGTTTCCGGTTGTCTCACCTATCTCCATCTCAAACATGAGAAGCACCAGGCGCTCCGTCACAGGAAAGAGATGAGGTATGGCTGTCGGTTTAATCGATCTGCCGAGTGTGAGAGAAAGATTCAGAGACTTCCACGCTCGCTCAATCTCTCGCACGAGAAGCGCGGTAACGCTCTCCATGATCTCTTCATCGATGTCTGTCAGCTCGCGAGTGCTTTCTTCCAGAAGCCCCGCCCCGCCTAACAGGAGATCAATGATAGGAACAGCCAAATCTGTGTCCATCTGCAACAACATGCTGCTTTCGAGCACATTGACAGCGCACGGGACGAGAAGGGTACGCGGAGAAAGCTCCACGACATAATCCTGAGTCATCTTTTGCTCGAGCGAAACAAGCTTGAGCTTGATGGATGCACCGAGATAAACCTGCAGTGCGCTTGTGACCTGAAGGGCGAACTTCTCATGCAACGAGCTGAGCGCCCGAGCGTTCTCGTTGGATAGGCGTCCTGCATACCGGAAGTTGCACGGATGAACGTTACGTGGTTTCGCTTGTGGCGCACTGATCGTTTCTGTTGCAAGTGTCGTGCTCATGCGTGGCTCCTGTAGGAACCAGCGTGTTCTGAACGCCACTTCGGTTTGGCCACCGGTGGCTGCAAAGCCGCTTTCTGATTCGCGTTTGCCATGCGCGTCCGTAGCTGAAGCAGAGCTCCCGTGTGAATCTGCGACACGCGTGAGACGGCCACCCCAACAATTTCAGCAATCTCGCGCATCGTGAGCTCTTCGTAGTAATAGAGCTGCAGAATCAATTGTTCGCGTTCGGTGAGATCGGCTACGGCGTCGGCGAGCTGTGCCTTCATCTCGCCTTCGAGATAAATCTCGAATGGATTGTCACCGCCGCGGCTTGGCGCGGACTCGATGAGGTCAAACGGCGCCGAAGGATCGTCGCTGCTTTCCGCGTGTTGTCCAACAACGTAGAGGGCATCGAGTTCAGTGAGCGTCCCATGGAGTTCCGCGAGAGTCATCTGAAGTTCTGCGGCAATCTCCTCCTGCTGAGGCTGACGCCCTAGCCGAGCAGCCAAGGTCGTCATTGCTGCAGCGATTTGGCGTCCCTTCTTGCGAAGTGTTCTTGAACCCCAGTCAAGTTCCCGAAGACTGTCCAGAATGGCTCCACGAACCCGAAATTTCGCAAAGGTGCTGAAGCCGGCGTTCTTGGAACTGTCGTAGCTGCGATAGGCCTCGATGAGGCCAATCACTCCAGCATGCACAAGGTCTTCCATTTCCACGTGCTGCGGCAGGCGCTCACGAATACGTGCCGCCACGTAGTAGACCTGGGGCAGCTCGCGCGTGATCAGTTCGTTGCGCTCCTGGATGTTG
Source organism: Verrucomicrobia bacterium Tous-C9LFEB (assembly GCA_903970445.1). GTDB lineage: Bacteria > Acidobacteriota > Terriglobia > Terriglobales > Acidobacteriaceae > Granulicella. Next base: position 51,918 of record CAJCIP010000052.1, on the reverse strand, counting down.
TCGCTGCTTGTGCGGTAGGCCTTTTCTGCTGCTGTCATGCTCTGCTCACTTTCGACTAGTGCTCCGCTCCTGCAATCTCTAACTCAATTCAAATGCGCTCTGCCTTTAGTGCAGAACTCCGACTGATTGAACCTGTGTCATCGGCGGAATTTCGCCCGGGGAGATCACCACAATCTTCGGAATAAATGGTTCCAGCAGCCTGCGCAGATAGAAACGTCCGGGTGACGAGCAAAGCAGCACAGGGGGCGCCTTGCTAATTTCCTGACCAAAGTTAGTACGTAATCCATCAAGCACGCGACGTGCCAAAGCAAGCTGATGCGGTGTGGACAATCCCTGGCCACCTTGCATGTTGGATCCGCGAGTGCACTCTTCTTCAATCGACGTGTCGAGTGTCACGACCTTCAACTCGCCACCGTCAGTGAGCAGCGGACGCACCAGGGATCTTCCGAGTGCATGGCGCACAGCCTCTACGAGAGCGATTGGGTTTTTGTTGAAGGCAGCAGCATCGACCAGCACCTCGAGAATGGTTCCCAGATCACGGATCGAAACCTGTTCGCGCAGAAGCGCTTGCAGGATTTTCTGCACTTCGCCGAGCGTCATGATCTTTGGAATCAATTCATCCGCGAGCTTGGGATGTGACTCATTCATGCGATCGATCAGGCGTTTTGTTTCCTGGCGTGACAACAGCTCATGCGCATTCTGCTTGATGACTTCAGAAAGGTGTGCGGAGAGGACGGATGTCGGGTCGATGACAGCGTACCCCGATGCGATCGCTTGGCCCTGATTCTGCGGAGAAATCCAAGTTGCAGCCATGTCGAAAGCAGGTTCTCGGGTCGCCTGGCCGGGTAGTTCCGGCGCATTAACATCGGAGCAAATCGCTAAAAGGCTATCCTTACGAATTTCCCAGCGAGCGATCTCAACACCTCGCATGTAGATGACATACTCACGGTCACGCAGTGCGAGATTATCGGTGATATGAATCGATGGAACGAGGAAGCCAAGGTGCTGGGCAAGGCTCTTGCGCATCGATTTCACGCGGGTGAGCAATTGCCCACCCTGCTGCGCATCCACCAGCGGTACAAGTCCTATGCCAACCTCCAGCATCAGCTCATCCAGGCGGAGCACAGCATCCATCGGATCGACCACCGGCGCGCCCGCAAGCGCTGCTCCAGCGACCGCAGGCTTCGTTGAAGTGCTGAACTCGTCCATTTCGTCGCGATCAACTTCGGGCTTCATCTTCTTGGCCGCGAACATGAGCACGCCGGCGATGGAAAAGAAGGCGATCTTGGGGAGCCCAGGAATGAGGCCGAGAACAACAAGCACGCCACCCGCGATCCACAGGATGCGAGGGCTGATGAAAAGCTGCTTACCGACGTTGACGCCTAGAGTTTCCTTGGAAGCCGCGCGAGTAACAACAATGCCACCCGCCACAGATACCAGCAGGGAAGGCAGGATTGAAACGAGTCCATCACCAACAGTGAGGATCGTGTACGTCTTCAGGGCATCCTGGAAAGCCATGCCCTGTTGGAAAACGCCAATCAGGAACCCTGCGATGATGTTGATCGCCATGATGAGAATGGTGGCCATCGAATCGCGTTGGCTGAAGCGAGCCGCGCCATCCATCGCACCGCAGAACTCAGCTTCCTGAGCCACTCTTTCACGCCGCGCTTTCGCCTGGGCCTCATTGATCAGGCCCGCGTTCAAATCGGCATCGATTGCCATTTGCTTGCCGGGCATTGCGTCCAACGTGAAACGCGCCGTCACCTCCGCTGTTCGCACGGCGCCGTGACTGATGACGAGAAACTGGATAGCGACAAGGGCAAGGAAGAGAACAAAACCAACGATGTAGTTGCCGCCTACGACAAACTGTCCAAAGGCTTCAATAACGGCACCGGCTGCTCCGGTGCCTTCGTTTCCATGCAGAAGAATGCGGCGCGTGCTCGCAAGATCGAGCGCGAGACGAAGAAGCGTGAGCAGAAGGATAAGGCTCGGGAACACAGAAAATTGGGTTGGCCGAAGAATCTGGATCGCCGTCAGCAGCACTAAGATGGAAGCCGTTATGCTGACGGTCAGCAGAAGATCCAGCAGGAAGCTGGGCATCGGCACGAGCATCACCAGCACTGTCGCCACTGCGGAGATCGGTGCGATCCACTCACCGAATTTTCGGAAGAAGGCTGCTATCTGAGTCAACTGGCTGCTCCTGCTTGTAATTTCATCGGCGGCTTTGCGGGTGCGCTTTGCTGACCGGAGGCATTGCGGGAGCGTCTTGCCGCTTCACGCTGCCGAACCTCAGCCTGAGCCTTGTAAACGATCACGAGGATTTCGGCCACAGCCTGGTACAGCTTGCCGGGAATTGAGTCGCCAACCTCAACCGTCTTGTACAGAGCCTGAGCCAAGGGCTTGTTTTCGATGGTCATGATGCCGCTGTCGCGAGCCAGTGCTTTGATTTTCTGGGCGAGCAGATCCTTGCCTTTTGCGACTACTATGGGCGCGGCCATCTCCGCCTCGTACCTCAGGGCCACAGCGAAGTGGGTGGGATTTGTAATGACCACCGTTGCTGTTGCCGCAGCTTTCAGAGATTGGGCTTTGCGCATGGAACGCTGGATCTGCCGAACCCGCTGCTTGATGACTGGATTACCATCAGTTTCCTTGAACTCGTCCTTCATCTCCTGCTTGGTCATCTTTAGGTCGCCGCTCATCTTGCGCCGGAGCAGCAGGTAATCGACAACTCCCCAGACCAGCAGGATGAGGACTGCTTTCCAGCCCACTTCCAGCATCATTGAGCCAATAAGATTTGCGAGTTGCCGGAGACCAAGGCTGCAGCTAAATACGAGGGCTTCCCAGTGGTCGCGCATCGTGCCATAAGCCACCCAGATAATGGCCGCGAATGGAAGAAGCGACTTCGCAAGATTGCCAAGACCGACTGGCGAGAAGATTTGGCCGAGCTTGCTCGCCGGGCTGAAGCGTTCGAACTTGAGCGAAAGGGCCTGGGGGGCGATGTTGAAACCGCCTTGCGCAAAGCCGGACAGAAGCGACACGACTAATGCAGATAGCAGGATTGGTGCAATCCAGCGCATCACCTCGACCGAAGGCCAAAAGAGCAGCGGTCCGTTCATCTCGAGATTGCTTGTTGCTGCCATGTACAGCGTTTCGCGGTAAAGAACAGTCCAGTACTTGATTGCCGTGGGCGCAATCAGAATCCCAACGCTGACAACAGCAACCAACGCCAACGTGCTCGAAAGCTCGCGTGAGCGGGCGATCTGCCCTTGTTCGCGAGCTTTATTGCGCCGTTTTGGTGTCGCTTGTTCTGTTTTGTTGCTTTCAGGCATGACGTTTACGTAGCGAGATGAAGGATTTTGTCGGCGGTCCCAATCGACCTGGTGAAGAGGTTTTCAAACAATCCGGGCCAGTACCGTAGCCCGCAGAAGAGAACGGATATTCCTAGAATGCTTTTCACTGCGGGTCCCATCAACATGAGCGGTAATTGCGGAGATGCCTTGCCAAGCAGGCCCATCGCCACGTCGGCGAGCAATGTTGCGGAAAGCACAGGAGCCGCAATCTGTACGCCGACCGAGAAGACGGCACTTGTAGCATGTAAGGCCGCAGTGACAAAGGCGGCACCAAAGTGTCCACTGGAGGGTGGCAGATACGTGAAGCTGTGTACGACGGCCCGTAGAATCCACATGTGCACGCCAAGCCGTAGGAAGATGAGCATGGCAATCGTCTGGTGAAACATTGCCACAACGGTCGATTCCACTTGCGTTTGGGGATCGAGAATGTTCACTAGTGAGTAGCCCATCTGAATACTGCAGATCTGCCCAGCCATCTGCACGCCATCGAACACCAGATTGGTGGCAACACCAAGTGCGACACCAATGAGCAGCTCACCAAAGATCATCATTGGCCACTGGCTGATCGTGAGTTCCGGAATACTGGGTGCCAACATCGGATAGAGCAACGCCGTCAGCGCGATCACAAGCACCGCCTTCACGCGCGAAGGGATTGCCACACTTCCGAAGAACGGCGCAAAGAGCATCAGCCCGCTCAAGCGAATAGCTATGGTGAGCACCGTGCTTAGAAAATGTGTCAGCGAGATCGTCATTACTGCAGCACTCCGTGGAAGTCATGCAACAGATTGAACGAGTAGTGCGCTAGGTGGCGCCACATCCAAGGCATGAGCACGAACAATGCGGCGCCTGTAGCTAGCAAGCGTGGCACGGAGGAAAGTGTCTGGTCTTGCAGAGAGGTCAGCACTTGGAAGACGTTCACGGTCAAACTCACCGCGATGGCCACGAGCAGGATCGGCGCGGTAAGGATCACCACCTCCTGCAGCATCATTCGCCCGAGCAGTACGACCTGATCGACACCCATTACTGAAAGCTCCTCATCAAAGCGCCGATAAGTAAGTGCCAGCCGTCAACCATCAGGAACAGCAAGAGTTTCAGAGGCGTAGAAATCACAACCGGTGGAAGCTGCATCATGCCGACAGAGGTTGTGATGGAAGCGACCACCATGTCCACCACTAGAAAAGGAAGAAATAATACAGCGCCGATCTGAAAGCCAGACTTGAGCTCGGAAAGGATGTAAGCGGGCAATAGAACGCGAAAGGAAAGTTCGCTGGTGTTCGCTGGGCGTGGTTCCTTTGCCATGTCGAGAAATAGGGCGACATCTTTCTCCCGCACATAGTGCGACATGAAGCCGCGAATCGGGGTTGATCCGCGGTCGATCGCTTCCATCGTCGAGATCTTGCCTTCTTGCAGCGGGACAAGCGAATCCTTGTAAATGCTGTTGGCAATGGGCTGCATCAAGAAGAAAGTCATGATCATGGAAAGGCCGACGAGCGTTTGGTTTGACGGTGTGGTCTGCAGACCGAGTGCCTGGCGGAGAAAGTGGAAGACGATCAGCAGTCGCGCGAATGGCGTCATGCAGATCAGGATCGACGGAATAAGCGTCAGGAATGTCAGCAGGACGACTATCGTCCACTGAGCGGAACCGCCGCCGAGGCCGGTGAGTGTCAGCGTGTTGTTGTTTGGCTGCCCAGTTTTCGGGCTTGTAGAGAGCGGTCCGTTCCCCGAAAGCGTGATCGATCCGGGCGCAGACTGGATGGGTGCCGGAGACGCAACGGACGAGTGTGTCGTCGCAGCGCCCGGTGAGGCTGGCGCGACCGGAGCGGCTGCTGCTTCCGCCGCAGAAGCGGCGAGACAGATCAAGCCCATCACGGCTACACGGAGGAAGGAAAACTGCATTAGGCAGCCGCTCCACGCGCGTTCTCTACCAGCGATAGTACGTAGGGATCACTCAGAAGCTCAGGGCAAGACTCCAAATCGATGTGATTTTTGACTCGTGGCGCAGAGGCAATCGGGGCAGCGACACCATTTGCGCTGGCCTGAGGCGCTGGCCACATCTGAAACGTAAAGTTGATATTTGAAGCGGCAACCGGAGCCGGAGTCGGCACCGCGACAGGACCAAGTTTGGCGGCGGGAGTTTCTGCTGCAATCAGCTCAACAGGTGCCGGCGTGATTTCAGCGATAGCAGCCACAGGTTCGTCGCGTATGCTCCTCGGCTCCATTGCAGTGGCTGACTTCAGCATCGACTCCATCTCGTCTTCGAGCAGCCAGTCTGATTCGGCGTCGTCCGCTTCCACCACGAGATTGACGCGCGGTGTCACGACTTCTAATGCAGAAGCATTAGTGAGAGTTGATTCGACCGCTGAGACTGGAACCGCGTACACAAGAGGCGCAATCGTCTCGGCATGCGGAGCTTCGATTTCAGCTTCCAACTTTGCTGCGGGAGCTTCGCTGGCGACAACGGTTGTCAGGTTGCTGGTAGACGCAGTTTGAAGCGAGGGCTGTGCAATCTGGGGTTCGGCTGTCACCGCAGCGCTGAGGAGTTCACCGAGCCCGTGAGCACCAAGGTCAGCAAGCATGCCAACGCTGCTAGGTGCTCCGCCCAAAAGGAATTCACGACCATCAACTTTCACCAGTGCCACAAACCGCTTTTCGCCAAGCGACACCGTTTCGATCATGTGCAGGCGCTTTTTATTGCGGCCTTTGTGCTGCAGCCATCTAACGCCACGGGACAAGAGGCCGTTCGACGGCACCGGTGTGTAAGCCGCTTTCGGCTGCTTTTTGACCGCTGCCTGAGCAACGCTTTGAGCCGGCTGGATGCTAGCCGCTTCAACGGCCGCGGCCAAGGTGTTGGCGAAGGGAGCGGGAGCTTGCTGCCTGATAGCTTCTGCTGAGTTGAGCGAAAGTTTGATCATGATAGGTCCGTAAGCCGTACGGCTAGGCGTTCACCGACGACTTCAAATTCTGTCCATCCAACCAGTTGTCCGTTGACGCGGAGGGGAAGATCACTGCTCTGGTGATAGGCAGTCTCAACAATGGAGCCAGACTCCAAGCCAAGTAGATCGGCCACCGTGAACTTGACCACCGGAATGTCGAGCGCCAGAGTGCAAGGAAGCCAGGGCAGCAGGTCGAACCTTTCCCGGTCTGCGGTCCGGTCGAGCACCTGAGGCGCCTTTGCAGGCGCTGCTTCAGCTTGGGTTGGTGCGGGTCTTGGGGAGGTATTCATTGCTTCTCCGGGCATCTCAGCTGCCTACGCACGGAGGTAATGCAATCTCGCTGCCAATCGTGATTGGTCCGTATGCGGAAAATATCTTTCGCGAAAACACTGAACAAAACGAGCCATTCCGCCGATAGGGACGGTTCGTGCGCGAAGTCCCTGCAGGGTATGAGCGCGCCATGAGAAGCAAACACACGCAGCCCGGCGACTCAACTTTGTGAGTTGAGGAGCCGGGCCTAATTATTTGCTAAGAAATCGGTTTGAGGCTTACTGGATCATTGCGATCGTTGCCTGAGATACCTGATTGAACGCCGTGATCGACTTTGCGTTCGCGGAATATGCCTGCTGCGCCACGATCAGCTTTGAGAATTCTGTAGAAATGTCGACGTTTGACTGCTCTACCGAGCCGCCTACGATGCTGCCGCGACCGCCTGTCTGCGCAGTGCCGATGGCAGCCTGCCCCGAAGCTGGCGAAATCTCGTAGTTGTTGTTCCCCATATTGGTGAGGCCTTCAACGTTAGCGAAGTTTGCTACCGCAACCTGACCCAGTGGAAGGGTTTTGCCGCTGGTGAATGTTCCTTCGACAGTACCGTCGGCTTCCACGGTGTACTGCGAAAGTGTTCCGCTCGCGAATCCGTCCTGGTTTGTGGCCGCCGCAGCGGAAGTGGATAGAGCTGTCTGTGTCACTGTTGGGTTTCCAGAGGAATCCGTGAGGTTCCAGTTCATATTGAGCGAGGCTGCCCCGTCGAGGAAGCTGCTTCCAGCTGGGGGTCCGGCGATAGCGATGTTTTTGCCGCCGGAAATATCCAACTTGCCAGAAGTATCGAAGTTCAGATTGCCGGTAGCAAGCTGAGTCGTTCCTGTTGCGCCGGCTGTCAGATCCGAAGAGGGAATCGACACGCTATAGCTCCAGCTGTTTGTTCCAGTTTTCGTGTAGGCGACCGTTAACGTGTGGCTGTTGCCCAGCGAATCGTATACCGCGAGCGTGGTCGGTGCGGGACTGCCCCCGACGGCTGTGGCCGAGCTTAGATTCGCGGTGATGGAAAAGTTCTGAGTTGCTTGCGCCGGGCTGGTTTGCGCACCAACGTTGATCGGACCGAGAAGGCCAGAGGTGTTTACAACGCCGTTCTGCACAGGGAAGCCCATCACCAGATCACCGGAGGGAGTGGTGAGCTGGCCGGCTTTGTTCGTAGTGAAATCGCCTGCGCGGGTATATTGCTGCTCACCGCTGACGCTTTGCGTCACGAAGAAACCGTTGCCTGAGATAGCCATATTGGAGTCGGTGCCGGTTTCGTTCAGGCTGCCCTCTGTGAAGTTGCGATCAATGGACGCAACGCGTACCCCGGATCCGGTTTGGAGCGGGTCGCCGCTACCGTTGGTCGTCACGGAGTAAGCCTGAGAGAAGAGGTCGGCGAAGTTTACTGTCTCGTCTTTATAGCCAACTGTGTTCATGTTAGCGAGGTTGTTGGAAACAGACTCAAGTTGCGACTGAGCAGCATTGAGACCAGATAGAGGAATTGCAAAGGATGACATGACTTATCTCCGTGAGAAGTTTTTAGAAGTTGGAATTGTCTGCCATCTACTGAATCGCGGATGGTGAAATGAGTGCGGCTTGCGCAGCGCTGAGGTTGCTCGCACTTGCCGATGACAGCTGGTTCATTGGCCACATGTACGACAATGGGTTGGAGGACGACGCAGCGGCTTGAACAGCGGCAGCTGCCGCGTTCTGCACCGTGTTGCTGCCGCTTTGCGCGGTACCCTGCGTCGTCGCACTCGGGGAGGTGCTGCTGCCGCTGCTTACGCCGCTCAATGTCTGATTGATGCTGATGAGCTGGCTTAATGAGTTCAACGAGATCATCTGACCGACCATCGCCGTTGAGTCCATCGGCGCCGTCGGATCCTGATTCTGCAGCTCCTGCGTCAACAGGTTCAGAAACGTTGATCCGATGTCTGTCGAGCCGGTCCCGGAGCTAGAAGTCGTTGAGGTGGTTGCGTTCGCTTTCGAAATCGCATTGTTGGTCAACGTGTTCGAAATGCTGGGAAGCGAGTAGTTGGTCGAGATGCCGTTTGTCATTTTGCTCTCCTAAAGTTGTTACTGCGAAACTAAGCTCTGATGTCCAGACGGCCCGTGCTGACGGCTGCTGAAGCGAGGACCGAAGCGGGCACAGCTCCTGTTGCTGACTGGCCGGATGAGTACGCGTTGAAATACGTGGACGATGCCGTATCGCCGTTCTGCTGCTGGTTGCGCGATCCGCTCTGATCCGGATCGCTTTGACCGCGATAACTCTCGGCCTGACCTTCGTTGTGAATGTGAACGTCAACGACTTCTCCGCTCGAAAGCCGAGTCTGCATCTCGGGCATGTGTGTCGTCAGCGTTTTTGCCAGGTCCGCATGATCAAGGGATATTTGTGCGGAAATGCTGTCGCGGGTTGAGGAAGTCCGGATGGATATGTCGCCGAAGTCTGCCGTGCGCATACCAACCCGCATTTCAGATTGCCCAATGCTCTGGATGAGCTTGGCAGAATTCACCACCGTCGAAGCCGACTCCGAAGTGGCCGTCTGCCCGGCCGCTATGGCTTGGTTCAGCTGTGCGTTCGCCGCAGCATCGGAACTCTTCGACGCTGCCGTGGAAGAGCTGTCCGTAGATGTAGTGAAGCTTTGCTGACGAACCTCCGAAGTGACTGCCGTATGGCTCAGCGGAGTTGCTGTAACGACAGCGGCCACAGAAGGCTGTTCTGTCGAGTCGGTGCGCGCTCCATGCTGCGCGGGGACTACCGTGGAGTCCTTGGTGTCTGCTAATTGGTTCTTGGCTTCCTTCTGGATGGAAAGGTAGCTGTCAGTCTCTTTCGCGCCGGGCGCGAGACTGTTGCTGATTCCGCTGATATTCTTGGCGCCTGTTGCAAGACTCTGCAGACTTTTCAGTGCGGCACCGGCCTTCATCGATGAAATCGCGGCCACGTTTGGGCCAGGAGAGACTGACTGAGGAGCGCTATTGCCGTAGGTGGCGTTCTGCGCGAATACACTTGCAGCCTGTGCGGACGCAGCTACGTCAGCCTGGTTTGTCATGGCTTGGGAAGAATCCGCACCTGGTAAAGTGCTACCCGGGAGACTGACATCCGGATTCTCGCCAATCGCTCTCTCTTTTGCTGAAGAGAGGCCGCCTTGCGTGTCGTCGACGGCTTGCGAAACGGCTGGATCGTCTGACTGGCTCGCGTTGCTTGCAATATCGGGCGATTGTGTTGGCCCGGTGATCGTGGCCGGCGCAGGGGACAGGATTTGAACTGTTCGATCAGCAGAACCTTTGAAACCTTGCCAGGACGCTCCCTGTGGTGTTGCCCCACCATTCGTGCTGTCAGTGCGCAAATCGCCGCTATTCGCTGCGTCTGCTTCAGGATTTACAGGTGCGCTGAAATTTGCGGGAAGTGCCAGAACATGAGTTGTCTGATTTAGCTCGTCTGATTGCTGCGCGGCAGCGTTAGCGGTCGCGTCGTTCGGTTGCACATGCTTCGCTTGAGTCTTCGGAGAGTTATCAGCTTCCTTTTCATGCTTCGCAGCCGAATTCGCTTGTGACGCGTGATCGTTCTCCGATCTCACATGAGCAGCCTCTGCTGCACCGAGGCTGGCACTGAACGACTGTGACGCTACATCGCGATTCGCTCCTGATTGCGAGCTGTTCGCGGTATTTGTTGCGCTTGTCGTTCCAATGTGGCTTGCAGCGATCATGCCAGTGATAAAGCACGCTGCATGCCAACTTTCCCTCAACCGTTATGCAATTCTTCTGTCAGAAGAATCATGCACTTACAAGCTGCGCTTACAGCTCATGTCTCAACGGTTCACACCAACTAGGCAAGTGTTGCCCTGCCGTGCCCGGTCAACCTGTGCCTAGTTGCCGTTCATCTCCGAAGAATGTAGGTGTACCAGCACAAGGTTCCGGTGAAGAAGAAAGGCACTCGAAGTGATCGAGTGCCTCCGTGGAACAACCATACAGCGCTATTTAGCGGCCGAACCTTGCGCCGAAATTGTCATCGAGAGCCTTCTGTTCGCGTTTTAATTCAAACGATTTATACGCTTCGAGCTGATCCGATTTCATATCCGTCAGCATCTCTCGATCGACCCGAGCAGACTCCAGGACTTTGACCTGTCGCAGGCGCAATCCATCGAGTTTTTCTAGGTGCGCTACTATCTCACTTCGATTCTGCTTCAATGCGGCTAATTCACCGTACGAACCGTGGACATCCCTGCCTTCCTGGTGTTGGAAAAGAACGTCGCGCCGCCCGAGGTTGGACCGCTCAAGAGCCGCATCTACCTGCTCTAACACGCTCTTCGCCTGGTTAATTTCGAATTGAATCTGCTGCAGCATTCTTTCTTCGCGGTCTTCGCGAATCTGCCGCACCTGCAGCACCGTTGCCAACGGGAACTTGAATGCCATATCAGCTCGGAATCATCAGCAAAGACTGCACAGCCGCAGGGAACTGTGAGCGATCTTCTGGTGACTGATTGAGGAAGTTATTGATCTGTGGGAGCACGTCGACCGCACGGTCAAGTAGCGGATCCGAGCCCTTCTGGTAGGCGCCAATTCGAATCAAGTCTTCTGACCGCGAATACGCGGCTAGCAGACGCCTGAGACCCTTCGCTTTGTCCAAGTGCTCGCGGGAAGCAACACTCGACATCAAACGGCTGAGACTATCCAGCACGGCAATTGGTGGATAGTGATTCTTCATCGCTAGATTCCGATCGAGAATGACATGCCCGTCCAGTAGGGAACGCACAGTATCAACGACGGGGTCCTGCTGGTCGTCACCTTCCATCAGCACCGTGTAGAAAGCCGTGATACTACCGCGCTTAAAACATCCTGCACGTTCTACAAGTCCCGCTAGTTTGTTCAAGACTGAGGGCGTGTAGCCCTTTGCGGTGGGTGGTTCGCCGGCAGACAGTCCAATCTCCCGCTGTGCCATGGCGTACCGGGTGAGAGAATCGACAACCAGCAAGACGTTCTTGCCCTCGCTCGCAAAATGCTCTGCGATTGATGTTGCGGCAAGCGCTGCACGCATGCGAAGAAGCGGCGATTGGTCAGAAGTAGACACAACAACGACACAGCGCTTACGGCCTTCTTCACCAATGACTTCTAGGAATTCGCCCACTTCACGGCCGCGCTCTCCCACCAGAGCGAGAACGGTAACATCGGCGCTTGTTCCGCGAAGCATCATTCCAAGCAGCGTGCTCTTGCCAACACCGCTGCCGCCAAAAATTCCGATGCGCTGGCCCCGCCCGCAGGTTACAAAAGCGTCGAGCGCTCTTACTCCACAGCCCATAGGTTCGCGTATGGGGACTCGATCAAGCGGCAAGGGTGCAGAACCATCAATCGGCATGATGTGCGCGGCGCGATAGTCACCAAGATCATCCAGAGGACAGCCGGTGGCGTCTATGACTCGCCCCAACAACTCGTCACCAACACGAATGGACGGCCTGCTTCCCCGCGCTGCCACCATGTCACCGAATCGTATGCCCTGCGGCGGTTCAAGCGCCATCGATAGCATTTTCGCTCCGCGAAATCCAATGACTTCGGCGGAATACGTGCTGCCTTTCGAGCTGACAATCTCGCAGCTTTCGCCAATGGAACAAAACGGTCCGTCCGATTCAATGAGGTTCCCAACAACTTGGGAAACGCGTCCGCGCCAGAGCAGAGTGGACGACTGCTCCAACTGATTGAAGTATGGGGCAAGATTGCCGGAGGGGCTCATCAGCTCTGTGGCCTTAGGGCTAGAAGGTCGAAGAATCCGCGCTCCACTTCTTTGAGCTGAGCCTCCACGCTGAAGTCAGCCGATCCCAGCTCCGTTTCGAGCAAGCAGTCAGTCGGTCCCAGCTGAGCATCTTCAACCACGCTTATCCGGTAGGCAGATTCAAGCCCCATGAGGCGTTGGCGCCATGTCGCGCCGTCCGCGGGCGGGATGCGAACGGTTACGCTGGACCCGTTGTTGAGTTTCTCAATGGCGACGCGTACAAGGCCCGCCACGAGCATCGGATCCACCTGTGATTCACGATGAAGAATGCGAGCAGCAATCGCCAGTGAAAGTTGTACAACCTCTGTCTCAACCTTGCTGAAATATTTCCTCTGTTCGGCTTGGAACGATTCAAGGGCGCTACACGTTTTTTGAGCTTCGGCAGCTACCTTGGCTTCCATCTCGGCTTGCATCTTTGCTCGGGTTTCAGCGGCAGCTTCGGTGCGTGCGGCTTGAACCAGCCAATCAACTTCCTGCTGTGTAATTTCTTTCGTCGACGATTTTCCTTTTTCAGCAGATTGCGCTGTCTTGCTTTCGTGTCCGGGAGCTTCGGCGAAGTGATGGCCCACATTCCTGTAGGAGAAAGCGCTGATCGGAAGAATCGCTTCACTCATTTCGTTCGCATTAGACAACAAAGTCATCACTTCCTTCTCTCTTCAGAATCATCTTGCCTTCCGCCTCTAGCTTGCGGGCAAGCGCGACGATTTCCGATTGCGCCTTCAACACTTCCTTGCTGCGAACCGGTCCGAGCGAATCGACATCTTCCTTCAGCATTTCGACCGCACGCGAGGACATCGTGCGGAAGATATGGTTCTTCAAGTCTTCTGACGTGCCCTTCAGCGCCGTTGCCAACACTTTCTTGTCGACCGCGCCCATAAGTTCACGGATCTGTGTTTCATCGACTTCAAGCAGATCGTTGAATGTGAACATCAAATCGCGGATGCTAATCGCAAGTGAGGGCTCTTCGTGCTCGATATTTTCGAGAATCTCTTGCGCAACCGAGGTGTCCACGCAATTCATGATGTCGGCGACGCTTTGGAAGCCGGAGTAGGTCCGTTTTCCTTGTTCGCCGACGGCCTTTAACCTGCGGCTGATCAGCACGGACACCTTCTCCGCCATCTCGGGCGAAAACTTGCGCAAAGCAGCCAGGCGTTTCACTGCATCGGCCCGTATGGCCGCCGGGAGCACCGTAAGTAGTGCTGAGGCCTGGCGTTCGCCCAGCTGCCCGAGGATCAACGCCACTGTCTGTGGATGTTCACCTTCCAGAAAGCGCGCCAGCTTCTGTGGATCGGCTCGCCGCAACGACTCAACTGGGCTCATCTCACTGGCTTTTGTCAGCTTCTGCAAGATGCTGTCGGATTCTTCAGCGCCAATCGCTTTCACGAGAAGACGGCGTGCAAGGTCGCGACCGCCGAGAGCGAGATACTCTTGAGCCACAATCATCTGCTGGTATTCTTCGATAACTTGTAGCGATATGTGAACGGGAATTTTGCCGAGATGAGCAACCTCGTCCGCGACGCGGTGCAAGTCCTCTTTATTCAAGCTGCGAAAGATGCTGGCGGCTGAGTCTTCATCCAACACGGAAAGTAAGATCGCCGCCTTACGGGTGCCACTGAGCTTGGATACGTCCTGCTGCTCCGTCATTGAGCCTCCTCGCGTAGCCACGCGCGGACTGTGGTGGCACTATTTTCCGGCTCTTTGCGGACGAAGTCGGCGAGCTGTTTCTTTAAAGCCAGGGAGCGAAGCGCCAAGTCTTCTGAGGTAGTGGGCAACGGGCCAATGTCAACACTCGCCGCGGTAAGCTGTGCAGGAGACGCCACATAATCCGGCATCGCTAGCACGCGCTTCTGAATCGGGCGAATCATCAGCAGATACACGAAGAGTAACGCGCCTCCCAGCATTCCATATCGCACAAGAGAGGAGTTGTCTTTCAGACCTTTTTGTGCTTTTTCCACCAGGGTAGGAGCGGGCAGCTCTTGTGCTTCGGGATGGCTAAATGTCAGGTTCTGAACGCTGATAACATCACCACGCGCGGTATCGAACCCAATCGCGGCCTGCGCGAGCTCCGTAATAAGCTTCATCTCATCGGCCGAGCGCTTGTGGCGTGTCTCCACCCACTTGCCTTTCTCCTGGTGACGATCCACAACGTCGTCCACGAGCACCGCGGCGGTCACGCGATGAATGCGTCCACCAGGAGAGATCACACGAAGCGTGGTTCGATTGACGCCGTACGTCGCGCTTTCTGTCTTAGAAGTTTGTCCAGGTTGCGCAGCCGGCGCTGCATCTTTGTCCTTGGTCTTCTGCGGATTCGGTAGATTGCTGGATGTTCCGGGGATGCCACCAGTCTCGGCTCCGCCAGCTGATGCGACCTCTTCGGTACGCTGCATGTTCAGCGGAACACTGACGGCAGGATCGTACTTATCCTGATTCTCTTCGCTACTTGTGTTGTCGTAATCGACGTTCACCGTGGCGTGGACGCCATCGGCTCCCACGATTGGAGCCAAGGTGCTTACCAGCCGCTTGCTCATTTCCTGCTCGGCTTCAGTTCCGGATTGGTTCGTCACACCGCTTGAAGTAAGCGACTTGTTGGAATCGGCATCCACGAGAGCGACATCTTCGGGCTTCAAGTTATCAACTGCGCCTGCTACCAGCCTGGTGATCGCGGCTGCTTCATCTTTCGATAATTCCCCGCGCCTGAGCCGCAACGTCACGGAAGCTTTGGCCGGCCGGTCCCGGTCAACAAAGACAGATTCGTTCGCCATCACAAGATGAACCCGTGCGCTTTTCACGTTGCTCATCGTTTGTATAGTGCGTTCGAGCTCGCCCTCCAGCGCACGCTGATAATTCACTTTTTCGTCGAACTCGGTTTCACCCCAGGAAACCTTATCGAAAATTTCGAAACCAATGCGCCCGCTATGCGGAGAGTCGTGAGACGCAAGTTCCATGCGTGCTGCATCCACCTGGTCCGCAGGGACATTGATTGATGTTCCATCTGGACTTACGGTGAACGGAATCTTTTTTGCCGCGAGCTGCGAACCTAATGCTTGCGCGTCCGCTGCCTCAAGACCGGACATCACCGGCTTGTACTCAGGCGATGCCATGGTGTGGGAAAAGAAGGCTATCGCTGCAAGAACGATACCTGCCCCCAAACCAAGATAGATCCGCTGCGTATTGTTCCGCGTGCCCCAGAACGCCTTCATCTTTATGAAAACAGGCGCCGCTCCCGCGGCCGGGGCGCGTACTGCGAGTTCGGTGTTTGCTGCTGCTGCCATTTATTGGGTCCTGGTCGGCGGGGTAGATTTCGTGTTCGCTGCTAGAACTGCATCTTCTCTATGTCTTGGTAGGCGCTGACGATTTTGTTGCGCACCTGCATCATCAGCTGGAAGGCGACGTCGGCTTTCTCGACCGCCACCATCACTGAGCTCATGTCTCCCTTACCGCCCTGGAGCAAGCTGCCGACCTGTTGATCAGCGCCACCACTCAACTGGTTCACGTTGGAGATCGCATTCTTCAGCACATCGCCGAAGCCTTCACTGCTATCCGCTGCAGCAGGCTTAGAAATGTCAGGCAGGTTCAGCGAACCGATTGCCCCGAAGTTCGTATTGATCAAGCTCATGCTCATGCTCGTCCTCGTTTAGCTCTTCAGAATGTCGATCGACTGCTGGATCATTTGCTTGGTCGCGCTCACCGCAGACGCGTTCAACTGATAGGCGCGAACCGAACCCATGAGGTCAACCATCTCTGTCGCGGGATTGATTGCCGGGTAGGCCACGTACCCGTCTTTGTCGGCGTCCGGATGACCGGGCTCATACTTCATCACGGGCGGCGTGGGGTCATCGACTACCTGCGAAATCTGAACCATTCCCGCAGGCGGTGTGTCGATTCCTCCGGCGCTGGCCAAAGCGAACTTGAACGGACTCGCGGAGCTGAACACGACTTCGCGCCGGTGAAATGGACCACCAGCCTGGGTGTGAGTTGTCTCCGCATTGGCCATATTTGCCGCGATGATCTCCGCGCGCTGGCGTTCGGCCGAAAGTGCGGAAGCGCTGACTGCAAGAGCGTCAAATATTTTCATGACTAGTTGCCTCCTCCACCGCTGATTGCACTCAGGAGACCATGGAAATGGCTCTTCAGCAGAGCGATACCCATTTGGTGTTGTAGCTGCGCTTGCGCAAGCATCATGCCCTCACGATCGAGGTCCACGTTGTTCCCGTCAGGGCGCTCCATCAAACCTTTTACCTCGAGCGTCGCAGGCCTGAGTTCCGCACCGGCACCATCCAAGCTCGTATTGCTCATGCTCGCGTTCAGCGCTCGCTTCAGTTCGTGATCGAAATCGATATCCCGCGCGTGGTAGCCGGGCGTATCAACATTCGCCATGTTGGCCGTAATGGTTTGCTCCCGCGTACTGGACAAGCTCACGTAACTTTCTAATGCCGCGAGCATATTTATCGGTGCACTCATGCGTAGCTCCTTGGAGGAAGTCCGTATTCTTTGATCTTGTTGCGAACGGTGCGCAAGCTGATGCCGAGCATCGCGGCCGCGTGTGTTCGATTGCCGCCGGCAAGCTGCAGCGTGTTTTCAAGGTGAGCTTTCTCGATATCGCAGATTCTTGCTCCAACCTTCACCGTGGGGACGGCGAACGTTGCTGGAGCGAAGCTCTGCGACCTGGGATGTGGCCGGAACTCTTTGCGGAATGCCGCGGCGTCCATAACGTCGTTTTCACGCAGAGATAAAACGCGGCGCATGAAGTTGCCGAGCTCGCGGATGTTGCCCGGCCACTCCTGCTCCTGCATCTCTCGCAGAAAGCTAGGATCGAGGAAGGGGACTGCGCTTCCGGTGTTTGTAGCGAAGGATTCGGCAAAGTACTGCGCTAAGACGGGAATGTCTTCACGACGTTCCCGCAGTGGTGGCAGTGTCAATGGGATCACGTTCAGGCGGTAGTACAAATCCCCGCGGAATGTCCCTCTTTCGACCATGGAAGCAAGCGAGGCGTTCGTCGTGGCGATGACGCGCACATCTACCTTGATGGAGCGTGTATCGCCAAGGCGTTCGAACTCCCGTTCTTGCAGCACTCGCAGCAGCTTCGGCTGAAGATTCAAAGGCATTTCGCCAATCTCATCCAGCAGTAAAGTTCCACCGTTTGCCGCTTCGAACTTTCCAATCTTCGTCGTCTCCGCACCGGTGAAGGCACCCTTGACGTGACCGAATAGCTCGCTTTCGATCAGGTTCTCCGGTACGGCAGCGCAGTTGATCGCAACAAAAGGCTTGCCGCTTCTGCTGCTGGACTCATGAATGAATTTCGCGAGCAGCTCTTTTCCGGTTCCGCTCTCAGCTTCCACTAAGACATCGGCATTGGTGCTCGCCGCTGCGCGTGCGCGTTGCAGCGATTGAAGCAGTTGCGGCGCCCGACCGACAATACCGGCAAGGCCTTCCGGCATCGTTATTGGGGCAGGCTTATTCAGAGCTACAGCTCCAGCAACTTGCTCCTGTGAACTCATCCGTTCAAGTACGCGCGTTACTGCGCTCTGAAGCTGGTCAAAGGGAACCGGCTTTGTGAGGTAGTCGCAGGCGCCATTCTTCATCGAAGAGACTGCGTCAGCCACATTGCCGAAGGCAGTGAGAAGAATAACCGCCGTGCGCGGCGACTCTTCTTGTACGTGCTTCATGACCTCAAAGCCATCACCGTCGCGCATCCGGACATCGGTGATCACAAGATCGAAGTCTTTTCTCGCGAGAATGCGAGTAGCGTCTGCAACACCCTCTGCCGTTTCGACCTGCCAGCCGTGCCGTAGGAAATTGGCTTTCAGGCCCGTTCGCAGACCGGGCTCGTCATCGACAAGCAGGACGGAGGGATTGTCATAATGTTTGGTTTCAGTCATCACGCCGTTGCATGCTCCTGTTGAAGACAAGGGAAGGAAAGAAGGAAGCGAGCGCCTGAACCTCTAACATTGGAGGCTGTGATCGCACCGCCATGCTGCTGCATGATGCGGCTGCATACCGCCAAGCCGAGGCCAGGAGTATCGCCGCTTCCGCTGAAGCCCGCCTCGAAAAGTCTGTGAAGTTGATCAGGCCGAATTCCCGATCCACTATCCGAACAACTGATCGTCACGCACCCATTGGCGTCATGCTGAAGCTGTAGGATCACGGCACCACCCGATGGTGTGTGGCGAATCGAGTTGCGAATCAGGTTCAGCAGGACTTGCTGTAAAGCACTCTCGTTCGCGAGGATGACGGCGTCGAGGTCATTCGCCGCCCACTTGAGTGACACGCCAGCCTGGTTCGCCACCGGCTGTACAAAACGAACGGCATTCGTGATGGTCTGCTTTGCTGAGATCGCTGAGAGTCGTAGCGAGCCTGGGTCGTGCATGCTCAAAACGTTGTTTACGGTTCCTGAGAGAGAACGAATGCCGGCCCGCAGATTAGAGATCCACTCCTGACGCTGTGCATCGTCCTGTTCAATCAGCTCTGCGAAAAGCTCCAGGCTCGCTAAGGGATTTCTAATTTCATGAGCGAGCATCGTTGTGATCTCAGCAAGCACGGTTGCGTTGCGCGCCGCTTCACGATCCCGCTCTGCACGCTTGTTTGCTGTGATATCGCTCACGATGTAAATGGTTTGAGCCGAGGACTTATCGGCTGAGCTCAACGACCGCTCGCGAACCTGCAACCATCGCTCACCTTCGGCCGTTTGCAGACGGCACTCGCGTTCAATATCGCGCTCCGTTGCCAGGTTCTGCGAACTGAGTTCAAAGCCTGTCTGAGCCTTCAGGCTCTCTAGTGTACGGATCGTCTGCAGAGCGGGAATGCCCAGCATCTTCGCCATCTCTGGGTTGATTGTGGAAATTTCACCGGCTACATTTGCAACCAGAACGCCGCATGGCATCGAGTCGACAACCTGCTGTAAAGCGAACCGTACCCGCTGGTTTTCCGCGAAGCTAAGTCTGAGATCTTCATTGCGCTTGCCGAGCTCTTCGTGGAGGGCTGCAACTTCGCTCTGCAGTTCGCGATAGCTGTTTTCCAGTCGCGAGGATGTTGCAACGAAGTCGGCAAACGCCTCCGCAAGCATGAGTGCGCTTGTACCTGTGGGAGCGATTTGCTCCTTAGACAAAGGCGCCGTGTCACCGTCCCAAGCGAGCTGCGCGAAGTCGGCAGCACCCTGCAACGGGCTCATGATTGGCGATTGATGAGAACTAGGCAGCATCTGCCTACATGTAATGCACGACTGATGCCAAACTTGCCTAGTTCAGAAAATCTTCTTATCGGCAGGTATGCCACTCGTGTTCAGTGCTAAATGAGCACATGGTGCGGCAATATTTCGCGTTCAGTCCCAATCAGAATGCTGCACCTTTCCATAACATTGCGCAGTTCACGCACATTGCCAGGCCAAGCGTGCTGCTCCAATAAATGAAGTGCCGCTGAGCTGATAGCCACTCCGGGGCAAAACTTTTCGGCAAATGCCCGTGCCAGCTTGGGGACATCACCATGGCGCTCCCGCAACGCCGGCAAACGTATAGGAAAAATTGCCAGGCGGTAATAGAGATCTTCGCGGAACAGCTTCTGCCTGACGGCCTCTTCTAGCGCTGCATTGGTTGCAGCGACAACCCGCACATCAACCTTCAGGTTGTCGTTACCACCGATCCGCTGCACCTCTCCCTGTTCTAGAAAGCGAAGGATCTTGCTCTGCAACGAAAGTGGCATGTCTCCGATTTCATCGAGGAACAGTGTGCCTCCATGCGCCGCGTGGATTCGACCGGTTCTCGCCTGCACAGCACCAGTGAACGAACCCTTCGTATAACCGAACAGTTCTGCTTCGAGTAGGGATTCCGGGATGGCAGCGCAATTGATGACGACGAAAGGCTGCTTGCGTCTTGGGCTAATCAAATGAATCGCCTGCGCGATCAAGTCCTTGCCAGTTCCACTCGCGCCCGTAATGAGCACTGTCGTGTCGCGGTTTGCCACCATGTGCGTCAATTCATACACCCGCTCCATGGCAGGAGAGTCACCAACGATTCCACGCAATCCTTGCGTGGCCCCGGCGCTGCGTCCACGTTCAGGAGTTGATTGAACAGGCGCATGGAAAGGGGCGTGCAGCGTGTCAGCGAGTTGTGCTGAAAACGCCGTTGGCGAGGTCGAACCGAGCAAGAGATGACCCGTCTGAGCGTTCAGCGTGAGCAGTTGTGCGTCAGGGAAGCGCTGACTGATCATTGCGCTGAATTCGGTAAATTCCAGATCAGGAAGTACGGGATCAACCAGGAGAATCTCGCACGGATATTCGTGCAAAAACTCAATTGCTTCCGCACCGCTCGTAACCTCTTTCAGGTTCCAACGTTCGGCACTTAGGCGCTCACGCAGCTGCTCGCGCAGCCTCTCGCTTGGGCTTACCATCAATACTTCAATGGTGGTCGCTTCGGTCGAACGGC
This sequence comes from Verrucomicrobia bacterium Tous-C9LFEB, assembly GCA_903970445.1. Taxonomy (GTDB): domain Bacteria; phylum Acidobacteriota; class Terriglobia; order Terriglobales; family Acidobacteriaceae; genus Granulicella. The sequence goes on along the minus strand of CAJCIP010000052.1, from coordinate 31,157 downwards.
TTGTGAAAACAGGAAGGCTGCTCATACGTATGAATGTCCAAATTGTCGCATTCTCGCGCGCAAGATCAGCTTGCACTGTAGAGGGAACTACTAGGTGGTTATTGGTGCATTTGGTACACGCAGCCGAAACTCCAACGGGTCCGCTTGCAGCAAGAAGGCGCCACGTTGCTTCCGCACGTTCGTTTCGATCAGCGCGAGTCGAAGTCTAGTCTCGGCGTCCAGACTCGTGCCTTCGGACTTGCCATTTGCGAATCGGATCTCGGTGCTGTCGCCTTCGGGAATTGCCGTGAAAGTGACAGTGTCGCCGGATTTGGAAAGGCCGTGCATGAGCACTGCCAGGCTAGATATTGCCTGCGTCAGTCTGGCTTTATCTGCGAAGATAATGTCACTTGGCTGTTCAAAATGGAGAGCGAGCGTTATGCCAGCATCGCGAAACCATAAGTCAACTCCATCGACCACACTCTCGAGTACATCCCGGAGAGGAAAGCTACTTAGTTTCGGTTCACCTGTCTCAGCAAGTACGATTTCCTGCAGATAGTTGAACAACGTACAGAGTCGCTCGACCTGAGCCGCCGAATCGACCGCCAGGCGTTGAAGCTCGACCGCGTCCATTCGCGCGATGCTTTCCAGGTAGAGCTTCGCCCGCAGAATCGCAAGCGGTTGCGCAAATGCGTGCAGTCCCAGAGCAAGATGAGAGTGCAGGGAACTGTCTTGCCGATCTGAGCTGTTCCCAACGCTATTCATTTCCGTAGATGTAGCCGACGCCACGAACGGTCCTGATCAGTTTGGGCTCGCCTTCGACATCGATCTTGTCGCGAAGATACTTCATGTACACATCAACGATGTTCGTCGTTGGATCGAAGGGAACATTCCAGACTTCCTGCATCAGTGTTTGCCGCGAAACCGGCTTGCCGGCATTGTCCATGAGGTGCTGCAGAAGCGCAAATTCACGGGGCGTTAGGTCAACGCGACGATGGCCTCGAACGACACGTCTCTGTTCCTTGTCCACGAAAAGCTGCGCACTGGGAGAAACACTGGCCGCAGGCTCAGAAGAAGTAGTGCGGCTTTGTCCGCTCCGGCGCAGCAACATGCGGATCCTGGCCATCAACTCCAGCATGGAGAATGGCTTATTCAAATAGTCGTGTGCTCCTTGTTCAAGGGCGTCGACGAGGTCTTCGGTGCGGTTACGTGCCGATAGGACAAGAACAGGTACGTCCGGACGATTTGCATGCGTGTGCCGCAGCAGTTCCATACCGTCCATCTTCGGCAAGTTGAGATCCTGAATTACCAGGTCATAGGTGCGCTTTTGTAGTCGAAGGAACGCTTCTTCACCATCCTGGCAGATATCCACGGCAAAGTTTTTCAAGGTCAGCTCGCGGGAAAGAAACCGGCTCAAGGCAGCGTCGTCTTCTACGACCAGAATTCGTCCGATTGCCGGTATCGCCTGCGGGGCCTGTGACATAGTCAATCCTTGTGTGAACGGAAGTGAGTTGGGAACTGTGGTGGGGTTGAGCATGTCACCTCGGAAATCTGAGCGCTTTCACTCGATTCTTGGACTCTAGAGGCAAGTACTACTCCCTCGTAATGCTACAAAGGTGCCGCGAGTACAACCAAGGTCGCAAAAACGCTGATTGTGCTCTGAACAAAAACTCTACTCTTGCCGATAGGCAGCTGTCAGAGTGTAGAAAGTCCCTGATATCATCGCCCACAGAAACCGGACGGAAAGCAGGCAAGGGCCATCATGGTGCGTTCGTTTGAATACCGGCAGCCTCGGCTACACACGAACTTTGAGCTGGATTTTCACATTGGGGGCGAAGTCCTCCACGGCCAATGCACCGATGTCAGCAACGGCGGAGTGAGTGCAGTCTTCGATTCAGGAAAGATGAAGCTTGGCGACCATGGGTCACTCGTCCTGCGCCACCCGTTGCGGCAATTCACGCTGGATGCCAGCGTCGCGCATTTGGATGGTGATCAGGTGGGTCTCGTGTTCGCCACCAGGAGTCAGGAAGAGCGACGTGCGTCCGAGCAGTTCACATCAATGGTGGGAATGACTGAGCTGAGCGAGTAAACAGGCTGCTGTTCGCATAGATCACGGATTCCAGAGCCTGGCCGCAGGTGCGATTTTACTTCGCACCTGCACTTATTTGCCGGCAACCTCTTTGCTCTCGCTATCTTTGTTCGGGACCTTTCCAGCAGCTGGACCCGCCTCCGGCGCAGACAGCGGTACTTTACCGTCATACACCACGCCCGGCGAGTCCTTCTTGAGCGAGTATCCAATCAGCAATGTCACGCGGCGGTTTGAAGCATCCTCGGGATTCTCAGGCTTCCGGAGATGACGATCTGCAAACCCACGTACCTCTGATACTTGATCAGGCCGAACACCGTTCGTTTCCATGACACGCCTCGCCGTATTTGCGCGGTCTGCTGACAATTCCCAGTTGCTATATGGAGCGTCCTCCGCATACGGTTTCCCATCCGTGTGGCCTTCAATGAGAATTGGATTAGGCAGCTTCGAGACTTCTCCGGAGATCACCTTGAGCACGTCTGTTAGTGTGTCTGTCGCCTGCGCCTTACCATTCTCGAAGAAGGTGCCCTTAGGGGACTCCATCAGCTCGATCTTCAGCCCTTCAGCCGTGATCGTCATCTCGACCTGATCTTTGAGCTTTTCGAAACCAGCCATCTGCTGTATCGACTTGACCAGCTTTTCCTCCAGCTTGGACATGTCGTCTTTCTTGGCAGCGCCGGCGTTTCCCGCATCAGGATGATCAGTACCTTTCTTGTTTGCAGTTCCCTTAGGATCCCGGAAGTACCCGCCGACAGCCTCTTGTGTCGGCTTGCTCGTGTTCAGCAGCCAAAGCACGATAAAGAGGGCCATCATCGCTGTCACAAAGTCGGCATAGGCGACTTTCCAGGCGCCGCCGTGATGCCCGCCGTGGGCGGCCTTCTTCTTGATGATGATGGGTTGCAGGTCTGTCATTTTGAGTCCTTAGGCCGCCGCTGCTACGGCTTGCGGACCGTCGCCGCCCTTATCGCGGCAGGCTTTTTCGATTTCAGCGAAGCCTGGACGAACGTGTCCAGGAATTGCCCGGCGTCCCATCTCCACGGCCATGATCGGTGAAGTGCCTTTCATGAACGCCAGCATCACCACACGCAGCACGTGATAGTAGCTCTGTTCGTCATCGACGATTTTGCCCATATTGGAAGCGAGTGGACCGAGCACACCGTAGCAGAGCAGAATGCCAAGAAACGTTCCGACGAGCGCGGCAGCGACCTTGTGACCAATTTCCTCTGGCGGACCGCCGAGAGAGCCCATGGTCACAACCACACCGAGTACGGCCGCTACGATTCCGAGGCCGGGGAGGGCATCGGCCACACTGCTGAGCGCCTGGTTTGGCTGCACCGCGGAGTGGTGATGCGTCTCCATGTCCAGTTCCATCATCTGGTCTACGTCGAACGGATTGATGCCGCCCGTAATGACCATGCGCATCGTGTCGCACACGAAGTCGCGAACATGGTGGTCTTTCAGAAAAGCTGGATACTTGGAAAAGGTCGGGCTCTTGGACGGGTCTTCGACGTCAGGCTCGATCGCTACCGCGCCCTCTTTGCGGGCCCGAGTCAGCAGGTCGAAGAGCATCTTCAGTGTTTCGGTGTACCGCTTCTTGTTGAAGGGCGAACCCTTGAGCACGCCAAGCACACTGGAAATCAGCCCTTTGATGATGTGCATCGGATTGGCCACAAGCACCGTGCCAAGCGCGGCTCCGCCAATGATGATGAGCTCGGACGGCTGAACAAGAACGGCAAGATTGCCTTTCTCCATCAGATATCCGCCCACAACGCAGCCGAATACGATAAGGATCCCGATGATTGAAAACATGCTGATTTATTCCGAAAGTCACGCCTTGATGTGCCGGAGGGCGGCCGCGACTTGTTCTGCTGTCTGCTTATCGGCATTACCCAAGTAAGTAATCAAGTCACAAGGTCACACCTTTTGGTCACGTCGATATCAGGTTTTGCACAAGAGACTCGCCGCCAAAGGCTTCAGCGTCTCCTAATTCCTTGGTTCTACGCTCAGGACGCGTCTAACCAGTATTCGCACGCAGGAGCCGGAGTGTGTTCACGCTTTACCCTCGTCTTCACCCAAGCAATCCCAGGCTTTAGCCTTTTGGCCGGTTCTGCTTCAGGCTCAAAGCTGGTCGCCTAGGTGCCCTCGTCCGTTGCGGCGATGGCAGCTAACGAAGTCACGGCCTGTCAGCAGGGAACTCGCTAGTGTTTCGTCTCAGGGGAACGATCCACTCGCACCGGCAATCATCTATGGCGGCAAAAATTAGTTGAAACAGACGGCGGTCCCTTGCGACGGCTGCTTGCTGTTGACGGTAACCTCTCAGCGCGCAAGCTGCCAGCGCCGAAAATGCCCGCATGCAGCGCTTGGTTGCCCACTCGGACGAGTTCCGCTCAGAGAACGCCGCACACAAAGACGATGAGGAGCACGCCACCCACCTGCTTGTCTTGCTCCCAAAAGCCTTCGTTCTGACGGCGGACGGCGAGGACAACTCCTGCGCCTGGTTCAGGTACCGCCCCGACCCTCATTCCAGCCTCAACCTATGAGGACGCGTTGCCCACGCTTGGGGACACGAATCAATCCCACACGCGCGACCTGATTGCGTTGAGAGTACCAGCGTTATCGGACAGACTTGGTTTAATTAGGAAGTTTCGGCAGCTAATAGAAGAGAATCGAGTAAGTTGCGCAATTCGCGATCGTCAGGGAACCGCAAAAGGCCTGATCGAAGAATAACTTTCGCCTTCTGCTCTAAATTACTGTGCACGTGCAGCGTCGCAGCAAGCAGAAAATTGAAAGCTGTCACATCATCTGCAGACAGACGGCGTTCTGCTGCTTCGCACGCTTCTATTGCTCGCCCAGCCAAGAAAGCTGATGCCGCGTAGATGTCTAGCAGTTCAGCTTCATTCGGAGAACGGTCGATGGCTGCTTTGATTCGCGCTATACCAGGAACATGCTGCCCAAGGTGCACATCGGTAGCCCCAAGTTTGGCAAGGGTGAGTGGCGAAGCATCATGCAGATCCATTGCGTGGCTGTAGGCCACGTGAGCGTCAACGTACCCCTTACTCTGAAAGTGAATATCGCCTAAGGAACTGAAGGAAAGAGCATTCGTTGGGTCCAAGCAGATCGCTCGCTGCATCATGTTTAGTGCTTCAGCGTACTGACCAATGCGGGTGTAGCAGATACCGGCATAGAGCCAACCTCTTGCTTGTTGTGGTGACAGTGTGATCGCTTTCTTGAAGAACTCCAATGCGGTGGAAACCCGCTTCGCATGATCGAGCTCCGCCATGCCAGCTCCAAGATAGGTACCGAAGGTGCTGCATTCACTTACCTTTCTTAGTGCTAGATCGTAATAAAGATTTTCCTTCTGTTTGCGACGAGCTTTCGTGTCTTCGACATATCCGAAATGGTGAATCAACACGCCGCTGCGTACACGTTGAAGGTGCAACGCGTCGACGCGATCTGCTACAGACTCGTGGACGCAATGCTCAAAATAGATGCCTGGGTCTCGCCGAAACAAGCGAGTGTTGCTTGACGTGAAGTAAAAAGGAAAATTGGCCGTCTCAGGCTCGTCATCCACATTTGGCCGAGCCTGCTCACCACCCGAGCGAAAACCGGGATCGAAAACATAGTTCCGCGTCGTGATTTCGTAAGCCGCTACGCTCTGGTCATCGATCAGCGCCGGGATTTGGGCGACAGCTTTGGCATCGAGCATCTCGTCCGCGTCGAGGAAGAGTACCCAATCGCAGGTGGCCCGAGCCAGCACGGCATTGCGAGCCATCGCAAAATTGTTCTTCCACTCTACGGGAAAAACTTGTGCACCATGGGCTCGTGCGATCAGCTCTGTCTCATCTGTTGAGCCGGTATCGCCAATCGTGATGCGGTCCACCACGCCTTGCACGCTGAGAAGGCACCGTGCAAGGCCCGATGCGCCATTCTTCACGATCATGGACAGTTCAAGGGTGGGCATGCAAACTGGCGGCGGAGCAACACTTTGCTTTCTGCTCCATCCTAAACCGGTCTTGATGGATCGCGAATGCTCAGCGGTATTCATGCACCCCGATTGAGCATGTTTGGACTGCCGACGCGCAAAGTCCTCAGAGCAAAGTGCAGCACGATATCAAGTCTTTCGAGGCATTTCTCACAATGGCTTGTGTGTTGGACTTCGTCTTTAGGTTGGATCGTTTCTCTCGCTTACGGGCACGCAAACCACGCGGCCTCTTCGATCTCCTTTCTCCTTCGTCCCGTTTTCGTCGTCGCGGACGATTTCCCTCGAAAAGAAACAAACCGTAACGGCTGAGTGATATAAAACAGCCCGGGAGGATCGCACCTTTCTGAAGCGAGGTTCGGTCCAGGCAGGAAAGCATGCCAAAAGCCTGAGGTGAGCAATTGAATTGGTAAGTGTAATGGCGGAGAGACAGGGATTCGAACCCTGGATACCTTGCGGTATACACGCTTTCCAAGCGTGCGCCTTCAGCCACTCGGCCATCTCTCCGCAGTTGCGGGCAGCAACTATTGAAGCTTAACACAGCCGTTCTCACGGGGTGGAGAGGTGAAACAGCGTTCGACTATCGGGCTCGACGCTTCACGCGGGGAACGCGATCACAAACGGCTTCGCCCTATCGGTCGTTACTACTGAGAAGCTCGGCCCCGGTTTGAAGCCCGCCAACGGACAACCGCACTCCTTGGTGCGAACCAGCAGTTGGCAGTAAATAGACCTGCAAGGCTCGGTTCAGCTCTACGTCCGATAACAGATATTCTGTATAGTCAGCTGTTTGAGCGACCGCCTCCGACGAAGTGGACGATTTCAAGCCTGTCCCCGTCCTCCAGAACTGTGTGACTCCGCTCGTCCCTGGTGACAATGCCACCATTCCGCTCTATAGCGATGCGATCCCCCTTCAATCCCAGAGTCACAATCAAATCTTGGAGCGACGCGCCAGAGGCAAGCTCGGCAAACGTTCTCGCCTGTCCGTTTATGTTCACCAAAAGGGCCACCTCGATAGCCTAGCAGTGCTGAAGGGGCCAGAGTAGACCTAATGGCCCTGTTCCATGTCCAACATCGGGCGCGTGGTGCAGTGCGCCTTCCACATATGTTTTGGCGGCGACAATGGCTTCAGCAGGTTTCATGCCTTGCACCAGGCGGCACAGGAGGGCGGATGAGAATGCACAACCCGTCCCGTGCGTGGACTTTGTATTTATGCGGTTGCCTTGGACGTCACGAACTTGTCCGTCCAGCGACCTCCATGAATCCGTCGGGTGTCCCTCTTCGTCCCCGCCCGTCGCTATGATCTGTAAATTTGGAAAGCGCCGGCCAAGTATCGCAAGGCATTGCTCGCGATTGCTGGCTGCATGGTCATCTCCGGTGATCTCTTTCATTTCCGATACGTTAGGGGTCATCCATGAAACTAATGGAAGAAGTTCACGCGTTAGTACATCCCTCGACTCAAGGGTAAATAAGGCGGTCCCGGAACTTGACCTGAGCACCGGATCGAGTATGACTGGAACGTTTCGGCAAGTCTCTATGTCCGATAACGCGTGCAAGAAATCGCATATCGCCAATGTATTCTCAGCGCTACCCAGCATTCCTATCTTGATTCCGTGGGGCGGTAGATCACACAACAAATGATCCAAGGTATGCCGGAGGACCTCAGGAGCCACGCTGTGTACCGCAGCGACACCCTGGGTAGACTGCACTGTGAGCGCTGTGATGGCGGATGTCCCAAAGAAGCCGTGCGCCGCAAAGACCTGCAGGTCAGCAGTAATCCCTGCCCCGTTGGATGGGTCGAACCCGGCGATCGTTAGAAGAACAGCTGGCGTTCTGTGACCCCTGCTTGGTATGTCGGCCATTCGCGACTCCTCGTTACATGCTACGAGGTAATGGTGCCCGCCCGAGCTCGTTACTGAGTTGCCAATCCATGCGTGACCGCCATGTCGCTCAGACGTAACGTCAGCGACTTGGCTCCCCCGCCACCTCGAATGAACTCGCTCAATTCAAGCTGCACCACGTCGAAGCCGGAGTTGAAAAGCCTCAGCCCCAGTTCGCGACTAAGCTCGCCGGTAAAGACTGTCTTTCCGATGTTGAGCGCGCAACATGCCATCCGGATAGCATCCTCTTCGGTTACGGGGATTCGCTTCTCAGTAGGATATTCGGCTTCGATCGCGCTCAAGGATGCGGGATCAAACGCGGCGGGATAATACAACAGGAACCCGCCCGAAAGCGGAGTGAAACATGTATCCAGGTGATAGAAACGTGGATCCACAAGATGCAGCGACGTGACCGGAACATGCCAAGCTGCCGCGATATGCCGATGCGCCGAGCGACAGGTGCGCACTCCGTGGCCAGCCCACAACTTGCTGCCGTCGTTGTTGAAGGTGACATCACCTTCGCCTTCAAACGCCGTTTCACGCGGTGTGCTCCAGAGCAGGAAGCCCTGTTCCTCCAACCAACGGCGCAGATGCTGCGTTTCTGCTCTACGTTCTGCCGGGTGAAAGCTCGCTATCGCTGCCACACCGTGCTGGACGAGCGCACCATGTCCAAGAAATACCATGTCTGGGCACCCAGGCTCAGGATGTAGCAAGCGCACATCGGCGATGCCGCGCAGTACGTTGTGAATTCCCTTCCACTGCGCAAAGGCCAAATCGCGCGAGGAGCGATTGATGTTGCCTGCCATCCAGGGATTGATGACATAGTCGACGCCGTACCATTCAGGCGGACACATCAGAAAGGTTGGCCGGTTGTAATGCGGGGTGCAAGCTGAACTCTGGTGCGGTGTAACGATGCTGCTCGATGCCATGTCTTTTCCTACGACCGAAACGGAGTCTGCGCCTCGGCGAACACAGTCGTCAAGTGGTGACGTGACTCCTTTGACACACTTTTGTTGGATTATTCTCGTAACCTTTTGCAATGCGAACACGCGCAAAAAGACCCGCTCGCTTGAACGGGTCTTGTGGGGTACAGGGTGAGACTAGAGCTTCTCGAAAAAATCGCACGCTGAGCAGGAAATGTAGACGCCACCTGGAATACCGCGCTCGCGATCCTTCACGCGCTTCACAATCCGGGTGGGCTTCGAGCATTTGGGACAATCCGTGCTCTTCTGCGTGTCCATCATTTTCTTGCGGTCGCCAGTCTTTGCAATCTTGGCCATCGGTCATCTCCTCAAACGAATGTCTGTGCCACCCGGAACACGCATGCAGTACTAGCCAGCACGCAACTTCAACGTATGAATAACTGTGGCTGGCGTTTGGCTTGGCCGAACAGGAACGTGAGAAGCAGAGCCCAGGCAGGCTCAACGTTATTCTACACGAAGGCTTCCAGGGAGTTCATCTTGCGCGTAGTGGCATATGCTCCTTCTACCGTTCGCCGGCGAACTGCTTTGGAGTATTCGGAGTATCAGCGGGTAGCTTCACTTTGCCCATCGACGTTGGAGCATCTGGCGCAGCCTCACCGGGCTTTCGTAATGTCGGTGGTGCGGCCGTGCCATGACCAATCTCTTGGCCCGGTTGCGCGTCACCGTTCATGACATTCCTTGTCTGCAGTACCGGGTCTGACGCATTGCTCAACTCATTCTTGTCAAAGACTTCGATCGGTTTGCCTAGAGCTGCGACCTCAAGCCGAACTACTCTTCCATGCTGAAATCTGACAAATTTAGTCGGTTGCGGTGGCTCTCCGTAAATCCACTCTTCGTACAATGCACTTTCAGAATCGTCTGCGGATGAATGCTCGCGATGCTTGTCATGCGGCGCGCCGACAGACGCCAGCACCATCCGGCGATCCATGCCAACTAAGATTTCGTGCGCCTCAATGGCTTCCTTTATTTTCGGAGCCAGCGTGTCGGCGTACGCTTCCTCGCTGGACTTCGCGCGGAAATCCACAAGCGGATCCAAGAGCGCTTTGACTTCGGCGGCGGTAACTTCTCGCAGACCGCCCTCAAAAATCAGCGTGATTCGGCAACCCGTCGCTGTAGGCCCTTGCTGTGCCAACTGGATATCATTGATTTGCACATGGCTCAAGAAGCGATGCTTCGCATAAGGTCCGCCATTCAAATCGATGACTAGCCGGTCAGGCTTAAATTCCAGTGCCGTGACCGCGACCCTGTCCCCGGCAGCTGCAGACTGCCCCTTCTGATAGAGAAGTTTCTTGTAGGCATCCCCGCTTGGCGCCATATTTCCGTTCGCTATTAGCGTCAGACCCGCTCCCAGCGGTAACTCGCGATGCGCAAAGCCCTGCTCTGCCTCTAGGTTGCGGATCAGCTCCAGACGGCCTCGCTCGTCGAGCGGCTTGTCAGGAATTTCGATATGCGTAGGGTGGAAATCTGTGACGACGTCGCTGGTTGCTGTCTTCATACCGACGACGAACACCTGCGACCGCATTGCCGGGACAGCTAGCAATGCACAACTCACAGTGAGCAGCGATCTCAACGTGCGAGGGCCCATGACTTCACCTCAATGGTGGATTGAGAGGATTGTGCGCCTTCTTGGCGTTCCTGTGCAACCTGCGGTCGAAGCCGCCTCCCCGCTCACGTTGAGAAAACGAACATCAATCCTCTGCTCTGCTTCGCAGGTGTTCTTCTATCTCGCGCAAGGTAGAAGGCGCAGCCGGAGTGATACTTGCGATCTGCACGAGCGAAGCAGGCGCGGGCGCGGCGGCATTTTGCTCCATTGCTGTGTGAGCTGCGGGCGGCTGCACCGTCACTGCGTACCCAGCAGGCACGATCGGAGCAAATGTGTAATGCCAGGCAAAATCTTTCGTGATAGCGTACAGCGGAACCATCGCCGCCATTACAACAACAGATCCAAGAAGCGAAGCGTCTGGACCGAACATCCCGCCAGTGACCCATCTTGATCCAGAGGCCGTCGTCGCCACTAGACTGGCGTAATCCAAAGACCCGCGGATCGGCAAGCCAAACAGCACGGTCATAGATGCAGTCCAGGCAAAACGCATACCCCATCCCAGCCAGAGGGCATGCGTCCGGTGGTAAGCGAGTGCAAACAGAACGCCTTCGAGGAAGAGAAATACAAAGCTGAGTGACGAGGCGTCCGCGCGAACACTGAGGAACAGCGCGTATATCAGCGCCATCGCGACAGTCGCCGCAACTGAGCCAATTGCAAGAATCAGGCGACGGAAAATATAGCCGCGAAACGCCACTTCGATCGCAAGAGAGCTCGCAGCGAGCGCGAGCAGCGAGAGCAGCGTTATCCCCCATGCGCGCGGAGCCAACCAGAACTGCGGATGAAGATCGCCAAGAAGGACCATGGGCAGCACCGTGACCAGCAGCATGCACCAGCCGAGCGCCGCCCCGGCCATCCATTCGCGTTTTGCTGTCTCCCGCTCAGGAAGAGCGTTGGAAAGGCGAACGCTACCATCACGCGTTGCGATCCAATGAAGCACCGCAAACCCGCCGATAAGCAGAAAGAGAAAGAAGAATTCCCTGAGCAGAGGTTGAAAGACAATCAAGTGCAGTGTGATCGCAAGGCCTGCGGCAGCGTGTTCAGACGCGAACTTTGCAGCGACCAGCCAAAAAAGTCCCGCGAGAAAGAGAGCTCCTTGCATAGGACGTGGCAGCCTGAGAAGTTCGGTTTGCGTCGGCAATGAGACTCGAACTCCTTCAGCGATCAGGCCGTCGCGTAAAACTGTGCGATATTGCGGAACTTGGCATAGCGCTTTGCAAGCATCTCTTCCATTGGCATTGCTTGTAACTCATCCAGATACTCAGCCAGCTTGCCTGAGACCAGATGCGCTGCCTCAGCGGGGTCGTTCTGTGTGCCGCCCACAGGCTCGGCAATGATGTCATCAACGCAGCCAAGCTTCCGCACATCCTCAGCCGTGTAGCGCAGGGCCGCGGCAGCCTGTTGCTTCTTGGTCGCGTCTTTCCACATGATGCTCGCGCAGCCCTCAGGAGAGATGACGGAATAAATGGAGTTCTCAAGCATCAACACCTTGTCCGAGACAGCTAACGCAAGCGCGCCTCCCGAACCCCCTTCACCGGTGATCGTTGCGATTGTGGGAACACGCAGGCGTGACATCTCCAACAGGTTCCGCGCGATGGCCTCACCTTGCCCGCGCTCTTCCGCACCCAGCCCAGGGTTCGCGCCCGCTAGGTCGATAAAGGTGAAGATGGGATGTCCAAATTTCTCTGCGACTTTCATCGTTCGTAACGCCTTGCGATAGCCCTCGGGATCGGGCGACCCGAACTTCCGTTGCACCCGCTCTTTGAGGCTGCGGCCCTTCAGATTGCCAATGACCATAACAGGCTGACCCCTGAAGCGGGCCTTGCCCGCTGTCATCGCAGCATCATCCCCGAAGTGACGATCGCCGTGCATCTCGCTGAAGTCGGTGAAGATCGCTTCGATGTAATCCATGGGGTAGGGACGTTGAGGATGCCTTGCAAGCTCCGTCTTAATCCAGGCCTCCGGCGCACTATTGACGCCAGTGTCGATCGTCTTTTGCTGAATCTGGTCCGCCATCTGATCCCTCCCTGATTGTAAGTCGTTCAGCCCCCAATGAGGAACTCTTGGTCGGCGGAGCTGGACGTTGCTATCACTAACGACCGCGATCCACAGTCTTGAGTTGATAAATCCTGTACGCCGGACAGTTGGAATCCAGGCCGGGATGGGACGCAGCAGCTTCGCAAAACTCACGTTGCGTGGTGAGGATATACTGCCGGGCGAGGACATCCGCCATCTGCGGAAAGGCACTAACGATGCCAAAAGTACGCGCGCCTTGAAACGGCGCATTCGAAAGAACGATTACACGCGGTGGCCTTCTCTGGATGTCGCTTAGAAACGTGGCTCTCGCGTTTTCAACAACCCAATAATGCTGTGGCAAAAACAAGAGCAAATCGCCGGTCGAGCCATTACTTTGAACGATTTTCAGATGATAAAGGGCAGTGAGGCAGCCGTCTACAAGGTCAAGGCACTGCACGCTGCGCTGTAGTTTCGCGGGACCGATACTCCTCAGATCCCCTTCGAGATAGGAGGTGAATTGGTCGACCGACGCATACCTGCGAATCCAGATGACGTCGTTCGGTGTGTTTACAGCCGTTAGGTATAGAAGCCCGGTGGCGGCAATCCATCGCGCTAGGCCAGGCTGACGGAGAGCCATCATCAACTGAATTGTCGCCCACAGGATTACGAACGCATTTGTCGTATACCGGTGTTGCCCGAAACCTTTGTGCTGTCCGTAGAAGTTAATGAGGCCAAAGGCGATCCCGCAGAGGAGCGCGGCGTGCTCCCAATTTGACCATGCGCGATAGGTGAACAAGCTGGCGAGGGCAAAGGCTATGTAAACAAACAACGGGCGCGGGAGTGTTGTTCGAAGCATCTCGGGCCAGGTAGCGCCGGCGATCGTTGCGTAGTGAGGGATTATCACCGTCAAGTCATAGATAAATGCCTGAAGCGAGCCATGGGAGAGGAGGAACCAAAGCACGACGCCGACTGAAATGAACCACCCAGTCAAAATCCAGAGTACGTAAGGGGTAAGCTTGACAGCTTCCCGGCGCAGTCGCAGGAGAGCAAGAAGAAATAAAACAGGGCTTGCAAATACCAACGTAGGTTTGATCGAAGCTGCCATGCCACTGCACAGCGCGGCTATGCCAAGTAGCATTGGTACACGCCGGCGAACAGCCTGGAAGCAAAGAGCATAAGCCACTAGAAGCAAGACCGCCATGAGCTGATCACGCTGTCCTGCATCCATTGGACCATCCGCGCCATGCACCAATGCGAATGTGGCTCCCGCGACGAAGCCGGCCAGCCAATCGTATGGGCGTGCAATGACAACCATCGCCACGATGCCGACAGCGGAGAGAGTGAGGTCGTAAAAACGCCAGCCTAAATCGCTGCTGCCGTAAAGGTAGAGAGCCCAGCGCTCGAACAGGTAAGCTCCTGGCATATTCATGTCCAGAATCTCCCGGTACGGAGCCCAACCTTTGTCGATGAGGAAGGATACGTAATGCAGGACCTGCATGTCGTGCATGAGCGGCCAGTGCCACGAAAGGTACACATATGCCGCAAGTGCAATGCTGAACAGCGCGACCGTCGCGATCCGGGCCGGCTTGATCCAAGAGTTCATTTGCGCGATAGCTATGACGTCCTCATTTCGCTCTTGATGATCCGTATCTTAGTAAAAGGTGTTGTCGCTGTTCGGGAGCAACACGGAGTACCTAGGCTGCTCCCATTGTCGCAAGTACTTTCATCATGCTATGGATTGCACGGCGCGGGTACCTCTCATGGAAGCAACAGCGCACCAGGCGGAGTCGTCAAAAATCTTCATGTTGCGTCTCCCACGGAAAGCTGCTGTATTGCTCGTTCTGTGTACAGTGGTCTCGTTTTGCTCCCTTGTGAACCTCGATGCGCAGGATGCACCACGGCGCCCCGGCGCACAGACCTCTGCTACTGACACTTTCACAGACCCCCTGCTGCAGGCCGGTCCCGATCCTTGGGTGATTTGGTGGAACGGCTTCTACTATTACTCAAATTCTTCTGGTAAGAACCTCGTGCTGCGCAAAACGGCTGACATCGCCGATCTGCGGAATGCCAAGAAGACCGTTGTGTGGACGCCGGAACCAGGTCATCCCTGGTCTAACGAACTCTGGGCACCTGAACTGCATCGCTGGGGTAATAAGTGGTACATCTACTTCGCCGCGGATGCGGGGAAGAATGCCTCCCATCGGATCTATGTTGTGGAGAATAGCAGCGACGATCCCACGCAGGGTACATGGACTCTCAAAGGCAAGATCAGCGATACAACCGACCGCTGGGCCATTGATGCAACCACGTTTGAAGTCCAAGGTCAGCACTACCTCGTTTGGTCTGGCTGGAAGGGAGAAACTGATGGCGAGCAGGATCTTTTCATCGCGCACATGAGCAACGCCTGGACCATTGATTCTCCACGCACGCTGATCGCAAAGCCCACCTACTCCTGGGAGACGCACGGTGATCTGCCTGGAAGGCATGTCTATGTGAACGAAGGCCCCGAAGCGCTCCTACATGGGGATAAGATTTTTCTCACTTTCTCTGCCTCAGGATGCTGGACGGATTTTTATTCCATTGGTTTGCTACAGGCAAGCGTCACTGCGAACCTGCTCGATGCGACAAGTTGGACCAAGTTCGACCAGCCGTTCTTGAGCACCGATGCGCAGTCCCATGCATTCGGTCCTGGGCACAATGGCTTCTTCCAGTCTCCAGATGGCAAGGAAGATTGGATTATTTACCACGCGAACCCGGCCCCAAACGAAGGTTGCGGCAACTTTCGTTCGCCGCGCATCCAGCGGTTTACTTGGAACGCGGATGGCACACCGAACTTTGGTGGACCAGTTCCAATCGATCAACCACTTGCAAAACCGTCCCACTAGCGTCTACAACAAACCTCCCAAAGCGTCCGTGCGCTCATGAGTTTTCCGGTTTCATTGTCGGTCATACACTCTTCCGCTTCGGTACCCAATGTTTTCGTTGATTGGTCGGAGCGACTGCCGATTTTAGAAGCTCATCAGATTTGTCTGAGACGATTTGCGGCGTTATATCCTCTGAACCCAGCTGAGCTTCCGCCTCAAGGTCGACTGTGCGCGGGGGTCTCGGCTTCCAAGCCTTCCGAGGAGGAGCTTTAGTCGCGAACGCTGGAGCAATGTCATGTGGCTGCTCCACGCCTGGCATCGCATCATTGTCAACAGCTCCTGGAGCCGGCGGCGCGCCGGCGACAAGCCTCGACGAAGTGCACGCTTTTCGAGTGCTGCTTTTCAGCGAAAGCTCAATACGGTCGAGCGCTCCCTGGCGGCTGCTCGCTACGGCATCGAGATTGTGTTCCGGCTGTGTAGATGAGGTTCGTTTGGGCGTCCATTTTGGCCGCCTCTTTTCGATCGAAGGACTTGCCCCAGCGGGCTGCTCGTTGCTTACTCTTACAGCCTCCGTCGGCAGATGCGAATCTGCGAACGAGAGGATCGCAACTGGTCGGGAAGACGGCGCTTCTTCAAACTCAGAGGAATGGACGACGGGCAACACATCATTCGCGATCTGAGCTGACGAAGCTGACACAGCAGGACCACGCTGTAAGTTTCTTTGCACTCCTTCAAGCAGTAGCTCAGCAATGTCCTTGATGGGGAGCGGCGTCACTCCCCTGCCGGGTGTGCTGTCTAACATACTCTTGCAGAAGGGACATCCAACGGCCAGCACCTTATCCTCAGCCCCCGACAAGCGGCGTTCTGCCTCAGCGTAACGATTGTCAGAGATTCGCCCATCGCCTGGTTCTTCCTCCTTCCAGAACTGCGCGCCGCCGGCGCCGCAGCAAAAGGAATTCTCGCGATTGCGATCTAACTCAATCACCGAGTTACTCAGAACATTGAGCACATTCCGCGGAGCGTCATAGACACCATTGTGACGACCGAGATAGCAGGGATCATGAAAAGCTACTGTGGCGCCATTGCTGCTTGGGCGTAGCTTTCCTTCTTGCACCAGGCTGTCGAGATATTTACTGTGGTGAACAACTTTATAGTCACCGCCAAGTTGTGCGTACTCCTTTCCAATAGAGTTCATGCAGTGCGGACAGGTAGCCACGATGAGCTTGGGCTTGAGCGCATTCAGCGTCGCAACGTTTGTATTGGCTAGCTGCTGATAAAGCACTTCATTGCCTGCACGCCTGGCACTGTCGCCGGTACAACACTCGCGCTTGCCAAGCACCGCAAAGTCAACTCCAGCGTGATCGAGCAACTGGACAAAAGCGCGCGCCGTCTTTTGTGCCTGCGGATCATAGCTGGCGGCGCATCCAACCCAGTACAAAACGTCCGGGTCAGGATTCTCGTCCGTCGTCCTGACCCTCAGTCCCTCAGCCCAATCAAGTCGCTTTTCGTGGCCAAGACCCCAGGGATTATTCGAACGCTCCATTCCTCGGAAGGCACTCTGCAGTTGTCTCGGAAAGTCACCCTCGATCATCACCTGATGCCGGCGGATGTCGATGATGTCGAGCATCGGTTCGTCCTGCACAGGACAGACTTCCATGCAGGCCCCGCACGTTGTGCAAGCCCACGCGGCTTCTGCGGTCATGGCGAACTGAAGAAGTGACTTCGGGCTGGACGCACCTGACTCAAACGCGCGGAACGTCTTGCCGAGCTCGTTCAATTCCATGCGCTTGTTGATTTCCAGCGCAGATGGACTAAGCGATTTTCCAGTAGCCGTTGCAGGGCAAACATCCTGGCATCGATTGCATTGAATGCACGCGTAAGCGTCCAGCAGCCGCGGCCAAGCAAGCTCCTCTAACTTACTTGCTCCAAGCTGCGGCTCTTCGAACTCGCTATTCAGCTCGACGACTGGAAGAACGCCCGAACCGTTGCCGCGCGCAACAGCGTATTTCGCGGATGCGAGGAAAATATGAATGTGCTTGGAACGTGGGAAGTAGGCTAAGAAGGCAAGAACGCTTCCGAGCGCACCCCAGTACCCGAAGACACGCCAGGCTTCGGCATTTGCGGGCGAAAAGGCATGCGATACCAATGAGGCAAACGGCTGAAAGCGGTCGCGCCCTTGCAGCGCAAGTTTCGCGCCTGCACCTACTGCGCGGCTGCCGACGTGAAACAAGATAAATGTGGAGACAATGATCGAGTCAAAACGAACATAGCCCCTCTTCAACTCCGGGTGAAGAAGTGTGCGCTGGTTAAAAGAAAAGTCTCTGCGGCTAGGAAGAGCAAATCTCCTCAGTACGAGCGCGACAACGGCAATGAGGACAAGAGCGCTGAACGCGTCGGCAAGCAAGTTGTAGATCGCGCCAAATGAGTTGAAGCGAAAGAAGCCTTCGGCTGCGTCGATGAAGTTCACCAATATGTAGAAGGTGAACCCGTAGAAGATAAACGAATGGAAAAAGGAAACGACTGGCCGTTTACGAAACGTTCTGCGCTGCGTCAGCGTAGTTATCAGCGAATACCGGAGGCGCTGTAGCACATGATCGAAGCGCGCATCTGTGTCCCGACGGCCCGCGGCCAACCGGCGATACAAACGTGTCCATGCGTAAACCGCCGCAGCTAGCATTGCTGCGGCAAAAACCAAGAATGCGATTTTTTGCGTCAGCGAGAGCATAGGCAGTTTAACGGTGACTTCTTCTTACTTAGACCGCAGCTTTTCAATGATCGCGGGAACGATTTCCTTCACGTCACCGACGATTCCGTAGTCGGCAATCTTGAAGATCGGAGCCTCCGCGTCCTTGTTGATCGCGATAATCACTTTGCTCTTGCCCATCCCTGAAAGGTGCTGCACAGCGCCGGAGATCCCTATCGCCCAATAAACTTTGGGCTGCACTGTCTTGCCTGTTTGTCCTACTTGTTCGGCATAAGGCCGCCAGCCCGCATCGACGACTGCGCGTGTCGCGCCGACTGCGGCGCCGAGTTGATCGGCTAGCCCTTCGACGATCTTCGTAAAGGATTCAGCCGAACCTACGCCACGCCCGCCGGCCACAACAACATCTGCTTCAGAAAGAGACACCCGTTCGGTCTTTGCGCTCTCGCGTCCGGTGACTTCGACCCGCCGCTCAGGAAGTGCCAACTCCACATCAAACTCTTCAGCATTCTGGGCGAGGGGCGCTGCAGGCGTGTATGCACCCGGCTTGATGGAGACCACGACCAAAGGAGCTTCGGTGCGTACTCGTTCCGTAACGCGGGCGAGAAAAGTGTAACGCTCTGCTTCGATGCCGCCGTCTACGTCTGTCAAGCTGACAACGTCCTCCAAAAGGGGTATGTCCAGTTTCACTGCAACCCGTGGGCTGTACTCTCGTCCGCTTCGACTGCCACCAATAAGAACGAGGCTCGCTTCGCCTTCATACGCTATCTGCGCGACAGCAGCTGACCAAAGTTCCGCGTCGTACTGCGCCAGTGCGGAAAGGTCTGCTACAAGCACTTGATCGCACAACTTCGCGGCTTCAGAAGCGACACTTGCTACGCCGCTGCCCAGCACCAACAGCGAGACAGGCGCTTCACGCTTCAATTCACGTGCTGCCTGAACCATCTCGTACGTGCTCTTGCTCAGCTTGCCGTCAAGGTGTTCTGCCACGATCAGGATCATGCGATCACCCTTGCTTCGCTGCGCAGGAGATCAACCAGCTGCCCAGCAGCGGCGGGCGCATCTTTGCCGTCCAACATCTTGCGCAAGCGCTCTTTTATCTGAATGCTCGAACCAACAGGTGTGACTCTAGGCGAAGTGCCAAACTCAATCAACTTCTTTCGAGTAAGTTCTTTCTTTCTTGCTTTCATGATGTTCGGCAGCGTGGGATAGCGTGGCTCGTTCAGGCCTTGTTGCGTCGTGATCACCGCAGGTAGAGATAGCGCAAACGTTTCCGTGCCTTCGTCCACATCATGCTTGCCCGAGATGCGGTCACCATCGACCGTGAGGGATGTCACCCACGTTGCTTGTGGCCACTTCAAACGCTCCGCAACCGCAGCACCTAGTGCCTGGCTGTCCCAATCAGCCTGCTGGCCTCCGCAGAAGATAAGGTTCACTGACTCACTTTGTGCGACCTGTGCCACAATGCTGCTCACGGCGATCACATCCAATGGCTCGGAACTTTCTACAAGAATCGCTCGGTCGGAGCCGAGCGCAAGCGCAGTTCGAAGCGCCTCCTCCGAGCGCGCCGAACCAACTGCAAGAGCCACAATCTCGACCTCACTGGTGCGCTCACGCAGGCGCAACGCTTCCTCGATACCGTATTCGTCCATTGTGTCGAGCACCAATTTGCTGCTCGCGAGATCAACCCGGCCCTCGATGATCCTCACGTTTTCTTCTGCATCCGGCACCTGCCGGACTACCGCCAATATCTTCACCAAATCACCCTTATTAAGAAGGTCGCCATTCTACTTCGGAGCCATCCTCAGAGCTCCATCCAGACGAATGACCTCGCCGTTGAGCATCGTTAGTTCACAGATTGTAGCCACCAAGTCAGCGTATTCCCCCGGCTTGCCGAGTCGTGCGGGAAACGGGACCGCTTGTGCGAGCGCTTCCTGTACCGCGGAAGGAAAGCCCGACATCATTGGAGTCATGAACAGCCCTGGCGCGATGGTGACCACGCGGATGCCCGTCTTCGCGAATTCGCGCGCCGCGGGCAAAGTGAGGCCAGCCACACCGGCTTTCGAGGCAGCGTAGGCTGCCTGGCCGATCTGTCCTTCATAGGCAGCGATCGATGCCGTGTTGATGATGACTCCACGCTCGTTGTCTTCAAGTGGTTCGTTGCTCATCATCGCTTCCGCGGCGAGTCGCATCATGTTGAAGGTGCCGACAAGGTTGATCATTACAGCGCGTGTGAAACTCTCAAGGCTGTGTGCCCCACTCCGGCCGACGATTCGTTCACTTGGAGCGATCCCGGCGCAGTTCACCAACCCTTGTAAAGTGCCGAAACGATCCAGAGCAGATGCTACGGCCTGCCTTCCATCGGCTTCGCTTGTGACATCAGTTCGAACAAAGGCGGCCGAGTGTCCAAGTTCAGCTGAGAGCGTTTCTCCAGCAGGATTTACGTCGGCTATAACTACCTTCGCTCCTCGGCCAACCAACATCCGTGCGGTCGCCTCGCCGAGGCCTGAGGCACCACCTGTGATCAGAAATGTGCTTCCTGCGATTTGCATCTGGTCCTCGAACGCTCCCGCTTACTGCGCAATCAAGCTGCGGGCAATGATGACGCGCATGATTTCGTTTGTGCCTTCCAGAATCTGATGAACACGGAGGTCTCGCACGATCTTTTCAACGCCGTAGTCCGCCAGATACCCGTACCCACCAAGGAGCTGCAACGCGTCATTTGCAATGTTGAAGCCCGCATCGGTGACAAAGCGCTTCGCCATCGCGCATAGCACTGGCGCCTTAGGTGCCTTCGCGTCGAGCGCCGCCGCCGCCTTCCAGAGAAATGTCTCCGCGACTTCCAACTCCGTGGCCATGTCTGCGAGCCGAAACTGCAGCGCCTGGAAGTCCGTTAGCGGCTTGCCGAACGCTTTCCGCTCGCGCATGTACGCCGTGGCCTTTGCAACGGCGGCCCGCGCCCCGCCAAGTGAACACGCCGCAATGTTCAATCTGCCGCCGTCTAGCGCGGACATCGCGATCTTAAATCCTGTGCCCAGCGGACCAAGCAGGTTCGCCGCAGGAACGCGCACGTCTTCCAAAATAACTTGCCGCGTTGGCTGTGAATGCCAACCCATTTTCTTTTCGCAGGGGCCGAAGGAAAGCCCTTGCGTTCCCTTTTCAACCAGGAAAGCAGATATGCCCTTTGGGCCCGGCTCGCTGGTCCGCGCCATGACGATGTACACGTCGGCGGCGCCTGCGCCGGAGATGAACTGCTTTACCCCGTTCAGCACATAGCTGTCATCCTCGTTTGCAGCTCGCGTTGATAAGGCAGCGGCATCGGATCCGCTTCCGGGCTCTGACAGGCAATAAGCACCCAGCGTCTCCAAACTGCACAGCTTCGGCAAGAAGCGCTTACGTTGCTCCTCATTGCCGAACCTGTCGATAGCCCACGCCACCATGTTGTGCACGGAGAAGTAAGCGGCGGTCGAGGGACAGGCTGCCGCAAGACCGTCATAAATCAGCACCGCATCCAGGCGGCTGAGGTTGCTCCCCCCAACATCGTCCGCGACACATATACCGCCCATACCAAGGGCCGCTGCGCTCTTGATCACGTCGACAGGAAAGTACTTGTCTTCGTCCCACTTCAGCGCGTAAGGTTCGATTTGTTCACGGCCAAACGAGACGGCGAGTTCACGCATCGATTGCTGGTCCGCACTTAGCTCAAATTGTGTGTTCTCGGTTGCAGTCATGCTTTCCAGCTTCGGTACTGACCATCACTCTCTTTCCTCTGCGCATCGTATGTCAACCGATGCTGAGTCTGAAGGAGCATCGCAATCGCGGCAATGCCTTGTCCATGAGCTGCGCAATTTGTTGAGCGGCGCCCGCTTGGGGCTTGCGAACGCAACTCGCGTAGCGGGTGGGATGAACAGCGAGCATTTGCCAACGGAGCGCTATTGGTCAAATGGTAAACTTTAGTCAGTATGCCAACGATCCAGCGCAGAACTGCCGTCACGGTCGATGTAGGCGGTGTGCGCGTCGGCTCACAGGCTCCCGTCGTCGTGCAGTCGATGACCAATACCGATACGGCTGATGCCGAATCCACCATTCAGCAGATTGCTGCCCTCGCGCGTGCCGGTTCCGAGTTAGTGCGCATTACAGTCAACAACGACGACGCGGCCAAAGCTGTCCCCTACATCGTCGAAGGTATCCGTGCGAAGGGCTGGAATACTCCCATCATTGGCGACTTCCACTACAACGGCCACATCCTGCTACGTAAGTATCCGGATTGCGCTCGGGCGTTGAGCAAGTACCGCATCAATCCAGGCAATGTGTCCATCGGCCGGAAAGACGACGATAATTTCCGCACGATGGTTGAGACAGCAGTCGAATACCAGAAACCTGTTCGCATCGGCGTGAATTGGGGATCGCTCGATCAGGCCCTGCTAACGCGCATGCTGGACGAAAACTCCAGATCCGCGAAGCCGCTGGAAGCGCGCGACGTGATGATGGAAGCGATGGTCGTTTCCGCATTGGATAATGCTGCGGCGGCGGAACGCTACGGACTGCGCCGCGACCAAATCATTCTTTCCGCGAAGGTCTCGCATGTCCGCGATTTGATTGATGTCTACACCGAACTTGCGAAGCGTTGTGACTATGCTTTGCATCTCGGCCTGACCGAAGCAGGCATGGGCATGAAGGGCGTTGTTGCTTCAACAGCAGGGCTTTCGCCACTTCTTCTGGCAGGCGTTGGTGACACGATTCGTGTCAGCCTTACACCAACTCCAGGTGGCGACCGCAGCGAAGAGGTCCGCTGTGCACAGCAGATTCTACAGTCGCTTTCCATTCGCAGCTTCATGCCGCAGGTGACGAGCTGCCCCGGTTGCGGAAGAACGACGTCTACCTACTTTCAAGAGTTGGCTGAGCGCATTCAGAATTATCTTGTTGAATCCATGCCTGAATGGAAGAAGCAATATCCGGGTGTCGAAGAGCTAAAGCTCGCGGTCATGGGCTGCATTGTCAATGGCCCCGGCGAATCGAAGCACGCCAACATCGGCATCTCGCTCCCAGGCACGTTTGAGGAGCCGAAGGCGCCGGTCTACATGGATGGCAAGCTGTTCACCACACTCAAGGGTGATCACATCGTCGAGGAGTTCCAGGTGATCCTTGATGAGTACGTCGAGAAGCGCTATGGACGGCAGGTCGTCGAGGTCTAGCCTCTGACGGAGAATCTGTTGTGTGCGCGCAGCGCGGCCAATGCATAGTGCGTTCCACGCCACTCAACGCCGCCATCGCGCAGCACAGTAAACATCGATAGAAACATAGCCCATAAGAACGCCAGAGCGCCTAGCGGATAAAGCCAGAAATGGCGGACGCTGATGCTTGTGATGGGTCTCATCGCGCTGTAGCAGATCGCAATGCATATCAGACTGACAATGCCCGGCGTTGCAGTTCGAGGAAGAAGCAGCATACCAAGTGGTGCAAGGAAGAACAGCACCACAAACATGCTTGACGTCAGCACCAATATTGGTTGGAAGAACATCACTGCAAAGAGGTTCTTAGTCATCACTCGGATAATGCCCGCCAGACCGGGCGCCCAGTGCACAGTTACTGCGCCAGGGGCAACGACGAAGCGCTGGGACGCTCCCGCAAGCTTCAATCTTCGCCCGAGCGTCACATCTTCAACCACAGCCATCGGCTGTTTCTTCCATCCGCCAAGACGCAGGAAGGTGTCGCGTCGAACCAGATTGAAGGCACCGACGCCGAGGAAGTCTCGTTTGCTCTTCGGGTCAGCCACTCGCCACGGGCGGGAGGCCCAGATGCCAAGCACCTGCAGAAAGCCGAGCATCGCTCCCTCGCCCGCAGACTGGATATCAGGGGTTGGTGCGACCACGACGTGATCGGCTCCGGTGCGCTCAGCGTACACCAAAGCACGACGAATGATGGACGGTTCGAACAAGATGTCAGCGTCCGTAAAGAGCAGGTAATCCGACGTGCTCTGCGAAACGGCGATGTGCATGGCGTGCGTTTTCCCGAGCCAACCTTCGGGCAGATGATCGATGTGAATGGCGCGCAGGCGCCCACCGGAGTTTGCGGCGTAGCTATCCATGATCGCGCCAGAGGCGTCTGTCGATCGGTCATCGACGGCGAGGATCGTAAGCTCCGCACAATCCTGGCACAGCAAGCTTCGCAGCGTTGCGGGCAGATGCTGTTCTTCATTCAGCGCCGGCACAACAACACACACGCTCGTCGATCGAACCGGCTCAGCGTTCCACTCGGACTCGAGCAGCTTTGGCAAGCGCGGCAGATATCGCGCGGCGGAAGATGCTCTAAGGCACCACGCGGCTGCGATTGCGTACGCCGCAGTCATGACAGCGTCACGAAGGTGCAGACTCGTCATGCAGCTGCGGGAGCGTCAAGCTTGTGCGTCAGTGCGGGTGCAAAGCGAGCGCCAAAGGTGAAGATGATCGCCGCCAGCAACATCGTAATGAGCGTAGCTCCTAAGCCCACTCTCAGATTCGAGTGGTCACTGATAATGCCGATCAGCTTCGGTGAGAAGGCATCACCCAGCACATGAATTGCGAACAATTGTCCTGCCATGGCAGTCGCCCGCAGGTTGGCAGGAACTGCATTGAGCGTTGCTGCATTCACCGGGCCAGTTCCCAGGAAGATGATGAACACCGCCAAGCCAAGCGCAGGTAGCGTGAGATTTTTCGGACCGAAGAAACACAGCATCGCCGGAGGGAGTGCGAGCCCAGCACCCAGCGCGGGAACGAAGTAGAGCGCTTTGCCGGTCTTCTTAGACCACCGTTGCGCGAGTATGCCGCCGACCACGGTGCCGCCTAGCCCACACACTACCGTGATGCCTCCCATAATCGTGCCTGCTGCTTCTACCGAGCGGCCGTCGACACGCTGCAGGAACGAAGGCATCCACCAGGAGATTCCGCCAAGCGAAAATGTCACGGCGGCGTAGCCAAGAATCGAACTCAAGTAGGCACCGTTCTTCAAGAGAGAGAGAACTGTTCCTTTTTCGACTCTTGCGGAGTCATCCTTCTTTTCTGCTCTTTGCGGTTCCTTCATAAAGAAAAGGATGAGAAGGCCGATGATCGCTCCGGGGATCGCGGACGCGATGAATGCCATGCGCCAGCCATGGTGTGCGCTAATTGTGCCGCCAGCAAGATAACCGAGTGCGGCACCTACTGGTATAGCGATGTTGAAGATGGTCAGCACAGTGTTGCGCTGATCGTCGGCGTAATAGTCAGCCAGGAGCGCGGGTGCGAAGATGCCGAAGCTGGCTTCGCCGATTCCTAACGCAGCGTGCCGAATGTTCAGTGACATGTAATCGTGCACGCTGGCGGTGAAGAAGTTCATGGCTGCGATGCCGAGCGCAGCCACGACGATCATCGGTTTGCGCGGGAACCTGTCGCCCAGCCAGCCGGTGATCGGCGACGACATAACGTAAGCGACGAAGAACCAGAGTGTCAGCGAACCGATCTGATCGTCTGACAGACGGAACTCACCCTTTACCTGCTCCTGAACTGCAGGAAGGATGTAGCGGTCCAGGTAGTTGACGAAGTTCATCGCCGTGAGCAACGCGAGTGCCACGGTGGCGCCGGCAAGTGCGCCGCTCTTGGAAGATGTCTTGACTGTCGTCATGGGGTAGAAGTCTCAGCGAGTGAGATGCGGGCTCGGCTGCGAAGAAACGAGCTTTAGCGCATTTCTTCTGTACGAGGATAACGGGCGGTGACAACGGTGGAGATTCCGCCGCGGGGGCGGAAGTCGCCTTTTACTTCTGCCCAGACTGGGTCGGTGGCCTTTACGACGTCATTCAGAACTTGGTTTGCGATGTTTTCCTGAAAGATGCCGAGGTTGCGGTAGGTGAAGAGGTACTCTTTCAGGCTTTTCAGTTCGAGGCATTTCTCGCGTGG
Source organism: Verrucomicrobia bacterium Tous-C9LFEB (assembly GCA_903970445.1). Classification (GTDB taxonomy): domain Bacteria; phylum Acidobacteriota; class Terriglobia; order Terriglobales; family Acidobacteriaceae; genus Granulicella. The sequence goes on along the minus strand of CAJCIP010000052.1, from coordinate 5,165 downwards.
CATGTAGCGGATGGTGAGGACGCCGAAGTCGGGCAGACTGGTTTTGGGGCAGACGCTGGTGAACTCCGGATCGTCGATGAGGATCTCATATGCCTGGAACTGGTTGCGCCAAGTCTCGATGGGAGGAAATTCTATGTCGAGGCCTGACTTTGCATGGTCGTCGGTATAGCCGGTGGTGTATGCGTGCTCTGCCATGTTCGCCTTTCGGATAACGGAAGGGGTACCCCACCCCCCCGTACTTTTGATCTAAAGTCTTCGATTCATTGAGCTTAGATTCGGCTCAAGTCCGCTTAAAGTCCGAAGCCCGGCAGGGGCCGGGCTTCGTATGTCTTCCCTTTCAGTATATCGGGTGTGTCAAGCTAAGCCGGGCCTTCAGCCCTCGATTCGGCTTCGATCCGTGACCCACGGCTTCCGCCCCGGGCTAAAATGAACCGCGCCAACTGGCGCTTACACAAGTTAGTTGCGGCGGCCCAGTGTGGGGCGGTCGTCGCCGGAATTTGTGCCAGTGGTGCCGGTTGGGTTGTTGGGGTCGTTGTTGGTTCCCGCGGTGCGGCGAAGGGTGGGCTTGTTGCCGCCCTTCTTGTCCTGAATACCGCGTTTGTTCTGGATGCGCGCGAGGCGAGCCTTCACCGTGTCGAATTCTGAGGTGGTGACCAGGTAGTCAGGACGAGCCGGGAGGATGGTTGCGATCTCCTCTTCTACGTTGCCTATACGATCCGGCGTGGCTGGATGGTCGCTGAAGGCCTTTGAGAGAGCGCCGGGCTTGTGCTTCTCCAGGGCGTCAAGTTTCTCGAAGATGGATACCATGCCCTGCGGGTCGTATCCGGCTTTGTACATGTACTGGATACCGAGATAATCGGCTTCTGCTTCAAAATTGCGTGAGAATTTTAAGAAGGAAAGGGGGATAGCGAGCTGAGACGCTTCGTAGATTCCGTATCCTGTGTAGGTTCCTTGCGTAAAGATGATCAGTGGAATCTGACCGATCTGCATGTAGTTCATGCGAGTCATTTCGCGGGCGGCATGATGGGCCGCGACGTGAGCGATCTCGTGGGCCATCACGCCGGCGAGTTCATCCTCCGAGTCACAGGCGAGAATCAGGCCTGAATTGACGTAGAAGAAGCCGCCCGGAAGCGCCATCGCGTTGATTTCATCAGTATCGAGAACCTTGATGGTGAATGGAACCTTCGAGTCAGAATTCTTCACAATGTTCTGACCGACGCGATTCACGTACTCAACGACGACTGGATCGGTGACGAGGTGCGACGACTTCTCCAGTTCCATGGAGTACTGTTTGCCAGTGCCGATTTCCCAGTTCGTCGAGTACCAGTTGCCCATGCCGCGACCGCCGATGTTGCGGTTGCCAATGGCATCGACATCCTCCTCAGTTCCCTTCTTGATGTGTGGGTCGAGGGCTTCGCCGGGATTTGGAATCGAGTCGGCTTTCTCGCTCGCGGCGTCCTTAGCTTTCTTGTCGTCAGCTTTGGTCTTAGGCGGCGTGGCACCTGGAACAGGTTCGGTGCTCGGCGGAACGGCTGCGGGCACCGGGTCCTGCTGCTGTGACGGCGCTTTCGTTGCCGGTGTGGTGGGCGCGGTCGCTGTTGGGGACCCGGGTGTGGTTTGCTGGGCTGCCAAGGAAGCCGCGGCGAAAGCAATGAGAGCTGCGAGAGAGACGATGCGCATGTAGGGCCTCAGCCAGCCGGGGTCTTGCTCGCAGACGCGGCTGTGCTTGTTATGTTAGACGGTTCATTTTGCCTTTAGATGCAGAGGCGAGGATAGAACGATGGCATGCTCCAAGGCACTCCGCCAAGTCATCTTCTATCGATCTGTGATGTCTTCCCATTGGAGAGGTACGAATGCGCTGCGGTCGAAGATGCGGCCGCGTTTCACCGTCATAGATACCGACCGAAGATTGTTGAGGTCGATCAACGGATTTCGAGTAAGTACGACCATGTTCGCAAGCTTACCCGGCTCGATGCTTCCCATATCCTGCTGTTCTCCGGTAGCGCGAGCGGCAATGAGCGTCGCAGATTGCAGAGCGGCACCATTCGACAAGCCTGCCTTGTCCTTCAGTATCGCAAGCTCATGAAAGAGATCGGGCCAGGGATCACTCGATTCAGCGATGTTGTCCGTGCCTGCGTCAATGAGTACTCCTGCACGATAAGCCTGGCCGGTGATGGCGCCACCGACTGAGTCATCGCAACTGCCGGGGAGCAAAGGGGGGAGCGTGGTGGAACCAGCTGTATCGGCACTGTAAGCCCAGACCGTCGCGTCCAGAATCGTTCCCCTGCTCACCATCTCAGCGAAGAGCCTGGCTAGAGCCGGGTTGCGGCCATCGCGGAAGGCCGCGAGATCCACCGCCTTGCGTGGCTCTCCCCAGCTGGGCACATGCTCCTGAGGCTCACGCACAAGAAGGCAGGCATGCGAGATTACGTCTACGCCAGCGGCGACGACGTCCGATGGCTTAGCCGGAAACAACGTAGCGTGCGCCCAGACCAGCATGTGCTGGCGGTGGGCCTCCGCCGTGACCCTTGTAGCGAGTTCAGGCGAGAGGTCAGCATAAAGTTTGATTGCCGTGGCGTAGGTGCCACGTGCCTCCGCGACCGCGAGAGGGATATCTGTAGCCTCGCTAATCGCTTGCATCCAGGGAACGTGTCCAGGAACTCCGCCTGCGGATACTTGCATCGCGCGCGCGTCTGTGAAGAAGCGTGGCCCAGCCATCAGGGCAGCGTAATAAATATCCGAGGCGGCGATTTCGCCGACAAGGCTGGCTCTTGCAAGTTCACCAACGGCGCGCAGATCGTCGGCCATATCCCGCACCGCCGTCACTCCGCCATATATGTCCCGCCTTAGGATCGCTTCGGCCTGCCGCCTGTTGGGCGGAGTAGCAAGGTGTACATGGGCATCGATGAGCCCAGGGATGAGGAATCGGCCGTCAAGCGGGACGATCTTTACGGCGGCAAGCAGCGTGTGGTCGGCGTTTGCGTCAGGGAAGACTTTTTCGATGCGCTCTCCCCGGACCAACACATCCATGCCTGACCGGAGGGCGTCTCCAGTTCCGTCGAGCAGGCTTGCATTGCGGAATAATACGAGCTCTTTCTGAGGCGGCGCAAACGGCTTTGCCGATTCCGCCTGGGCTATCGAGTGACACACGGCAGCAAGCGCGAAAATGGCAAGCAGCATTGGGCGTGCGAGGCGAAAGGCCGCAGTCATCCTACCCTCGACTGCACAAACTTCTCGAATGAGAAGCCAGTCGTCATCCTTAGTACGGAGAGCGGATGATTCATGCCGCCAGTATAGAACTAGAGTGGACGGCACCTTGCCGCCATGGACTCACGCGTGAGCTTTCTTCTGCAATCTGGCAGGAGTTACCACTGGCTGTACATGGTCCCGTCGCTGGCGAGAGCCTGCGAGCCGGAGTGGACGTCGTCGATGCCTTCCTGGGTCTCCGTGATGGCGATTGGATTGCCGGACTGATCGGTCATCCAGGTGTCATTGCGGAGCGTCATGGGGTCTTGCGGAATGCTCTTCAGGTAGCCGCTCTGGACCAGATCGTCCAGGGCGCTTGGGCCTTTTTCCTTATCGACGGTGTAGCTGTCGATGGCCGTGCGCATGGTGTGCAGGTCTTCCTTGAGGACGGCTTCCTTAGCCTTGCGTACGGACTGCAAGTAGCGCGGAATGGCAATTGCCGCGAGCAGGCCGATGATGGCCATGACGATCATCAGCTCGATGATGGTGAAGCCGGACTCACGGGAAGTTGTTCGCCCGGCGCGGGACAGCGGATTGTGAGGTCTCGTCACCATGTGTTGTATTTTGTCCCGTCCAGAGAAGTACCGTTGCTCTTGCTGTAGACATCGAAGACATTCTGGCCGCCGAAGCTGTCTGAATCAGCGTCATCCTGGTTGGATCGGAGGCCCCAATCGGCGGTGTTGGTCATGGGATCAGTTGGTATGCGGCGCAGGAAGCGGACTTTTTTGTCTTTGATGTCAACACCATCTACCAGCGTCTGCAGGTCCGGGGGGTAGTTGATCGAATCGACTTTGGTCTGGATGAGGCCGAGGTCGGCGGCATCCTTGTAGGCGTCAATGGCGCGACGCATTTCCCATAAATCGCGGCGCAGTTCGCGTTCTTTCGCTCGCTTTACCTGAATGATGGCCATCGGGACCGCAGCCGTCGCGAGGATAGAAAGCATCGTGACCACGATAATCAACTCGATCAGCGTGACACCAGCTTCGCCTTTGCGTCGTTGTGGGTCCATTGTTTCCTTCCAATGTTGAGGCGTCATTCCGGAGTGTCCGCCGTTATATGTCGCGCCTTCAGCGCTCTGTGCTATCCCTCTTGCCTCCTAGGGCTCCGCTTTGCTTCGCCCCAGGCTGTGACGTGACGGGCTTTTGGCCCTCAAAGGCGTACCCGCTTGCTTCGCCCCAGGCTGTGATGCGACGGGCCTTGGCCCCTCAAAGCCGTCCAGTATCTGGCTGAGAAATGCTCTAAATAGTGCATTTATTGCATGTGGCTTGAGTCATGCTCCTAAGAAAATGCTGCGTCAGAGCCTCCTTCAATCTCTTTATTTGACGTGCACCGTCGCCGGAGAGCCTACCGCAGGAAGACGATTCTGCTTGCTGTCTTTGGCGCCGATTCTTGTTAGAGCAATTGGCGTGTCCCCCGCAGCAAGAGCCTTGAAGGTGAGGGTGGCAACAGTTCCCTGTCCGGTAACGCCTGGTGCGTTGGGAGGCCGCGAAGCTGAAAGAGTGACGTTGCCGTTTCCTTCATCACGATGGACCAAGGCTGGCGCCTGACCATCGCGGCCGAGCAGCTCGCCAACATCCACGTTGACCAGCGAGAGCACTTTGGGATCGAAGTGCAGTTGCACTGGAACGCTGTAGAGGTCGTGCGCATTGGCGATGGTGAGCGCTACCTGAAATGTGGAACCCACCGGCTGATTCATCGACGGCGGCACAACGGCAAGGCTTACAGGGGACGTTGTCACATTTGCCGCGGCGGCGTTTGCAGCTGAGATGGGCGCAGGTGCTGGGCTAACGGCGGGTATGCCGGGCTGAGCCGCTGGACTCGGTGGCCGAGCCGCTTCGGCAAGCTGGCCGGCCATGGCTGCGGCTGCGTTTGCTGCCGTAATCGGCGTGGGAGCAGGCCTGGCTGCGGCGGGAACGGTT
>CAJCIP010000051.1 GCA_903970445.1 Verrucomicrobia bacterium Tous-C9LFEB | reverse complement strand
TAGTTCGCTTTCGTTGTGGGTGGCGTATTCGGCTTGCCAGCATCCGGTGGCGGGACGACGGCATTGGGGTAGATGCCGGGTATCGGAGCACTCAACCGCTGCTCATCTTCCGGGTGCGGAAACGGCTTGCGCGGCATCATCTCTTCGCGCTGGCTGGTGTTCCAGAGGAAGATCGCTTCGACGATGGCGCCCTGCTCAAGATCGGCCTGATGCAGGCGGTCTACGGTGTCCATGTCGGAATGGTGTGTGCGGGTCTCGTAGTCCATCGGGTCTTGAATGAACTGGAAGCCCGGCAGGCCGACTGCGTCGAAACTGAGGTGGTCCGTGCCGCCGGTGTTGCGGTAAGTCACGGTTGTCACGCCGAGATCCTTCAGCGGTGCAATCCACTGCTCAAAGATCGGGCCGACCGCGTAGTTGCCTTGCGCGTACACGCCGCGCACTTTGCCCGTGCCGTTATCGAGGTTGTAGTAGGCGTCCAGCTTCTCCCACTCCTTCGTCGTGGTCAGCGGCCCCTTTACGCGGCTCATAAACGCCGGCATGCCACTGGTGTCCGGCGTCTTGGGCTTGGCGAAGTCCCCGAAATGCTGCTTCACATAACCAAGCGAGCCGTATAGACCTTCTTCCTCGCCGGACCACAGCGCGATGCGAATCGTTCGCTTCGGATGAACGTCGAGCGCTTTGAGGATGCGTACAGCTTCCATCGCCATCACCGAGCCAGCGCCGTTGTCAGTAGCTCCCGTGCCGGAGATCCAGCTATCGAGATGACCACCCACCATGACCACTTCGTCCTTCAGCTTTGGGTCGGTGCCGGGAATTTCGGCAACGGTGTCGAAACCGTGCTCATGATCGCCGGTGAACTTCGTTTCGATGTCGAGTTCAACGGTCACAGGCACATGCGCCTGCACCATGCGCGCGAGCCGGTTGTAATGCTCAATCATCATCACGGCGTTCGGAATCTTCACTGCCGTCTCGGCCTTGTTTACGTCGCGGCCGAGCGAGTTGCCGTTGTCGTCGAAGATGATGCCGGTGCCGCCGCCCTTGCCGCCGTCGCGCGTCGGCGTAATGATCGCGAGCACGCCTTCGTCGGCCATCATCTTGATCGCCTGTGTCTTCTGGTCGGCAGCCTTGCGACGAGCCGCCATCGCTTGCTCAATCGTCTGGCCGTTCAGGTAACGGCGAATCTGGGCCGCTTCGTCGTTCGGCTCCGTCATCTCCTTCAGTTCCTGATCGGTGTAGCGATGAAAGAGCGCTTCCTCAATGTCCGGCGTGGTGCGCGTTGCGCCAAGCAGCACGATCTTTCCGCCCAGCTTGCCCTTGAACTTGCTCAAGTCGGTCGAGTCGTTCAGCGGGATGTAGACGACTTCGCCACTTACCGGGCCCTTGGTCGAGGTCGACCAAGGCAGCGCCTGCATCCAAAGCGGTTCTGGATCGGGCGTGACCATGCGCGCCCAGGTGTTGATCTGCGCCCATCCCATGCCGAACTCGCCCCAATCTTCGAGGTGCGCGTTCTGCAGGCCAACAGCGGTCAGCGTGTCACGCGTCCAGGCATTCGCCTTTGCCATGTTGGGTGAACCCGTGAGGCGCGGGCCGATGCCGTCCATCAACGATTCCGAAAACTGCATCACCTTGCCGTGCGTCATTCCCTCGTTGCGAATGCGCGCGTACATCGAGTAATCGATGTTTTCCGTCGCAGGCTGCGGGCCATAGTAACTCGGCACCTTCTTCGGGTTATCGCCCTCGGCTGTGGCTTTCTTCTTGTCGGCGGCGTGGGCTCCGGCAGCCAGCAATGCGGAAACAGCAAACACCGCAGAGGCGCGGCGTATGAACGAATGGGCAAGCAATGTCATCGACAAAGGCTCCTGGAAAGTTATGGAAAATGGCTGGTTTCAGAATAGTCCTTTTCCTGAATGGGTGATCAGCGAAAGCTTAGGCGGCGAGTTCGTGCACGACATCTTTACGCTTGCTGAAGATCACCGGCTCAATCTCGTAATTACGGAGGGCATCTAAAACACTTGCGGATATCGTTTGTTCTGAATCATTCAGGACGGCATACGCTTTCGAGTCAAGAGGACGGGTATTTTTAGTATCTGTCCATGCGTAGATAAATGACTCCGCTTGATCCCGAGTAGGTCGGTTGATTGCCTGCACGATGCGCTCCGGTCGCTTCCGTGGAGACTTGGGTACAACAAAATCGAAGAGATGATCAAAGCCGCTTGTTCCAGTGAACTTAACTTTGGGCGTATAACGCACATCGCTCTCGTCCAGCCAATCGACGACGTCTTCGAAAAACAAACTCTGCACCAGAGGCTTTGCCAAATAGAAGAGGTCGTTTACGGCGAGCATGGCTTGAATAAGGTTGTGTTTGCGGCTGGGAAAATTCTCTGACGATGCTTGCACCTCAAGCGCCTCCCCATTCATGCGAACTCCGAAGCCATTCAACGTCATCTTGAGGAGATCCTTACGCTTCTCGCTTTCAAGATTGCAACCAGAAGATTCAAGATCACGAACAATGTAGCTATCGTCAGTTAGGGTGTATCCACCATTGTTTGCGCGCGCGTATATCTGCAAAGCGTCGTTGTGGCGGTCCAGAAAAGGGGTAGTTATCTCAACCCACGAGTTACCTACTTCGCGCAAGTTGGTTTTGTCCTTTAGCCAACTTCTATAGTCGCTGAGCAGATTCTCGATTTCTTTTGTAGTTGTCACGAAAATAACCCCTTTTCTATATGCGGTGGCTCGACGATGTTGCAGTGCTTCATGAACGCATCAAGAGTTGAATACAGATCGGATGGATTTGGAAATGTTCCAAATGGTGCCGGCATCGCCCACTTATCGCCGTAACCCTCCCTGTATACATGCAAATGAGGGCACGGAACTTCGTCACCATCTGGGTTCCTGTGAGGAGGTCCATCAAGGTCCAGTCTGTACAAGACAACGGCGACGTGAACTCGATGTTGAAAGGTTGCTTTCGTGACCTTGATCTGATAGTGCGACACGTCTAGCAAGAACTGCTCGCGGCCATCCAACGAGACAAGAGGCACCACGATCCTCTCACCGGGGCTAGGAAACAACCATTCATTGCGATCTGCCGCTTTCTTACCGAGAGCGATCAGTCGATTAGCTTCGGCCTGTGGAAGATCAACTTCCGCCATGACAATCCACTCTAAAACACTAAAGCGCCTGCTTGCGCTTCAACTGTCGTGCGTACTGCACCGCGAGAAAGCCGAGCGCAAGCACAAGCACGAAGAGACCGGCAGGAAAGCCGATACGCTTGTACGCGATGGCGTAGTCAACGGTACGGTGCATCGCTGTGGCATAGACCAGCAGCGAGATGATGGAAACGAAGGTGACGCCGAAGAAGGCCGCAAAGCCGGCGGCGGTGCCCATCAGCAGCGACTGAAACCAGCCCAGATCACCCAGCGGAATTCCAAGCAAAACGCCTTCTCGGCGAGCACGCGCAACATCGTTGAAAGAAGCCATACTCAGCTAGAATAGCGAGATGGCCGAAAGTTTGCAGACTGGGCAGTTAGTGCGCGCGGCGCAGGTGGCGCACGAGGCCGAAGTTCGGCAGTCGGCGAACGGTGTGCGCTTTGCCACCTACGGCGAAACGGGTGTGCCCGCTCCGGACCTCGATCGCATGCTTGAGGCAGTGCCCGCGACCATCGTGGCGGCGCTTGAGGGCAACACCTACTACTTTGTTCCACTGGCGCTGCGTGAGTCCGCCGAAGCCGAACAAAACAAGTCGGCAGAGCCTGCAATGGTTGCCGGAGCGTACACCGACGAATTCGGCGATGCGGCTATTTGCCATCGCAATGTGGAGCTGGGCAGCGGCAACCGGGGCGTGTTCATCTCCACGCGCCTGATGAGCGACCGCTTTGCGCTGAGCTTTGAATTTTTTATCAACGTCGCACACGCGTTCGTCGATCGCGCCGGTGTTCCTGATGCGTTCGCGGAACTCGTCTGGAAGCAGGCGCAAGACAATGTGCGTGGTGAGACCAGCATGGACGCATGGGAGTCGCGCAACCTCGCGCTTGGCCGTTCGCCGAATGCGGACACGGCCGCACCGGCGCAAGCGTCTCGGCGGAATCGGACGTTTACTGTTGCTGCCCGGCCGTTTTCCACTGGAACGGCTTCTCCTGCCGCAGCCCCTGCAGTGATCGACGAAAAGGAACGAACGGCTTACCTCGAAACGGCCTTTTCCGATTCAGTCGCAATTTACCTTCTGTCGCTTGCCCTCGACTTCGAGTACGGCGAGCTGCGCGAACGTGAGTATCCGCTGCTTGCCCCCGGAGCGCTGGCCGCACGGCTGCGGCTGGTGGGCGAACTCTTCCCGCCGAATCCAGGCTACGAGTTCGCGGTTCGCTATCGCCGCAGGGCCTAACGCACGGCACCCATTGCGGCACGAAACAGCTTCTCGAATTCTTCCGCATTGGCGGGGTCTTTTGCCGCGATCTCAACAGCCTTCTGCGCAGCGGGCCGTGGATAGCCGAGGTTCAGCAACGCGCTGAGTACATCGTCAGCGACGGCGCCAAGCGACGGCGTTGCCGATGTTTGCGGCGTAGCGCCGGCCATATCGTCGAGCTTGTCTTTCAACTCCAGCACGACGCGCTCGGCGGTCTTCTTGCCTATACCGGGGATCTTCGTCAGCGTCGCATGATCTCCCGCGCGAATCGCACCCACCAGCCGCTCGGCAGAGATGCCGCTCAATACAGTGATCGCCAGCTTTGGCCCGATGCCGGAAATCGTCAGCAGCTTTTCAAAGAGACGCTTCTCTGTGAGCTCCGCAAAGCCGAAGAGTGCCAACGCGTCTTCACGCACATGCGTGTGCACATGCAGCGCTGCAGTTGCGCCCTCGTTGCCAAGCTCCGTGAACGTCGCGACAGAAATCGCGAGTTCATAGCCGACGCCGGCGCACTCGACGATGACGGAGCTAGGTGACTTGGCGAGGATTTGTCCGCGGAGATGGGCGATCATGCTTAACTCACCAAGCGAGTGGAGGCGCCATATTGGGAGACGCGCACGTCAGACGTCAGTAGTATCAAGTTTTCGTGTCGCGCCTGAGCGACGAGCATGCGATCGAACGGATCGCGATGGATCAGAGGGAGTTCACCCACAACGAGGGCATGTTCGCTTCTGACTGGGACTTCCACGTCCCCGCGTGACTGTAGCGCCTGACGGAGAATAGCCGGATCGACAAGGAAGTCCGGCCTTTTCAGCGCGTACTTAACGCTTACCTCCCAAATACAGATCGAACTGAATAAAAGCTCATTGTCTTCATTGTCAAGAAGCTCTAGAGTTGCGGCACTAATTCGTTCCGATTGGAAGATTGACCACAAGGCGAGGTGTGTGTCCAAAAGCAACTTCACTATTTCGCCTCTTCGCTTGGGCCATAGAACATTTCGTCGATTTCCTTTTCAAACATCGTGTCGAAATCATCTGGAACAGCGAACATCCCGTCCAGGACACCAATTCGGCGTTTACGCGGAGGAGTTGGTGCGGCTGAATCCGCGACAAGCGGAACTTTGATGTTATTTGTGGTTGCATTTGCACTCTTTACGAACCGCACATGGGTCTGCGGCTCTCCTGGTTCAATGAGCACCAGCTTCACCGTAGGTTTGCCAGCGCGCGCGATGATGACTTCCTCACCCTGCTCGACCTTCTGCACCAGTTTGGAGAAGTGGGTCTTCGCTTCATGCATGTTTACGGTAGATGTCGGCATAGTAGCGCTATGTTAGTCCGACTAGGTTAGCTAAGTCTACTTAGCCGAACGAATTCGCGTGAGTTGTGGCGATGATGACCCGTCGTAAACGCTCCGTGAGGGCTTCCGAGTCCTTGGTAGACATGCCAACCGTGTCGATAGGGGTTCCAGCCACCAGCTTCAGCTTCCTCGGCCAAAGCACGATGTGGTGGATCGGCAGCAGCTCGTAGGTGCCGACGATCGTCAGCGGCACCAATGGCACTTGTGCCTTGATGGCCATCCATGCAGCACCTGCAGCCATCGGCTGCAGCTGACCGGTAGCAGCGCGGCCGCCTTCAGGAAAGATCACCATCGGCATGCCCGATTTCAGGGTCTTCACGCCGCGACCGAGGCTGGTGACGCCTGCGCGCGCAGAGCTCTGGTCGATAGGCACCTGGCCCGAACGATTCAGGTACCAACCGATAAAGGGGATCCTCCAGAGCGGTGCTTTCGCCAGAATGCGGAACTGAAAGGGCAGGCTTGCGAAAAGTACGGGCGTGTCGTAATAGCTGAGATGGTTGCTCGCGTAGACGGCGGGTCCGGCGGCACGCAGGTGCTCTGCACCAATGATTTCTACCGGCGAGAAAGCGAGCCTGAGCAGCGTTCCGGCCCACACACGAGCAATGGCATGCTGCTGCCGCCCGTCCTTGTCCCATAGGCCCGTCAACAGCGAGATTGATCCGAAAAACGCCGTTGATAAACAAAGCAGCGGGAGCTGTACGCAGTACGTCAGTAGCTTGAAAATGAATGGCACATGCGGACGCGGCGGCGGCTCGGCCGGAACATGCTCCTCGGGTTCCAGGATCTCGGTCGCTGCGGGCATCTGGTTATGCTACATGGCCTTCCGCGAGCACAAGCGCACGCAGCTCCCCGACCAGGAAGACCGATCCCGTGGCCACGATGATGCCCTCACGCGGCGTGATGCCTTCAGCCTGAGCCAGCGCTCCGGGTAGATGCGGTGAGGCATGCGCGGGCACGCCGAGAGTGTGAGCGGCGGCGAGCAACTGCTCCACCGTTGCCGCGCGGGGATTCTGGATGGGCGCCAACACGACGTGATCGGCGGCGCGCAGCGGATCGCCTGAAGAGGAGTCGAAGAGCGGCAGCAGGATCTGCGCCATCTCCTCGATTTGCTTGTCCGCGAGACAAGAAAAGATCAGCGTGCGCGGCATCGTTTCCGGCAACTGCGACAGAGCAGCACGCAGCGTCCAGGCCCCTGCGGGATTGTGCGCCACATCCAGCAGCAGCGGTGCATGGCCGCGCTGCGATGGAATCCACTCCAGCCTGCCCGGCCAGACTGTTTCACGCACACCACGCTCGATGGCTTCGTTGCTGATAGCGAACTTATGATTCGTTCGCAACTCGACCGCGGTCGCAACAGCCAGCGCCAGGTTGCGCTGCTGGTGCTGCCCTGCAAGCGGCGAACTCAAGTGCAGCACTTCACCATCGACGGCCACGTCGTACTCATTGCGCGCGAGCAGCGAAGCACTCCTTCCGCTGGGCACACCCGCAAACCCATGCGGCGGCAGAAAGCGAGACGCATCGACACCGCGAACGTTCTTCGCCATGGCGGCATCGCCGATCGCGCTGTTTGCCTCAGGGTGCTGCGATAGCGTGACCAGAATTCCGTTCTGGCGCAGGATCCCGGCCTTCTCGCCGGCGATCTCGCGTAGCGTGTTCCCCAGATAGTCCATGTGGTCGAGACCGATGTCGGTGATGACCGAAACGATCGGCTCGACAGAGTTCGTCGCATCCAGCCGCCCGCCAAGACCAACCTCAAGCACCGCCAGCTCTACTCCTCGCTCGCCAAAGTAGACGAAGGCCAGCGCGGTCAGCAGTTCAAAAAAGCTGGGGTGATGCGGCAGCGCACATTCGCTCACCAGAGCCTCGGCAGCAGCGTCGACCTGTGTGAACACGCGCGCAAACCCGTCGTCAGAAATCTCCGCGAGCGCTCCGTCCGAAGACGTCCGCACTCGCTCGTTGACCCGCAGCAAATGTGGCGACGTGTACAAGCCCGACCGCAATCCAGCGGCATGGGTGATGCTGGCGAGCGTCGCGGCGGTAGACCCCTTGCCGTTTGTGCCTGCTATGAGCACGGATGCGAAGCTTTGCTGCGGGTTCCCAAGCCTTTCCAGCAGGACGCGAATGTGCTCCAGCGAAAACTTTCGCGGTTCGCCGCCACTTCCAGGCGTGCCGGCCCGTAGCTCTGGCCCTAAACTCGCAAGCTTTGCTATTGCGTCAACAAAATTCACAGGATTGCCTCAAAGGTGTCACTGAATCGTCGTCAGGCTATCGAAGACGGTAGTAATCCATTGGTACTATGACGCCAGCTTCGCATGCTCCTGAACTGAAGGTTGGTGTTGCTCATGTATGACCTCGGTATCTGTCTCGTCTTCTGCTCCATTCTCCTTGTTCCGTGCTTGCTCGCTCACTGGTCACCCACGAAAAACGAACCGGAAGTTTAAAGTTTTCCATGCGCTGTCACCCGGCGATATGCCGGGGATGGACCTACAAGCCAACTTCCGCGTGACACAAGCGCGCCGCCTTGCCCCGTAGCCCCAGTCCATCGCTGCGGCCGGTAAAGTAGCGCTCGGTGAGTTCCGCGCTGCCAAGGTCTTCGACCACTGCGATGCCTGCGGCGGCGAGTTGCTGCGCAAGATGGTGCGGCGTGAAGAAGAGCTGGAACGGCTCGCCTGCCAACGCCACGCGTTCACTCAGCGAGTCGTGCATCAACTGCTCGACGTGCGGCAGCACCTCTCGCGGTTGCGAGTAGTCGAAGACTGCGGCGCTGCCCTGAGCAAAACTGCCAAGCAACTTCACTGTCGCTGCGAACGCCTCTGGAGTGAGGTACGGAACAACGCCAAGCCACGCCGTGACAGTGAGCTTTTTGCAATCGAATCCTGCATGCTCTAACTCGCCCGCCAATGACTGCTTCTCAAAGTCCACAGGAACGAATGTCATCCCAGCCGGCGGCGCGATGCCAGCATCCGCCAGCAGCCCTCGCTTCCACTCCTGCGTTGCGGGATGATCCACTTCGAACACGCGCACGCCCGGAAATGGATTGCGATAGGCGAACGTGTCGAGGCCAGCCCCGAGCACAAGATATTGCCGCGCGCTGTGTTCACGAACCGCTTCGGCCAGCACATCTTCTGCAAATCGGGCGCGTGCCACCATCCATGCGCGGATGCCCGCGGAGAACGGCTTGAGACTGCCGCTGGGCGTGCGGTTCAGCTCTTCCGCGTGGACCGGTCCAAGTATTCGCACCGCAAGCGGATCGTTGAAGACGAGCGGAGGCTCGTCATGCACCTGGTGTGCCGCACGGCGCAGGGCCACACGCAGGGCGGTGCGGGAAGGTTTCGCTTCGTGCATAAGGCTTGAAGTGTACGAAAGAGAGGTCTAAAACATTCTTGATGCAGTTTGATTGGGACAGTTGGAATCGAGACCACATTGCCCGCCACGATGTCTCAACTGACGAAGCGGAGTTTGCTTTTCTAAATGGCCCCGTTGACTTGGAATATCAGGATAGCCACACGGACGTCCATCGTTACTTGCAGATTGGTGAGACCTCAAGAGGCCGTATCCTAGTCATTCTTTCAACGGTTCGGGGATCGGTTGTCCGTATCATCAGTGCATGGGACGCACCTAAGGGCCATAAGGACTTCTACATGCAAGAGAAAGCGAGGTTATCTTGAGCAAAGAAACTACGGTCCCGACGTTCAGGAACGAAACCGAAGAAGCTGACTGGTGGTTCGAGCATCAGGACCTGATATTGGAGCGATTTCAAGACGGTGTCGAGGCCGGTGCACTCGGGCTAGGCCTTGCGGGAAACAGGGCTAATAAATTTGCTCTTGAGGAACAAGCTACAGCCGTCACTGTGCACCTGAATTCGGGGGATGCAGAGAAGGCACAACTGCTGGCCAAAAAGCGCGGAGTTCGTTATGAGGTGTTTCTCGAAGACCTGCTGCATCGAGAGCTGCAAAAACCTGAAGAACTGGAAAGCTCGGCGGCCTAAGCGCTTGGCGCGGACTGGCCGAGCATCCAGGCAAATGACTTAGCCAAGTAGCTCTTCAATTCCTTGCGCGGAACAATAGCATCTAGAAATCCATGTTCCAGCAGGAACTCAGAGCGCTGGAAGCCTTCCGGCAGCTTCTGGCGAATGGTCTGCTCGATAACGCGCGGACCGGCAAAGCCAATCAATGCGCCCGGCTCGGCGATGTTCAGGTCGCCTAGCATCGCGAAGCTAGCCGTCACTCCGCCCGTCGTCGGGTCCGTCATGAGCGAGATGTACGGAATCTTCGCGTCATCCAACTTCGCGAGCCCTGCGGAGACCTTCGCAAGCTGCATCAGGCTTGCGATGCCTTCCATCATGCGCGCGCCACCAGAGGCAGACACGATGACCAGCGGTGTCTTCGTCTCGAGCGAACGATCCACGGCGCGGGCGATGGTTTCGCCCACCACCGCACCCATGGAGCCACCGATAAACGCGTATTCCATCACACTAAGGATCAGCGGCTGACCTTCAATCGTGCCGACGGCGTTGATGATGGCGTCGTTCAGGCCGGTCTTCTTTTGTGCCTGTGCGAGTCGCTCTTTGTAGCGTTTCAAATCGGTGAATGACAATGGGTCTGTGGACTTCAGGTCCAGATCGACAAGCTCGTATCCCGGATCGAGCAGCAACTCAATGCGCTTACGCGCATCGATCTTGAAGTGATGGCCGCAGCTCGGGCACACCTGCAGATTTGCTTCAAGGTCGGCCTTCCAGATGACCTTGTGGCAAGAAGGACACTTGCTCCAGAGGCCCTCCGTGCGAACCTCGTGGTCGGGAGTCGGAACAATCTGGTGTTCTTCACGCTTGAACCAACTCATCGATGTGGGCGAATCCTCCAGCCATGCGGCTTGAGGGCCGCCCGGTTATTGTATCGAAGGCGGCGTCAGAGCTGCCCAACGGGTAGAAGAACACGGCTGTAGCTTCGCTCCCGCCTACTACGCCAGATGTATAGTACACATATGTCATACCTTGTTGAAGTCTCGGATGAATTCCGCGACTGGTATGAGCCTTTGACAGAAGCGGAACAAGACAGTATCGGACGTGTTGTAGGACTGCTGGAAGAACGAGGGCCGGCTTTGCCTTTTCCATTCAGCTCTGCGATTCAGGGCTCCAGTTTGAGTCATATGCGCGAATTGCGCATCCAGCACGAGGGTAGGCCATACCGCGTCTTGTATGCCTTCGATCCAAAGCGTGCTGCCTATTTGTTGTTGGGTGGAGACAAAACGGGCGACGGTCGCTGGTACGAAAGGAATGTGCCCAAAGCAGAAAGAATCTATGCCGCACACATAGAGGAATTAGATGGAGTTGGCGAGCCTACGAAAGAGAGAAACTGATGGCGACCAGATGGAATGATTTGAAACACAAGTCAGACATCGAGAAGCGTGGAAGACTCAAGCAGGAAGCTATCGAGGAACTCGATGCGCTCGAACGTAACGGCATGGCTGTGCTTCGAACGGCACGCCGCCAGACACAGGTTGGGGTTGCAGAAGAGATGAAGATTCCACAGAGCGCCGTTTCTCGTATGGAGCGGCAGAAGGACTATCGCCTGAGCACCTTGCAGCGCTATGTAACAGCTCTCGGCGGTCGCCTCGAGGTGAGGGCTGTCTTTTCCGACGAGACCCTCGACCTCGACGGCTTTGTAGAAAACAGGAACAGTAAGCGCAAGGCCCTCTAAGTCAAATCCGCATCGGCATCAGGATGTACCTGTAGCGAATATCCTCGTTTGAATCCTCAGGCCGCATCTGGCCTGCCGACTGTGCGTCCTTGAACTCCAGGCGCACTTCGCCGGTGTTGCCGGTGGCGCGCAGGAAGTCGATCAGGTAGGAGCTGTTGAAACCGACGACCAGCGGATCGTAGTTGTACGGCGTCTCGATGATGTCCTCCGACTCACCGGAGTCCGTGGACTGCGAGCTTAGCTTCAGTTCGTTCTGCTCGAGCCGCAGCTTGATGGCGCCCGAGCGCTCGTCGGCGAACTGCGCAACACGCTGTATCGAACTCATCAGGTCTTCCGAGCGCACGATGACGAACTTGTTGTTGTCGCGCGGCAGAACGGCCTCGTAGTTCGGGAACTGGCCCGTGAGCTTGCGGCTCGTGAGCACCCGGCCACCGATCTTGAAGAACAGCGTCTGTTCGTCGTCCGCGAATTCAATCGTCTCCGCGTCCGAGGAGCCGAGCAGGCCAGAGAGTTCTGCTAGCGCCTTACGCGGGATGAGCGTCTTCTTCTCGCCGGAAATACCCTCAAGCGTTTCGCCGGTCTTCTCGATGTGCGCAAGACGATGACCGTCGGTCGCCACCATCGCCATCGATTCGGCCTTGAGCACCAGCAGCGCGCCGTTGAGTGTGTAACGCGACTCCTCGTTCGAGATGGCAAAGATCGTTTTCGCGATCATGTTGCGCAGGCTGGCGGCGTTGATCTTGAACGTGCCGGTCGTGGGGAACTCCGGCACCTGCGGAAAGTTTGCGCGCGCCATGCCGACCATGCGCGTGTTCGAGCGGCCCGCACGGATCTGCACCCAGTGGTTGTCCATCAGTTTGATGGAGATGTCGCCTTCGGGAAGCAGCTTGATGTAGTCGAACAGCTTGCGTGCGGGAATGGTGCACGCGCCCGCCTTCTTCACCTTGGCCGCGCAGCTTGTCTTCAGCGACTGGTCGAGGTCCGTCGCGGTGATCGTGAGCTTGCCGTCTTCCGTGGCTTCAAACAGGAAGTTCGAGAGGATGGGGATTGTCGTTTTGCGCTCGACCACGGACTGGGCCGCGGTGAGTTCGCGCAGCAGCTCCACGCGCGAGACAGTGATTTCCAGGTTGCCGGTAGGTGCTGCGACGTCAGGTGTGATGGTGGCGGTAGACACGGCTGGATCTCCCTTGCAAACGGCAAGCTGTGGGTTGCATTGATTCTAGGGCGAACGGGGCACTTCGCGCGAGAGCAATGCTTTGTGAATATCAGGGACGCTTTGTGAGAGTTCCGAATCGGCAATATGCGTGCCTTGAGCATGCCTATTGCCCAGCGAGAACTGCTTCTAAGAAAAGCATTGAAAGAAGAGGTAAATACAGTCGTAGCAGTCGTTGTGCGTGGAAGAGTGGATAAGCAGCGCAAGCTATTCGTATGCCTGAGTTTGCGCCGGTACACGGTTTCCAAAACCCGGCTGTGGAGGAATGGAAGATTCGGAGCGTTTGGTGTCAATGCCGGGAGCCGTGCCGCGTTTTCCCGTTTACCCACAGAGGAGACGTTCCAGGCTGGCGGGCGCCGCCACCGTTGTGTGCGGAACGCCATCAAAACCGCGTCATTATTGGCTAAAGTGGCACTCTCAATCTTCACAGACGAAAGAACTCGGGTGGGAAAAATGGAAAGAGTTGTCCGTGGGTTAAGGTGTGGAAGACCTCAGGCTAAACCCGACGCCTGCCTTCGTACGCAATCACGCCATCCGTAAAGTCTCGCCCTGCTCGCATCATCGCGAGCCCAATTTCGATAGCCAGGCTGTCGGTCACGACATTTCGCACGTTGAGATACGCTTCTACTGCCGCGAGCCCTTCGGACGCAGGTCATTGATTGACGCGTCCCAGCACCCAAATCAATTCGCCAAATGCAGTAGGGGTATTGCAATCATCGAAGCGCGTTGCAACTCGTCGTCGTCGAGTTTGGCCTGCGGAAGGTCGTCTCGAACGATGACGCGCACTAGAAGGTTCGTGTCGGCGGTGATGTTCACCGTTTGCCCGCCCAGCCGTCCGCTATGGCGTCACTGATTTCCTCGATCGTGGCGACCTTTTTCGTTCTGCCCGCCAGCATACCGAATACGTCCTCGATCCGTCCTGTTGGCCTGGCACTCCTGATGCGGACTTCATTGTCTGGAAGCATCTCCACATCGAGCCTTTGGCCTGGCCTGACATCGAGATGCTTGAGTATTTCCTTGCGAAGTTGCATTCTTTCGATGCACCTAATACCGCCAGCTCGTCACATCCGC
>CAJCIP010000050.1 GCA_903970445.1 Verrucomicrobia bacterium Tous-C9LFEB | reverse complement strand
GGAGGGGATATACGCGGAGTCCATCCCACCTTTGCACCACGCGTGCAGGTAAAATAGACAGGTTCCACCACCGACACAATCGGAATTGGCGGAACGACCGGAGTCTTCCAAGTCTGCTCCTGCATCTGTGCGGGGCGCGTGTGCGGAAGTGCCAACTGGTCGTCGGGTCCTTCGACTGCGCTCAGGACAGGCTCGTGTGTGCGTTCTGCATACATCCTGCGTTCGCGGAGGATGTCCGGCTATCTAGCTAAGGAGCAGTACATCTTGTCTACCGCAACCGACCGAGCAACACAATCCGATGATTCGCGGTTTCTTTTTACCAGCGAGTCCGTCACTGAAGGCCATCCCGATAAGATCGCCGACCAGATTTCCGATGCCATCCTCGACGCCTGCCTCGCGCAGGACCCCATGAGCCGCGTGGCCTGCGAAACACTCACCTGCACCGGGCTCGTCGTCGTCGCCGGCGAAATCACCACCAAGGCCTATGTCGACTTCCAGAGTGTGGTTCGAGAAACCGTGCGTGAGATCGGCTACGACGATGCGCTCAAGGGATTCGACTGCGACACCTGCGGTGTCATCTCCACGATCAACCGCCAGTCGCCCGACATCGCGCAGGGCGTAGACACCGGCGGCGCCGGCGACCAGGGCATGATGTTCGGCTTCGCCACAAACGAAACACCCGAGCTGATGCCGACTCCCATCTCGCTCGCGCACAAGCTCGCGCAGAAGCTTACCGAAGTCCGCAAGTCCGGCAAAATGGCTTATCTCCGCCCCGACGGCAAGAGCCAGGTCACCGTCGAGTACGACGCCAACTACAAGCCCATCCGCGTCGACGCGGTTGTCCTCTCCACGCAGCACGCCGAGTTCAGCGACCGCGACCCGAAGAGCACGCTCACCAACGAGCAGCTTCACGCCGATGTCCTCGAGCACGTCATCCAGGCGGTCATCCCAGCCGAGCTGCTCGACGAGAACACCAAGTACCACATCAATCCAACCGGCCGCTTCGTCATCGGTGGCCCCATGGGCGACTCCGGTCTCACCGGCCGCAAGATCATCGTCGACACCTACGGCGGCATGGGCCGTCACGGCGGCGGCGCATTCTCCGGCAAGGACTCCACCAAGGTGGACCGCTCCGCCGCGTACATGGCACGCTACATCGCGAAGAACATCGTGGCTGCCGGCCTCGCCGACCGCTGCGAAGTGCAGCTGGCGTACGCGATCGGCGTTGCCGAACCCGTCTCCATTCGGATCGACACCTTTGGCACTGGCAAGACTGCTGAGTCCCGTCTAATAGAACTCGTGCGCGAGAACTTCAAGCTCACGCCGAAGGGCATCATCGAAAGCCTCAACCTGCGCCGCCCGGTTTTCAAGCAAACCGCCGCTTACGGCCACTTCGGCCGCACCGGCGACACCTTCACCTGGGAAGCCACGGATAAGGCCGCAGCACTCAAGGCTGGTGCGCAGGCGGAGTTGGCAGCGAAGTAGAGTGGGCGAGACAAGTAGACGGTAGAGTGTAGACAGAAGACGAAGAGGCGAGTCCACGAGGACTCGCCTCTTCGCTTACACAAGCCAAACTTTATGACCCTCAGCGGAGCGAACAGCGAAGGACCTGCTCTTGCCTTTCTTGTTGTCATTCCCGAAGGGAATCTGCTTATCGTGGACACAGCCAACAAGGTTCGCATCCCCACCAGCGAAGTCGCGCTGAGTTCTTTGAATGCGTCTTCATTTTAGGAGAGCTGTGCAGGCGAGAAAGCTCAGAATTCATCTTTCTACCACTTACCTGCTGCTTGTCTTCGCAGCTTCGACGTTGGCACAGGTACATCCGCCGGCATCGGGAATGGACACTAAGCGCGGATCGTTCTCCGAGTTCGAGGTGGCTACGATTAAACCTTCAGGCCCAACGGGACACTTTGGCTTTCGCGGGCTTCCCACCGGCAAGGTCGACATCGGTCAGCAGCCACTCTCCATGTTGGTGGCGCTTGCGCTGAACGTGCAACAGTATCAAGTCGTCGGTGGACCAGACTGGGCTTCAACAGATAGGTATGACCTTGTTGCCCAACCAGCGGTGACAGATTCGACGAGGCTGGGACCCGTAGCATACACACCTGACAGCTCACAACAAATGGCTCTACGGAAGCTCCTCGCTGAGCGCTTTCGGTTAAGGTTCCATACCGAGAAGAGGCTGGCACCGGTTTATTTCTTAACGCGAGGAATCGGACCGCTCGCTATGGAGCCGGCTAAGGACAGAACCAGGCCGGAAGCAGCGTCGATCATGGACAAGGGGGACAAAATTGATGGCGAAGCGTTCGGCCTGAATACGACAATCGCAAATCTCGCGCAAGAGATCGGTGGTCTTATGGACCGTCCCGTGATCGATCAAACCGGCATCATGGGCTCCTATGACTTCCATCTCCTGCCGTTCGATACCAGCAACACCGACATGAACACAGCGATCTTCAAGGACATGGAGCGACTCGGCCTGAAGCTGAAGCCGGGCAAGGGCCTGGTTGAAACAGTCGTAATCGATAGTGCAAGCCGGCGAACTCCGAATTGATCTGCTGGAACGCGTTACCCACGGTTGCGTACGCGGCGACCGAAAAAGCGGGCTATCTGCATTCACCCTTGCTTTTCATTCCAGCGAAGCGGAGGGATCTCGCCCGCGTCGGCCGGCAAAGCGTTCTATGCGGTAAGTGCGAAGGGTAGATGTTCTACTTTCGGACTCGATAAATCGAGGCGGCTGGAGGCATGCTGAATGTCAAACCCGACGATGTACCCGTTCTCGTCGAAGTCAACAACGAAGCCGTCGGAGATTTCTCTTGAGTCCGCGCTGGCCGCATTAGCAAGATCGATGTAAAGCGAATCGGTTTCTTGGTCGTAATGCAATTTCATAAGTCGCTCGTCTCCACTCTTCGCGGCATGCCGCTATCCGGAAATGCGCTGTGCAGCGTCTCGCCGTCTTCCAGAGTAACAATCCTCAACGCCTTTCCACTAAGCTCCGGTGGGTAACCCCAGAAGCGGTGTCGTCCACCGCTCTGAACCTCGTGTTGCTCGAAGTGGCGGATGATTTCTTCCACCCTTCTAAGCGCAGGTATGGGCGCTTTCGCAGTACTTGATCACGGAACAAGCTGTGGTCTTCAATCGAGGTTCGCCAAACACTCCATCTCCAGCAGCTTCTTCTTGCGCGCTAGTCCCCAGCGAAAGCCATGCAGTTTGCCGTCACTGCCAACTGCGCGATGGCACGGCACGAGCACCGCAACCGGATTCGCACCGCACGCGGTCCCGACCGCGCGTACGGCCTTCGGCGATCCAATCTTCTCGGCAATCTGGCCGTACGTAAGCGTCTCTCCGCGAGGGATTTCACTCAGTGCCTTCCACACACGCTGCTGGAACGCGGTCGCACGCACATGAAAGGGAAGTGCAGTTGCGCTCGCGTTCTCGCTGATGCGTTCCAACACCTCACGCACCTCGTTGCCGAGCCCAAGGTCATCTCGCCGCAGCACAGCTTGCGGGAAGTACTCGCGTAAGTCTGCTTCCGCTTCAGCATCTGTGTCATTGAACTGCACGCGACAAAGACCTTTGTCAGTGGCGCCCACCAACATGCGTCCAAGTGGCGAATCTGCAATCGCGTAGCGAATCGTCTCGCCGCTTCCGCCAGCCTTCATCGCAGTCGGACTCATGCCGAGCATGGCATCCACACTCTCGTACACGCGGCTCGACGAGCCAAAGCCTGCGGCATAAACGGCTTCCGTAACAGTGTGCGAGGAACTCTTTGAGGGTTTGAGCTCATCGCGGAAACGCTCCTTGCGTTGTGCACGCGCGTACTCGCCCGGCGTGACACCAAGCACGCGCTTGAAGCCGCGTTGCACAGCAAAGCGGCCCAACCCAGAAGCTTCCGCGAGATCGTCGAGCGAAGTGCGTTCTCCTGCACGCTCGCGAAGTAACTCCGTTGCAGCTGCGATCGCTTCGGCCTGCGGATCGGCTTTCGGTGTGGTGAGTTGCGGCTCGCATCGTTGGCACGCACGAAATCCCGCAGCCTCTGCCGTCTCCGGATTGGGATAGAAGCGCACGTTCTTGCGCTCCGGCCTGCGGCTCGGGCAGCTTGGCTTGCAGTAGATGCCGGTCGACTTCACCGCATAGACGAACTGGCCGTCC
>CAJCIP010000049.1 GCA_903970445.1 Verrucomicrobia bacterium Tous-C9LFEB | reverse complement strand
TGTATTCGTCGGCGAAACCGGCAGCGTCAAGTACGAGCGAAGGTGCGCCGTCGGCACCGGCACCGGCCTCTGGTGGAAGCAGTGGTTCAGAAAACTCTTCGGCTGCAGCCGCGTCACCTTCGACTGCGACGCCCGCACCGGCAGCTACCCCGAGTTCTCCTGCTCCGTCGAAAACCTAGTGGTGAGCCACGAAAGTAGAGCGTTCCCGTGACCCTTCCGTATCAACAGCTTGTTACACAGGTACACGACGCCTACGGTATGATTCCTGCATGAAATTGCGCCGCGCTATCCGCCGATTGGAAGAAGAAGTTGAAGACCTGACCCGCACGTCGGCGACGCGGGTGGTACTGCGCAATATCGGCTGGGTATCAGCCGGCGTGGGGGTGCTGGCAGTCGGGCTGGTGGTTGGCCGGGAACTGCGCCAGCGTTATAAATTTACGCGGCGCACGCCGTATGACTTCTATGCGCACTCCGGGGATCGGACACCGGATGTTGAGTTCGGGATGGGCATCTAGAGCATTCCTCTGAGATGTAGTACGCCGTTTAGGTGTCGCGCCTACAGCGCTTCGTGCGTTTTCTGCTCGCTGACCTGGGCCTTCGGCCCAGACTGTTATGTGACAGGCCGTTGGCCCTAAAACGAAAGACCATACCTCGTTGAAAGATGTCTACGTCGCAAAAGATTGCCGGAACGCTGAGCGCCCCGGCATCAGAACAGCCACTAAGGAATTTAGGCAGCAACATTTTCGCGACGCTGTGAGAGACGTGGCGATGCCTGCAGCAGGCGAACAAGATCTTCTACCGTAACCAGCGGCGCGTAACGCAGGCCGGGGGTGTATTCCCGATGCAGCGCGTGCGATAGCTCGCGCACTGTCTGGTCAACGTCCACGGAGTCGAGGCCAAGGTCCTCGTCAAGCTTGTCGCCCGGCATGATCGGAAACTGAACCAGTTGGACTTCCCGCAGGTAGCGATAGGTTGAGCGCGTGATCAGCGCGTCAAAGCCGTAGCGCTCGAGATGTGTGGCGAAGGTGTTTTCGGTGACTCCATCCCGCTGCCGCGCCAAACGATGCAAGCGGCGGCGAGCAGAGACCTTCAGCAACACGTACACTAGCCCAAAGCAGACCAGGCTAAAGACGATGGGCCAGGTTTGCTCCTTCAGCCAGATGGAAAGATCGGCAGGGGTACCCATGTGGTGCTCCTCAACGATGCGGACTGGGATCGCCTCATGGATCACCCGCTCGTCGCGAGGTCATACCAACAAAGTTGTATTCCGTGAGGGTCTCGGAAAGTATGCCACGCTTCGCGGCCCCACAACAAGAATTCGCATCTCAAAAAGTTGAGTCATCGAGAGTGTCATTCGCTTCCTTTGTCGTTTTGGATCAATCAGTTACCACGGAGAGTCTCTATGGTAACGGTACCCCTGTCGTAACGGCGGGGGGATGGACGCGGTTGCGCGATAGTCACGGCCGGGCGATCACCGATCTCAGACTGTCCGTGACCGACCGTTGCAATTACCGGTGCGTCTACTGCCGGACGGGAACGGATGGAGCGCAATACTCCGAGCTTCCACTGGAGGAGTATGCGCGCATTTTGCGGATCTTTGTTTCGTTGGGGATCGAGAAGATTCGTTTCACCGGTGGTGAGCCTCTGCTGCGCCGAGGGCTGCTGGAACTGATTGCTGAGGCGGCACACCTTCAACCTGCGTTTTCTCAGGACAAGAAGATCGACATCGCGCTCACTACAAACGGACATCTGCTGGCGGGGCTGGCGAAACCTTTGCGCGATGCCGGTCTGGGCCGAGTGACGGTGAGTATGGATGCGGTTGATCCGGAAACGTTCACGCGAATCACACGGGTACCCGGAAGCTTTGAGCGTGTGCGCGACGGGATTCGCGCTGCACAGGATGCCGGCCTCGGTCCTGTGAAAGTGAACTGCGTGCTGATGCGCGGCTTCAACGATACGCAGATTGAGGCGTTCGCCGAGTTCGCGCGCACGGAGAATGTGATTCTTCGCTTCATCGAGTTCATGCCTCTGGAAGAGGACCGCGTTTGGTCACCGGATACGGTGGTTCGGATGGATGAAATCGTCGAGCGCCTTAATCGTGTGCGGCCGCTAGTGGCGCTTCCGCCCAACCATCCAAGCGAAACGGCACGCCGCTTCACCTTCGCTGATGGCGTGGGTGAAATTGGCATCATCGCGCCTGTTTCCCAGCCCTTCTGTGGACATTGCAGCCGTGTTCGCGTGACGTCGGATGGGAAGATTCGGACCTGCTTGTTTTCGCAAAGTGATCATGACCTGATTGCGCCGATGCGCCGCGGCGCGAGCGATGATGAGCTGCGAACGCTGTGCCGGGGTTTCATTCTGGGAAAAGAAGCGCGTCACCATATCGGCGAAACCGGCTTTCTCAAGCCGTCGCGCAGCATGGTGCACATCGGTGGTTAACGTTACCTTTGTTCCGCAAACGTTTGCTTTCCATTGTTATTGAACTAACATCGGCCTACTACCGTATCGGTCGAGAACAGTGAACGTTCCGCCGCCGCGAGCTTGCCATGGCCAAAGAGAAACGCCAACCCGTTGTTTCGGATAGCCGGCAGATGGACAATCTGCGGGTATTTCACGAGGTAGCGCGCGTTCTCACTTCCAATTTGGAACTCAAGCCCCTACTGCGCGCCATTCTGAGCAAGATGGAAGAGTACTTCGGTCCCGAAGGCTGGTCGCTGCTGATGGTGGATGAAGCAACGGATGAGCTTTATTACGCGTTGTCGGCGAGCGAATCAGAGCCGGTCGCCGGCAAGAGACGGATCAAGATGGGCGAAGGCGTTGCAGGATACGTGGCCAAGAGCGGGAATCCGCTCGTCATTCCAGATGTGTACGCAGACCGCGACTGGGCGCGCTTTGCACAGCAGCATCCTGAACTCCACCTGCAGTCGATCGCATGCCTGCCGATTCGTCATGGCGGCAGAACGCTCGGTGTGCTGCAACTGCACAACAGCAAACTTGACCTGCTGCCGGATTCCTCCATCGCTTTTCTGCGGGTGCTGTGTGACTATGCGGCGATCGCGCTGCAGAACTCCCGGCATGTCGATCTGATTCAGCACTTGAGCATCACGGACGACTGCACTGGCCTCTTCAACTCAAGGCATCTGTACACGCTGCTCGAATCGGAAATTGCCGAGGCGGGGAACTCGCGAGTGGTTTCCATCCGGCCGCCGCAATTCAGCTTGCTCTTCTTCGATCTCGACCATTTCAAGAGCGTCAACGATACGCATGGACACCTCGTCGGTTCGCGGCTGCTGGCGGAGATCGGGAACTTGGTGAAGCGGTCGCTTGGGCCAGACCATGCCGGTTTTCGTTACGGTGGAGACGAGTTCGTTGCATTGCTGCGTGGCCTGGATAAAGAACGCGCCAAGCAGCTTGCACTGGAGCTTCGCGAAGGTCTGCTGGCAGCAAGGTTCATCACCGGGACGGATGGAAATCTTTCGTTGTCTGTGTCTGCCAGCTTCGGTTTAGCCACGTTCCCGGAAGATGGTGACACGTTACAGAGCATTGTTCGCTCTGCCGACGCGATGATGTATGTCGCGAAGGCCGAGGGCCGGAACCGCCTCGCCGTTGCTGATCCAAATAAGCCTACAGAGTTCGCGCAGCCGAAAACGTCGCGGCACGCCTAGCGTTCATTGAGGGCGTCTGCGTTCGAGCGTGATAGGTTTCTTTGGTTCGGGGTGGATGGCTTCTACGTTCTCCGGAGCAGGCGGATGGACACCAAAGTCCCAGACGCCGAGATTCACTTCGCGTTCATTCAACACCTCAACCAGCGCATACTCGCCGAATTCCAGCGGCTGGGTAGGCGTGAGCTTGAGCCAATGGCCTCCTGGCAGCGTGGTGGAGTTTACCTCGATGACATCGGGCTGGGGCTTGACGCCGAGGTCGCGAATGCGGAAGCTATCGAGCTCGCGCGCATCGCGCCTAACGTCGAGCCTCTCGATCACATAGCTGCTTCGTGCATCGCCACCGGAAGGCGTGGCGCGGCCTGAGGCTCCGTGGGTATCCACGGTGATAGCGCCACCGGTAGCTGCATCGTCACTATCGTCAGCTCCGATGCGTACGAAGAACATTGGATCGGGCACATGCAGCTGAATATCAGATTTCAGGCCGGGGATATCGAGGATGCGATGAGCACTGGAGGCCGGATTGATGGCGGCTTTCAGCACGTTGTGCGCCGTCTCATGATTGAGATCGCCACCTTCCTGAGGAATTGGAACAAGCTCAGGTGTGCCATTGAAAGTGTCGAGCACAAGCACGCTGTCTTCTTCCGGCAGCCGCAAGTCAGGCGCAACTTCGGGTGTTCGCGCGGCGCGATCCGCTTCTTCTTTCTGCAGCTCAGGCGTTAGAACCGGGCTCTTGCTTTGTTGGGCGCGTGCCGCAGGATCGTGATCGTGGATCCACTTGTCCGTTGCAGGAAGATCGACCAAGGAGAGTGGAATTTCTTCCATAGCACCGTTGCGTTCCGCGCTTCGGTAGCGCACGCGATCACCAACAACGGTGTAGCTGAACACCATTTGATAGCTGCCGTTCTTGAGATAGAGCCGCAAGCGGCCGGTGGCGGGCGCAGGAGTGTTGCTATCGGGCGGGTCCATCGGCCTGTGTTGCGCAACTGATGAGCTACACCCAGACACAAGAAGTACGACCGCGACGAGCAAACGCGTCCATCGCCGCTTTTCGAACTGCACGCTTCTTGACTTCGATATAGCTTGCACAGAGACTTCGCCCTCGTTAGCTTAGACGCTTTGTCTGGAGTGACATCCGCCTTCTCCTTCCTGAAAGCGTCCGGTCGGGCTTTCGCTTACACTGCACTTACACGAGCAAATCAGGCAGACAGGACAAACCATGCTTCAAGCACGAAGGCCGTACGCTTCGGACGTTGAAGCCATCGCAAATACCGCAGGAGTTTCTGGCATGCTGTCCCGCGTTGCTGATTCAATGTACTGGATGTCGCGCTATCTGGAACGTGCGGAGCATACGACGCGTTTGCTGGACGTGAATCTGAATCTGATGCTCGATGGAAGCTCCACGAATTCCGACCATCAGTGGCTGCGCGTGCTGCAAGCCCTCGGAAGACCGCGCCGCGTTCGATGGACCGGAGATCCTTATGCTCTGGCGCGGTCTCTGACGTTCGACACGGAAAACAAGTCCTCGGTGCTGTCGTGCATCATTCGTGCGCGCGAAAACTCGCGCCACGTTCGTGAGCAGATTTCTACCGAGCAGTGGCACCGCTTGAATTCGCTCTATCTTGAGGTCACGCGACCGGAGTTTAAGAGCGCAATGCAGGCTGAGGCACTGGACCAGGTCGGCGGCAGCTCCGGGGCCTTTCTGCAACATGTTTTGGAAGCTGTTCACCAGTTTCAGGGCGTCACTGATTCCACGATGAGTCATGGTGAAGGCTGGCAGTTCATTCAGGTGGGCCGTGCTTTGGAACGCGCCACATCGATTGCCATTCTGCTCGAGGCTTACAACGACGATCTATGGGCAAAGAACTCCGGACGGCCCGCTGAGGGCAATGAATACCTCGAGTGGATGGGACTGTTGCGCTCGGCCACCGCATTCGAGGCGTATTGCAAGGTCTACACGGCGGACCTTACACCCGAGCGGATACTCGAGTTTCTTCTGCTCGACCAGGAGTTCCCACACTCGCTGCGGTTTTCCATCGATGCGCTGCAAACGGCTCTGGAGGGCATCCAGCGTACGGCCGGCAAGAGCCGCGCGGAAGGCTTGCACCGCATCGCCGGCCGCCTCAGCGCTTCGCTGGCGTTTGCGAGTGTGGATGAAATCCTCGCCGGCAAGGTGGTGGCGTACCTGCGTGACATTCGCCAGCAGTGCCAGGTGATACACGAAACGATTTATCGCCTTTACGTGGACTACTCGATTCAGGCAGCACTCGCAGGGTAAGCCAGCAGTTTTTGGAGCCGCATGTATTACTCGATTCGTCATCTCACGAAGTTCCTGTACAAAACGGCCGTCAGCGAAAGCATTATGGAGATCCGGATGCATCCGCGTTCGGACGCAAACCAGCGCTGCCTGACGTTTCATCTTTCAGTGAGCCCGCGATGCCGAGTCTTCAGCTTTCGCGACCATCTGTCGAACCATGTGCATCACTTCGACATTCCCGGCCAGCATGGCCAGTTGGTGATCGTTGCCGAGGCGCTGGTTGAGATGCAGCCGCACATTGAGATTCCCAAGTCGCTGCCTCCGGCCTCGTGGGAAGAAGCGGATCGCCTGGTGCAGCAGGGAGATTTCTGGGAGATGATGCTGCCCAGTGAGTTCACCACACCAACACCGGCTCTGGAAGCGCTGGCGGACCACCTCGACCTTCGCCGCAGAGACGATCCGCTCTCTGTGCTGCATAGGCTGAACGAGCAGCTTTATCACTACTTCGATTACAAGCCGCGTTCTACGAAGGCTGATTCGCCGATCGATCTGGCGCTGACGACTCGCGGCGGTGTTTGTCAGGATTTCACGCACATCATGACATCGCTTGTGCGCTCGCGCCTGAACATTCCGTGCCGCTATGTGAGCGGGTACCTGCATCATGGGTCACAATTCCACGACCGGTCAGAAAGTGCCGCGACTCACGCGTGGGTAGAAGTGTTTCTTCCTGAGCTTGGATGGGTGGGCTTCGATCCGACGAACAACCTCGTTGCGGGCGATCGCCACATTCGTACTGCCATCGGTCGCGACTATTCCGACGTGCCACCGACTCACGGCATATTCCGGGGCCGCACGAAGAGCGAGCTCAGCGTCGCCGTGCGCGTCACTCCGACCGAGGGCATTCCGGCTATGGACCGCGAACTTCCCGTGCCGGACGACTGGGTCATTCTTGTGGAGAAGGCGCAGGCGCTGCCGGACCAGCCGCCACCGTTGACGAGACAGCAGCAGCACGCACAGCAGCAGTAGCAGCCATTCGGCAGAAGCTTCGATGTGACGGCGTCAGTTGCCTGACCTTCTTCCTCATAGTGCCGCATGATGAGTCGCGCCTTCAGCGCTTGAGGTGTTTGCCACTTCTACCCAGGCCTACGGCCTGGGCAGAAGTTGGGCCCTTGGCCCTCCGAGCGAAAACGCTACACCGAGGACAATTCGCTCAAAGCGGTATCTAAAGGTTCGTCTTCTTGAACACGCGTTCGGGAACTGTACGGATGACGAGCATGATGAGCCGCCAGATACCAGGCACATACAGGATGTCGCCTCCACGGTCGATGCCTTTAACGATGGTGGCCGCGACTTTGTTTACGTCCGCAAACTTTTCTTGACCCTTCATGCCCTGGGTCATCGCGGTTCGTACTGGGCCGGGCTTGATGGTCATGATGCGGACGCCGTCGCGGTCGATGCGATTGCGGAGGCCGGACAAGAATGCGCTCAGGCCGGCTTTCGCCGAACCATAGACGTAGTTCGATTTGCGGCCGCGATCGCCGGCGACGCTGGACAACACAGCGAGCGTTCCTGCATGGCGTTGTGCGCAGTAGTTGCCAAGCCATGTGAGGAGGCTCGCGGCAGCAACAAAGTTGGTGTGGATGATCTGTGCGGCGTCGTTGAAGTTGCGCTCGGCCTTCGGCTGCTCGCCGAGTGTGCCGAGGCTGACGAAAGCGATGTCCAGACCACCGAGCGCGTTGATCGCGTGCGCAAGGAGTTCAGGATGCGCAGAGGTGTTGTCGAGATCAGCAACCGCTGTCTCGACGAAGGCCGCGCCACGGGTGCGAAGGTCCGCCGCAACCGAAGCGAGCTTGTCAGCGTTGCGTGCGACAAGATACAGCGTTTCGCCGCGCTCGGCCCAGAGCCTGCAGCAGGCCTCTGCGATGCCGGACGTTGCGCCTAAAACAAGGATGCGCCGGGAGAGCATCGCCGCGCCTTCACTGCTGGACGAGCTCGTGACCGGGACTGCACGGCGCAACGGCAGTGTCGGTTCGGAGCTGTTCAGAACGAGTGTCTGCGCACTGTGGGTGACGACTGCGCTCAACGGTCCCCTTCTCCTTCGGTGACGCGCTCCCAGAAGCTGGATGTCAGCGCGCGGTCTTTGTAGCGCGCGAAGCGTTCCCACTGCGGATAGAACGCGCGGAACTGCGGGGCTGTCATACGCGCGTCTTTCGCAGGGTACAGCCGTCCGCCGAACTCATGGGTCATTGCGGCGAGACGGTCAAACAGCGCGAAGCTCTTCTCCGGCTTGATTGGGAAATCGAGCGCGAGCGTGATGCCAGGTTTGGGAAAGCTCATCATGCCCGGCGAAGGCACATCGCCGAAAGCCTTGAGTACCGCAAGGAAGCTCGCCAGCCCAGACTTTGCAACTTCCTGCAGGATAGCGATCGTGCCTTCTCGGGCGTACTCCCACGGTATGGCGTACTGGAACTGCAGCAGGCCGCGCTTGCCATACATCTTGTTCCACTTCAGCACTGCATCCAGCGGATAGAAGAAGGGCTCGTAATCCTGCAATGTGCTGACGCGAGACTTGATCTGCTTGTTGAAGAACAGCGTGTTGAACAAGCCGACGGTCGTGCCGTTGAGCGCCCATCCCGGCAGCTCCATGGGGAACACCAGCTTTGGCTTGGACGAGACTTTCAGCGGCGCAGGTACCTGGGAGTGATCGCCCTGCATAAAGATGCCGCGGGCAAAATTCTTGCCGGTCGAGGTCACGTCGATCCAGCTCACGGTGTACTCGATGCTCTGCGATTGCTGCGTCAGGTCCAGGAATTCGTCGATACCGTGGAACTGGATTCCCTGATAGTCCACCATGCGGCTGACGATTGGTTTTAGACGCACCTGCGCCCACGTGATGACACCCGTAAGGCCCATGCCGCCGATGGTCGCGGCGTAGAAATCCGGATTCTCTGTCGGCGTGCAGAGCATTTGTGCGCCGTCGGAACGCACCAGCTCGAATTGCGTGACGTGGTTGCCGAAGGTTCCGGCGATGTGGTGGTTCTTGCCATGGATGTCGTTGGCGATGGCGCCGCCAAGCGTCACATACTTCGTGCCAGGTGTGACCGGCAGAAAGAAACCGCGCGGCACGGCAAAATCAAGAATCTGCGCAAGCGTCACGCCCGCTTCGGCGGTGAGCAAGCCGGTCGTCGTGTCGAATGCAAGCAGCCTGTCCATGCCTGTGGTACGCAGCAGGGTGCCGTCTTTCAGAAGGCAAACGTCGCCGTAACTGCGGCCCATGCCTACCGGCAAGGCACCGTTGTGTACGCCTTCCATGGCGTGAGGAAAGTCGCTCTGCCAATGCAGGTCACGGATGTCTGCTTCGTACTCCGGGTAGCGGCCCCACGATTCAAATGCGGGCCGTTGGTGCTTCCCGTCGGAAGCTTTGTACGACGGTTGTGTCGAGGATCCAGAATCCGTTGCGGCCATCTCTCAAGGATATCCGATGCCTCGCCGTGCGCCGGTATGTGCGCACGGTTAGCGGCACATGGCGTCCAGCTCTTTTTCGCGATCTGTCACGCTAGGGGCTTCGATCGTGCGCGCGGCCGCTACGTACTCATTGAAGGTTGTGCCGCCCTCCTCCGTCACTTTCGGATCAAAGCTATAGCTGGGATCAGACATCGCCGCCTGTAGCGTGACGAATGAGAATCCGCGCGAACGAAACAACGCGAGCAGTTCCGGCAGCAAGCGCGCATCGAACGCGCCGACGTGCATCAGGAGAATGTAGGGAACATCATGGCCGTAGAGCTTCCGGGCTAGTTCGCGGTAGACGCGGATCGATTCGTCTGCCGAAGAGAGATAGCTGTCATGCAGCGATTGGATGGCTGCGTCATCATGCTTCACAACGCAACGCGCGTAGACATCGCTCCACAGGTAATCCTGGAAGTCCATGGAGACTTCCGCGATGCGGTAGTCATGTTCTGCGAGCCAGCCGCGCACAGCTTCGCGCTTTTCAAGCGTGTTGCCTTCCTCCAGAAACGGATAGCGGAACCAGTGCCAGTCGCTACTCGGATCAACTTTGCGAAGCAGAGGCTCGTTGCGGGCGATGTTGTCTTCGTACGCAGTCGCAGATAGCTTGTCGAGTTCAGGGTGCGACCATGTGTGATTTCCCAGCGGGTTTCCTGCAGCCACCCATGCCTGCAGGATGTGGATCTGGTATGGGTACTGCGCCACGCGGAAGCCGTTGATAAAGCCGTACACCGGAGGCATCTTCTCGCGCTTCAGCGTTGCGAGAATGCTTTTCACTACATCAGGGCGTGCCATGCCTGGAGGGAGCGGACCGTGCGCAGGCAGGTCATCGAAGGTGAAAGCGATTTGAAGCGATGATGGTGCAGCCGCAGAAGCTGCGGCAGTGCTTGTTTGTCCAACGAGACGAAGAGCTGCGAAGGCTAGAAGAATGGTCGCCGTGAGACGCTTCGGCATGCGTTAATCCTCGTCGTCGCCGATAGGCATTCCTGGCGGTGCATCGATCGGCTTTACCGGTAGGAACTTCTCCGGCTCGCGCTCGAACTGCTCGATGCGCGCGACAAGCGCTGCGTGGTGCGCCGCTTCGGTTTGATCCTGCACGGCTTCCTGCTGCCATTGCTTCGCCTTCTGCACCAGGAACGCTCGTGTGATCGCACGCGCATCGCTCGATGCGGCGCTGTTCGCTGCCAGCGAGAGCATCATCTCGTAGGCGCGAGTCTCTATGGCTCGTTGGGTTTCCGAGGTGATCGTGCGATCTCCGGAGCGTTGCGCAACGGCCTTCGCCAACTCGTCGAGAACGGATGGCAAGGAGGGCGAATCAGCGGAGCGCAGGTTGTACTCGACAAGGCGGGACGCGCGTTCAGGCTCGAGTAGAAGCGCAAGCGTGAGGTCCGCCGCGGATTCGGCGCTTGCCACTGGATCGAAGGTGAGGCCTGTTTCCGAAGCGAAGCTTTCCTGCGTGCGCGGCAGCTCAGGCGTGCGCGGAGGAAAGATTTTCAACAGTGATTCCGGCATAGAGAGCACTTCAGGCGAGAGAGTCTTCATAACTGCCGCGAGCGCCTTGCGCTGCTCTGCACCTGAGACGATCTCCGGAAGCATCTGACCGTCGCCGCGAACGCTGTAGCGGTAGTCGAGGCCACCGATCTCTTTGGCCGCTGCTTCTGTTTGGTAGCGATGGAACAGATACAACGGAACAAGCGTGTCTTCCAGTTGCGCCAGCGTCGTGCCAGGAGGAACCGCGGCTTCACCGAAACGCGCGAGCGCCGCAGCACGAATCGTCAGCACGCGATTCAGCTCATCGGCAGGGTCGACACCGTTGTCCCACAGGTGTGCGTGTGGGTGCGCGGAACCGAGCGGGCGAGCGTCCTCATCGGTGATGAAGACCAGCCCGCGCTTTTCTGAGGCGCGAAGAATCGCGTCGAGCTCCGCTGGATTCTCAGCCACCTTGCCGTCGTGATCGAACTCGCGATAGCCGTAGTCGATCGCAACCTTGTCCCATAGCCCGATGTTCACCGGATACGCGTGACTCAGGTCGGGCACGCCGTCTTTGCCAAGAATCACCAATGGATGCGGGTAGTCCATGACAGAGCCTGTCGTGTTTGGGTCATGCGGAAAGCTGGACGCTGCGAAGTTGTGAGCCAGACCAAGCGTGTGGCCTGTTTCGTGTGCAGCAAGTTGGCGTATACGCTGCAACACCATCTGCAGCGCTCGGTCGTTCTTGGGATCTCTGCGAGGATCGGGCTTGCCGGAAACATACGGTGACAGCAGCGCTTCCGCGATCAGGTAGTCCTGGCGACCGCGAAGGCTGCCCAACGTGACCTGGCCCTTGATGATTTCGCCGGTGCGAGGGTCGGCGATGAAGGCGCCGTAGCTCCAGCCACGCGTGTAACGATGCACCCACTGAATGATGTTGTAGCGGACATCCATGGGGTCCGCGCCTTCCGGCAGGACATCCACCTTGAATGTTCCCGGAGCCCAGCCTGCGGCTTGAAACGCCTGGTCCCACCACCGCGCGCCCTCCACGAGCGCTGAACGAATGGGCTCAGGCGCGCCGCGATCCACGTAGTACTGGATGGGCTGCACAGTCTCGCAACGAGCTTTGCAGTTTGGGTCTTTCTTGATGAGGCGATGGCGGGCAATGAAGTTCTGCTCCATCGTCTGGCCGAGCGGCACGCTGTAATCGCGGTAGCTCGCGTCCGCGAAATATCCGGAGCGCGGCGAGTAGCGGCGCGGCGTGTAACCGGCTTCGGGAAGCGCGACGAACATCTGGCGCTCATGCACTGTTACAGCGCGAGGATCGGGCGTTACGTCGCGGACATAGCGGCCGCGCACCGGACCGTCGGTTGCTGTGGTGATGATGGATTCAACGACAACGTTCTTTGGGAAGGCTTTGATTTGCTCCGGCACAGCGGCAGAGCGGCTGGCGTCGAATTTATAACTTCCCTGCTGCATGCGCGTGAGAACATCAGCAACGCCGCGCGCGTCCCGAACGAAAAAATCTGTGGCGTCGAGCAGCACGGTTCCATCGGGTGCCTCGGCATCAACTTTGAAGCCCCACATCACGCTTTCGGCGAAGCTTTCGTGAACGCTTGCTTGTTCGGCGAGATCGGTCGCGGAGCTGCGGAAACTTTCGTTAGGCTGCAGCAGCAGAACCTTCGGCCCGCTGCGTTGGAAGTGCACCAGCGTGCTCGAACCGCCTTCCCCAACGCCGCCAATTTGGCCGCGATCAAGGCCGAGGTCGTTCGAGCCAGCGCCGTGCACGAGGCTTAGCGAATAGATGAAGTCTGAGGAGCGTGTGTGCGTGGCGTCCGCGCCCATCGGTACTTCGAGGTATACCTTGCCGGCCCTGCTATCCCAGTCAAGGCCTAACATGCCCGGCATGTGCTGCATCATCGCGGTGCGCTGTGCCAGTGTTTGCGGCGGCTTGCTATCTGGTTTGGCTGTTTCAGAAGGAGTCTGCTGCGCGAATGCAGTACTGGCGAACAGTGCGCAAGCGCACACGGACAAATGGAAGCGAGCCATGCTTCCTTGTACCACGCAACTTAGGCTCAAGCCCCCGATGAAGGGGATTACCAGATGCGTTGCACATGGAAGGCATCGAGTTTCGCGTCGACGCTGATAACGGGAATGTCGGCGGCCAAAGCTTGAGCTGCGATCATGCGGTCAAACGGGTCGCGATGCTTACCAGGCAAGCGGCCTGCACGAAGTGCGTCTGTTGCCTCGATAGGTAATAAGGTGTAACCAGCCATTTCCGTGACGGTGTAGGTAAAGTTGCGTTCCAAATCTTTGACATGATCCAGCGTGCCTAGGCGGACCTTGTTTGAGATCTCCCATGCTGAGACAGCAGAAACGAGAATCTCGTTGGTCTCATCGACAATGATCTCAGCAGCGTTCGAACTGAGCTTACGTGGATCTAAGATGGCCCAGATCAGAACGTGGGTGTCGATCAAGACTCGCATGAATTATCGTCTCCGCTTCCCTCCCATAGCTTCAACTCTTCCTCAGGCAGCGGCTCCCAGAAAGCATCACCCAACTCATAACCGGGTGCTTCTAAGGCTCCTAGACGCTTGTACTTTTTGGGCGTAACGGGCGTTAGTTCTACGACCGGTGTCTTCTCACGGCCAGCCGTGATGATCACCTTCTCACCTTTCTGAGCCTTACGAATCAGTTCAGAAAGGTTGGTCTTCGCTTCGAAGATTGTCGCCGTCATGCAGGCCCCTGCTGCTAATCTAGCTTAGCTAAGCAAGGGGTGCAAATGAGATTGAGGCGTGGAGGGCAGCAGCCCATACGCCTCAATCGCATAGGTGGATAGGTGTCACTTATGCAGCCTTGGTCTGCTGCAGTGCGCCCTTCGCTTGCGTGGCGAGAGCGGTGAAGCCGGCGGTGTCGTTGGCGGCGATGTCGGCCAGGATCTTGCGGTCGAGGCCTACGCCGGCCTTCTTGAGGCCGTTGATGAAGGTGGAGTAGCTCATGCCGTTCAGCTTGGCCGCGGCACCGATGCGCACAATCCAGAGGGAGCGGTACTGGCGCTTCTTCTGCTTGCGGCCGATGTAGGCAAACTTGAGGCCGCGTTCAACGGCTTCCTGGGCTGCCTGGTAGAGCTTGGATTTGGTGAGGAAGTAGCCGCTGGCGCGCTTGAGGATTTTCTTGCGGCGGTCGCTACGTTTAGTACTGCGTTTTACACGAGGCATCGTGTTCTCCTTTTGCGTCTTTCGTTTGCGCGGCTGGAGGTAAGGTGACCTCTTCACTCGCTACTGCTTCGGGGCTGGTATCGGCTGGCTATTGCTTTGCCGAGGGGCCTGACGCTTGCTGACCCTTTGTTCCTGCCGGAACTGCTCGTCCCGAAAACTAATCTACTCTTCACTACGCATTAGGCGTAAGGAAGCATCCGGGCGACTTTTGGCGTATCGGCAACGGAGACCAGGACGATGCGGCTCAACTTGCTCTTGGTCTGATTCGTCTTCGAGGTCAAGATGTGGCGCATTTTCGTCTGTCCGCGCTTGAACTTGCCGCTAGCGGTCTTCTTGAAGCGCTTTGCAGCGCCCGAGTGGGTTTTCAACTTTGGCATTGGATTTCCTGCTGAGAATACTGCGATTTACAACAGCGACCAGTATAGCAGAGGATACCCCCACCCCCTGACTTTTGGCTCAAAGTCTTCATAATAGGGGCGATAGGTTCGGGCAAAGTACACGGAAAGTCCGTCGGGCTTTCGGGCTGATTGTAGATTCGCCTCCTTCTTATATTACCGGACGTGTCAAGAGAGCGATTATGGCGGGATGGGCCGGGCCTTCAGCCCTATCTTTCTGAATGGCCCTATTCTTGGGGCTGCGCCCCAGGCTGGTATGCAGCCGCGCCTTTGGCGCTATCAGGGCCGCAACTAAAAGTGTCGGCCCTCTTTGATTTGAATGCCTGTTGCGGGCCATCTAACGATGGCCCGTTCCGTTCGCATGTTACGGAAGATTCCCTCGCATAGTAAAGAAATAGTCCTTTTGCTTCGGCTGCGCTCAGCGTCAAGATGACCAAGCTGAGGCTGGACTCTGCGGTCCATCTAAAGATGGCTCCTTCCCGTTCGCAGCTGGTATCAAGAACAACTTGAAGATGGCCCCTTCCGCTTCCTGAGAGCCTAGTGCGCCCCGGGGTGTCCACCCTACCTGGTGCGTTATACGATGGACTTCTAATCAGGAGATATGCGATGCGAGTGATTTTGAAGACGGCTGCGCTGGTGTGTGCCGGCGTTTTGGGTGCTGGCCATGTGTTGGCGCAGAGTGCGCCGCAGCCACTGACGGCCATGCCGTATTCGCCTTCGCTCGATCTGACGAACCTGGACCGGGCGGTTGATCCTTGTGTGGACTTCTACAAGTTTTCCTGCGGTGGATGGATCACCCACAATCCGATTCCGCCGGACCAGGCGGCGTGGAGTGTCTATGGCAAGCTGACCAACGACAATCAGCAGTTCCTGTGGGGCATATTGACGGAGGATGCCAAACCGGGCGCTACCCGCACGGTGGTGCAGCAGAAGGTCGGCGACTTTTTCGAGAGCTGCATGAACACCGCGGCCATCGATGCGGCGGGTGTGGGACCGATTCAGCCGGCGATTGTTGGGCTGAATGGTTTGCGGACGCGTGAGGAGCTCGTTGCTGCGATTACGAATCTGCACCACCGCTACCCCGGGGCAGGCTTCTTTCGCTCGGGCACGGACCAGGATGCAGTGGACTCGTCCGTGATTATTGTGGCGTTGGAAGCAGGCGGGCTTGGGCTGCCGGACCGCGACTACTACCTGAAGACAGACGCGAAAAGCGTGACGTTGCGCGAGCAGTATGTGGACTATATTCAGGCGCTGCTGGCGCTCGAGGGTGAGACGCCCGAGCAGGCGA
Source organism: Verrucomicrobia bacterium Tous-C9LFEB (assembly GCA_903970445.1). GTDB lineage: Bacteria > Acidobacteriota > Terriglobia > Terriglobales > Acidobacteriaceae > Granulicella. The sequence goes on along the minus strand of CAJCIP010000049.1, from coordinate 8,467 downwards.
AAGCGGATTCCGACTCCATCCTGCGCATTGAGACGGCATTAGCAAAGGCATCGTTGACGCGGGTGGAGCGCCGTGACCCGCATAAGACGTATCACATGATGACGCTTGCGGAGCTTTCGGGGCTGACGCCTTCGATTGACTGGGCGCGGTACTTCAGGGTGCAGGGCGCGCCGGGTGTGAAGAAGCTGAATGTGTCGCAGCCGGAGTTTATGAAGGCGGTACAGGCTGAGCTGGCGACGGAGCCAGTGGACAGCCTGCGCGCATATCTGCGGTTCCATCTGCTGTCGGGGTCGGCGCCGTATCTTGCGAAACCGTTCGAGCAAGCGAACTTTGACTTCTATGCGAACACGCTTCGCGGTGTGAAGCAGATGCCGCCGCGCTGGAAGACCTGTGTACGCAGGACGGATCGCGATCTTGGTGAAGCACTCGGGCAGGAGTTTGTGGCGCGCACGTTCACGGCCGACACGAAGGCCAAGACGCAGCACATGACCGAGCAGATCGAGACGGCGATGGGCCAGGAGATCCAAGGGCTAACGTGGATGAGTCCGGAGACGAAGACCGAGGCGCTGCGGAAGCTGCACGCGATTCGAAACAAGATTGGCTATCCGGAGAACTGGCGCGACTACACCGCTCTGACGGTGAAGCCGGACGATTATTTTGGCGATGTGCTGCGCGCGCAGCAGTTTGAAGAGACTCGGCAATGGAACAAGCTCGGCAAGCCGGTGGACTTGAACGAGTGGGGCATGACGCCTCCGACGGTGAACGCCTATTTCAATCCGCAGATGAACGACATCAATTTCCCTGCAGGCGTGCTGCAGCCACCGCTGTACGACCCGAAGATGGACGACGCGCCGAACTACGGCAACACGGGCGCAACCATTGGCCATGAGCTGACGCATGCCTTTGACGATGAGGGGCGGCAGTTCGACTCAAAGGGCAACCTGCGCGACTGGTGGACGCCGGCGGACGCGAAGGGATTTGAGGACCGCATCAACTGTGTGCGCGACCAGTATGCGGGCTACGTGGTGGTCGACGACATTCACATCACGTCGAAGCTGACCAGCGGTGAAGACGTTGCCGATCTCGGCGGCACGCTGCTGGCGTATATGGCGTGGAAGAAGCAGACAGCTGGTCAAGACCTAAAGACCGTGGACGGCTTTACGCCGGACCAGCGGTTCTTCGTCGGCATGGCGCAATGGGCTTGCGAGAACCAGCGGCCAGAAAACCTGCGGCTGAGCGCGGCAACGAATCCGCACTCGCCCGGGTTTGCGCGCATCAATGGTGTGGTGTCAAACCTGCCCGAGTTTCAGAAGGCGTTTGGGTGCAAGGTGGGGCAGCCTATGGTGCATGTGCCGACTTGCAAGGTTTGGTAGCACTAGATTGCTAGGGCAGCGCTATGACCTCCGAGCGAGTACGGCAACTCTTTGACCAAACTCTCAGTGGCGAATACGAGGATAAAGCGCCTTGGGATGCGGTTACTGAACTTCGGAGAAATGGATGCCGAGAGATCTTCGAGATCGCTGCCGGATGGCTTGACGCGAGCGAACCAAAGCAGAGGGCGCGAGGAGCAGCTATTCTCGCTCAGTTGAGGCTGCCCCCAGAGACTCCGCAAGCCAAACCGACATGGGTATATCGCGATGAAGCGTTTGATCTGATTACTACAATGCTCAAGCGTGAAAATGACCCGATGGTTTTGGATAGCGCCATCTCAGCGCTGGGACATATTTCAGACCCTTCCGCGATTCCCATCATCGTTCCATACGCGAAGCATGCGGATTCCAATGTCAGGTTCTCCGTGGCTTTTTCCTTGGGGAGCTTCGCAAATGACGCCAAGGCTATCGAATATTTACTCGATTTGGTTCGGGATGAGGACGCCGATGTTCGAGATTGGGCAGTGTTCGGACTTGGGGTACAAGGAAGCGCGGATTCGGCGCAAATACGTGAAGCGCTTCTTGAAAGAACGAATGACATTGACGAAGATGTGCGTGAAGAAGCTCTGGTGGGGCTAGGTAAACGTCGCGACGTACGGCTGCTTCCTATATTGCGACCGCTTCTTGACTCGCCTGAGCTCAAATATCGAGTAGCAGAGGCTGCTTCTGCAATGCTAGGTCTAAGCTACGATCCGGAGGAGTGGGAGTCTGAAGACTATAAACGCGCGCTAAACGAAACTTTTGGTGCGCCCACTTCCGATGTAGATAGAAATGCTTTGTAAGCCATAGAAGGAAACGCGTTCGGCGAATGCGATTAACGGCGCTCTTGACTCTCAAGCCATCCGCCCACCTGGTCGTCGATCAAGAACTCTTCCTGGGCAGCCTGCTGAATACCCTCACAAACGGCGGCGCGAAACTGGACTGTTTCATCGACCAGTCGCAGAGCAGCGTCCTTGACCAGTCGTTCCGCGTCCGTACCCGTGTGGGCGGCAAGCTGTGAAAGTTGTGCTTCTTGTTCCGGTGAGAAGTGGACTTCCATAGCTTCTAGCCTAGGAATTTCAAGTTGCTGTATCAATGGACTTACCGTATTCAAAACAGTTCTTCACTGCGATACGGTTGGATTGCGGAAGACAATCTGCGCTTCAGAGCAGCAAAGAACCTATATCCAACTCGCGCGCAGCTCTGAACGTTATGAGTCGCGCCTTCAACGCTTGAGGTGCTTTGCAACTTTTACCCAGGCCTTTCTCACCCCAGCGGACAGAAGCATCCGCCGGGGTCCCCGACTCGGCCTGGGCTGGTATGAGTCGGGCCTTTGGCCCTCAAAACAGAGCGCTACACTTGGGAAATTGGGTATGACAGCGACATTCGCACCGTGCCACGATTGCGATCCGGTTCTGGGCGAACGCTCGCTCTTGCGAAGCGCTGAAATCCTTCAGCCCATGTCTCAGGATCGAGACATGAGACACCCTGCCGGATCGTGGCATATTTTTACAAAATCTTTAAGCGAGATAGACGACATTGATTTCTCATCCGGAATCAATTTGCATCAGGACGTTCGACATGATCCAACACTAGGAACTCCACGGGAGCCCGTTGGGCTTCCAGCTTCAGGCCAAGTTGCTGTTTCAATGCTTCCTGAAAGCCTGGTCCGTCGGAATCGACGGTTGCGTAGGACGGTCGAGGATCCGGTGTGTAGTCCATCACAAAGTCATAGGTTCCGGTGAGCCCAGTCTGATCGACAACAGGACGTCCAAGGTTCCCCCAGCTCGATAACGCGCTTGCAATCAGACTCATCGGCACGTTGGCCGCTCCAAAGCTGTAGCGATCCTGAGCACTGGCAGGCAGGCCCAGAATGCCGTTGCACACTGCTGGGAATCCGCCTTTTTGCGATTGCAAAGGTGTTTCACGAGGCTTGCCATCGGCGGTAGTCGTCCTGGAGCCGGGGCTATAGCAGATAGCTTCGCTTGGATGTGGCTGAAGCTTCGGGCCTGACACGCCAGCCTTGACCATCTTCAAAGCAAACACCCGTACCACGCGCTGCTCATAGTGGGCGGCCAGCTTGAACCGCTCTGCCAGCAGCGCGCGCATCATGATGCGAAGCTCGTCTTTTGTGACATCGACTTTCTCGGTGCGTGCCTCAATACTGTAGTGGTCATTGAGGACCCAGCCCGGCGCGGCCGACTCGATGGCTTCTTGTTGATAGTCGGTGAGTTTGTAGGCAAACACCAGGTAGGTGAGCAGAGGGAAGTTCTTCGCGCTCAGAATGCCATGGCTGGAAACGTAGACATTGCCAGGACCCAAAGGAACGTTGGAACTCGGGTCCCCTTCTTTGCTCAGCCGCACCGCCGCAACATCGAACGCGAGCGTTGCTATGGGACGTGGAGTTGCAGACGCCGGCTGCTGCGCACCAATAGCAAGTGTTAATAGCTGTGTAGAAGGCAACAGCACGATACCAATCATCAGTTGTCGAACACGACCGGCCAGGACCATGCAGCCACGATACAGTGCGCTTGATCAGAGATTTTTAGCAACATGGCTTCCAAATCTACCCGCGCTTGTCGGGTAGCCCCACGATCGCAGCGACTAACGCAAACCCACAGAGCAGCGCGGCAACGGCAGTGACCATCCATACGTTCCACCCGGCCGGCGCACACGCCGCTATAAGTCGCGACCAATCGATGCGCTTCCATGCGGTGGCGAGCACCGCGATTAGCAGGATGGTGCTGGCGGCGATGGTTGCCGTGGGGATGGCGAGTCCGGGGCGCTCTAACCGCTCCATCGCTTCATGGCGACGGCGTAGTTGCGCTCTCCACCATAGAAGGCCCGCGCTCTGCGCCGGAGCTGTGCGCATTGCGCTCTCACGTGTCGTTGCGAAAGCGGAGAGCAGTCTTGCTTCGTGGGCGCACTGCTCGCAGGAGGCAACATGCTCGCGCAGCTCCGCGGCGCAGCCAAGAGGCCACTGGCCGGAGCGCACCGCCTGCTCCACTTCTGTTTTCTGCGGGCAAGTTTTCATCGCGAGCCCTCCATCAGCTTGCGCATGCGTTTGCGGGCGCGAAAGAGCAGCAGGCGCACGCTTGCTGTTGCGAGGCCGGTGATTTCGGCGATCTCGTGATGCGAGTAGCTTTCCGCATGCGCCAGCCAAAGAATCTGCCTGTCACGCGGCCGCATTTGGCCCATCGCCCGCGCCAGTTGCTGCTGCACAGCCATTTCGTCGGCGCTTGTGCCGGCGGCGAAGAAGCTCTCTGGGAGATCTTCCAACGAGGACGCTTTTGGACGCCGCCAATGGTCGCGGAGCAGGTTGGTGGCAATGCGAAACAGATAGCGGCGAGCCGCGATGTCGGCATTCGCAGGTTGCGTCGCGCCGAGGAAACGCACGTAGGCTTCCTGCATCAGGTCCTCGGCGAGCGCGGGATCGCCTGAGCAGCGCAGCAGGTAGGCCCACAGCGGCCGCGCGGACCGCTCATAGAACGCCGTAAATTCCGCGCTATCCATGGCAGGCGAAGCAACGGCAGGCGCCGCTGCGGGCTGCGCTTCGAGAATGGCCTGGTTCCAGCTCATGATTGTGTCTCCGGCTGCCAGCGTTGCATGGCCAACTCACTGCCCGTTCCGGATTGCGGAGGGCATCAGCCCCAGCCGTTGTGCCAGTACCCAGGTGATGCCAGCGGCAATGATACAGCCAAGGCCGGGCATCAGAGCCACGACGCCGAAGATCAGCAGAGCGGTTTCGGCACCGATGACGCTATGGCGCAAGAAGAGCAGACCCGCGCCCAGCAGCGTCAGCACGATGCCTGCCGTCAACGGCACCAGGATGCGTTGCAACACGGCCGGCCACCGCTCCTCCTGCTGTATGTCTACCGAGATCGGCGCGGCTTCGAGGAAGCGTTTGCCTGCGTCCGTCTGCATATACGTCAAGATCTCCTGGCTGGAACCGAAGCGGTCGATCAGCTTGCCGTGCACGTCGGTTTGCAGGCGAAAGACGCGATTCCAACGCCGGTTGGACAGCAGCAACTTGATAAGCCAGACAAAAGCAGCAATCACGGCAAGCGTAATCGTGAACGGCACAATTTCATCGACGATGCGGTAGGCAGAATCATTGCGAAGAGGCTCGGCTTCGCCGGTCCAGATGCGGCGCTCGAGAGCGTCCACCCGATTTGGCCCGCGCGAATGGATGTCCGCGAAGAGGTAGAAGTCCGGGTTGCGACCGATCTCCGGATGCTGTGCCAGGAACTTTGCAAGATCGGGGTTCGACTTCGCAACATACTCCTGGTTTCCCAGCAGCGACGGGTCTGAGGCAACGACTGCGGTCAACGTCGGGCTCACGCGCAGCAGCGTCAGTAATTGTTCCCGTGTTGCGTCTGTTGCGGCGGGATCGGTCACGCTTCCGGCGGGAGGCGTCGCCGTCTGCGCGTAAATTTTTGCTGCCGGGAACAGGCAAGCCAGCATTGCTGCCAGTAGCCACACATGCACTCGTTTTGTTTTCGTCATTGAAACTCCTTCTCTGTCTCGGATCTGTACCCGAAACAACGAAGCAGCCCGGTGCGCGGTTAACACGGCCAACAAAGTTCATTTTGAAAAAAATTTTGCGCGACCGCGCAACTTCTGCAAATTAGGTGTGTTTGTTACGTTCACTATCAGCAAGTTTTAACAGTCGGGTCCTTTGTACGTTTGCTTTAAGGCATGACTCCGGTCGTGTCTTTTGTGGTTTGTTTCGCCAGATATCGCCGGGAGAAGCCAGCCGTAACACGGGCTGGTGATGGACAACTCCAGCGAGAAACAGCGAAGCTGAGTACTCTTCGAGTCCTTTGGCAAATGGCGCTCCCCCGCCGTGTGCCAGGCGACACTCGGTCGCCAGAGTGTTGCACGCGCCATGCAGTTCAACCGGCTTCGACCATCGACGCCACCGGCTTTACGGGGGTCCCCTTGAAGGGCAAACTGATCTGTACACTTCTGCTTCTTGCCGCACCAGTTTCCGCCCTTGCGGACCAGCTCGTGCCGGCCGGTTCTGTTATTTCCTGCATGATTGCCGAAGGCAAGATTTCTTCGAAGACGCAAAACATCGGCGATCCGGTGATGTGCCAGCTGAGCCACACGGAAAAGTTTGGCCGCAACAGCTTTCCGTACGGCAGCTACCTCATCGGTCAGTTTGCCGAATACAAGGATCCGGGCCACTTCGTTGGCAAGGGCTGGATGGAGCTGAAGTTCGACCGCCTGGTGGTGCAGCCGGACACGGTCGTGCCGATTTCAGCGCGAGTGGTGGCGACGACCTCCAAGTATCCGGTGGACAAAGAAGGCCGTATCCACGGAACCGGACATCCGACGCGCGATACCGTCGAGTGGCTGATTCCCGTGCTCTGGCCGATTGACCTGATCAACCTTCCGCGCCGTGGACCAACGCCCGTTCTGCCGGCGGAAACTAAGCTGACGCTGAAGGTGCTGGACGATTTCGGTATCCCGACACCGATGGAAAATGCGGTGCGCACGCCGGCGCTGGTTTCGCGCACGACTCCCGACGAGCCGACTTACCAGAGCTATCGTGAGCCGGCACCCGTGGAGCGCAACTACGCTCCGCAGCCGGTGCAGCAGAGCTATGCTCCGCAGCCGCAACCTCAGTACCAGCCAATGCAGTATGCGCCTGTGCAGCAGGCTCAAGCGCCGCAGGTGTACATCATCCAACAGCCCGCGCCTGTGATTGTGCAACAGCAACAGCCTGTGATTGTGCAGCAGCCGGTGGTGTACCACTACCCGCCGCCGCCTCCGCCGATGTATGTGTATCCATATGGGCCGCGATATTACCGCGGGTATTAGTGAATGCTTGCGATGTGTAGGGGGCTGGCGACTGAAGTCGCCAGCCCCCTTTTTCTTTGAGGGAAGCTTTTCGGGCCATCTGAAGATGGCCCCTTCCGTTTGGTGCGTTGAGGGCTGACCTGGATAGGAAAGCAGGTCCTCGCCTTCAGCTCAGGATGACAAGCATTTGGGGTTCAGTCTCAACAGATTGTTACGGGCTAACTGAAGGTGGCCCTTGTTGGCGAGTCTTGTGTGCGCATGCAGCCGCAGCTTCGGAGTCGAAACACAGGGTCTCTCCACTGCGCGCCTGCGGCGCTCCGGTCGAGATGACAGTGTTATGAGTGAACGGCATCGGTCCACACGATGCAGGGGCAAAACGAAGGCCTCCGGTGTGCGGAGGCCTTCGGTCTTGCTGACGTTGCTTGAACTTACTTTGCGGCGGTTTCGGCCTTCTTCGCGTCGGTTGCGGCGAACTTGCGACGGAAGCGTTCAATGCGGCCGGCAGTGTCGACCAGCTTCTGCTTGCCGGTGAAGAAGGGGTGGCAGGCGGAGCAGATTTCGACGACGATGTCGCCCTTGTGGGTGGAGCGCGTTTTGAAGTTGTTGCCGCAGGCGCACTTCACGTTGGTTTCGGCGTAGCTGGGGTGGATTCCCTCTTTTGGCATGATGCTTTCCTTGTGCAAGCTGGTGCTTGCTTAGCTTTCCCGCTGCAGAACGGTTTCGCTTGCGCCGGCGTTTTGTGAGCCGCCCTGACGGGTGCTCCAGCTCAACACATCGATGTTCCTGTCGCGCTGCATGCTTGAACCCCGACTCCCGAGGTCTTAGGCGCTATCTATTAGATTAGCATTTTGCCGTTTGGACGCAGGGTGCACATACAACGCAAAGCGAGTCTGTTCGGGTCATAGTTTCCGTGCGGCCCCGGGCCGACCCTTGGAGATCATGATGAACAAGACAATGAAATTATCCTGCTGTGCAATGCTCGCTTGCGCTTCCCTGGCTGTTACAGCCAGCGCGAAGGCGGCGACCGAAGATGACAAGAAGTTCCTGGCGATGGCGTCTCAGTCCGACCAGAACGAGATGGCGCTGAGCAAGCTGGCGGAAACGAAGACCGCGAATCCAGCCGTGAAGGCATTCGCAACGAAAATGATTACCGAACACACCAAGATGAGCGCTTCTCTGAAGCCATTTGCCGAAGCGCGCGGCCTGACACCCGCGATGGGACCGGATGCAGACCATCAGAAGGAGTTGGATAA